>NZ_CP166840.1:2877500-3233750 GCF_041346925.1 Agaribacterium sp. ZY112 | reverse complement strand
CGTTTTTGTATATGCAGAACACCAAGAAAATAGCGAAAAATATCTGAAGCAGGTGCTTGGCGGTATTCGCTTAGTTGTTTTTCTAGGGTCTCGAGACCCGGCAATAGCGCGCTTATGCTGCCGTAAATATCTTCCGTCTTTTCTGGGGTGCGCTGGAATAAACTGTTGATTGAGGTTTCGAATTGCTCCGTGTCTAGGTAGCCGTTCTTGGCAATACGCTCAACTTGCGCTGTTGCTTGCAATATACCGGCTAGAGCAAGGCAGAGTTCTCGATAGCTTCCTTTCATATGTTTTTTGCTTAAATCTCAGTTGGTGTAGTTATCAGCGCTGATAGTACCGCTTGTTGTTGGTTTCTCTAGCGGTTATAGGCCTGTTCAATGACGGCGCCACCAAGGCAGTGTTCATCTTGGTAAAGTACCAAGCTTTGGCCCGGGGTGACAGCTCGTTGAGGCTCATGAAACTGCACCTCAAGAGAGCCATCGGTAAGAATCGTGATGTCGCAGTCTTGGTCGGCTTGGCGATAGCGTGTCTTGGCTTGGCATGAGAGCTTGCCTTCATGCTGCGCGCCATCGATCCAGTGCATCGGCCCTGTTCGCAAGCTGTCGGTAAATAGAAGAGGGTGCTGAGCGCCCTGTACAACAACAAGACGGTTATTGTCTAAGTCTTTTTGGGCTACATACCACGGTTCTTCCGGTGCCCCTTTGACTCCGCCAATGCCTAAGCCTTGGCGCTGCCCCATGGTGTGATACATCAGGCCTTGGTGTTGACCGATTACACGGCCATCTTCGGTGATGATCTCTCCAGGTTGAGCGGGAAGGTAGTTTTGTAAAAAGTCTTTAAAGCGACGTTCGCCTATAAAACAAATGCCGGTGCTGTCTTTTTTGTTGTGAGTGACAAGGTCGTGCTCTTCGGCAATTTTGCGAACCTCGGGCTTTTCCATGTCGCCAATCGGAAACAGGCTTCTATCAAATGCTTTGCCGGTGACAGCATGTAAAAAATAGCTCTGATCTTTGTTGTTATCTAAGCCTTTAAGAAGGCGGGCAGGTTGCTGGCTGTGATCAAGCCTACAGTAATGCCCTGTAGCTATATAGTCAGCGCCTAGTTCATTGGCATAGTCGAGAAACACTTTGAATTTAATTTCTCTATTGCACAGGATGTCGGGGTTTGGCGTTCGTCCCGCTTTGTATTCTTCAAGAAAGTGCTCAAAGACATTATCCCAGTAATTTCGTGCAAAGTTGGCGGTATGCAGGTGGATGTTGAGCTTTTGGCACACAGCCGCTGCGTCCATAAGGTCGGTCATGGCGGTGCAATAATCTGTGCCGTCGTCTTCATCCCAGTTTTTCATAAACAGGCCTTCAACCTGAAAGCCCTGTTGCTTAAGAAGTAGGGCGCTAACGGATGAGTCAACTCCGCCGCTCATACCAACGATGACTTTAGTCGAACTGGGGTCTTTAAACTTCACGGTAAATCTCGGAAAACTGGGTGGAGGCACAAATGGCAGCTAAGCCACTATTTTCATTGATATAAGATATTAGGGCAAGCGCGCCTTCATTTTAGTGACTCTTAAATAGCTGCTATTGATCGGCGGCAGGGTCTAAAGCTCCTGCTCAATGGCCTCTATGAGTTTATTGCTCATCGGTTTTGTGTTCGATCCGAAGCGCTGAACTTTGCTGCCATCTGCGCTAACTAGGTATTTATTAAAATTCCAACTTGGCTTTTTGCTGAGCCTTGCAAGCTCTTTAAAGGTTGGATTTGCGTCTTCGCCGCGAACAGCCGTTGGTGCGAGCATGGTAAAGCTAACACCGTAGTTTTTGTAGCAAATACCGGCGGCTTCCTCTTCATCTTTGGCGGCTTGCTTAAAGTCATCCGATGTAAAACCAATCACAACAAGACCTTGATCTTGAAAGCGCTGATGTAGCTCTTCTAGCCCTGAAAACTGCTTTGTGTAACCGCAGTGGCTGGCTGTGTTGACCAGTAGAATGGCTTTGCCTTTGTAGAGTTCACACAGGTTTACGCTGGTATTGCTATGCAGCTTTCTATAGTCATGATTTAAGAGCTTGGGACAGGCGGAATGTTTGTCTGCAGCGTCTATGTTGTCGTCGCTGTGAGTCACAGAGCTTAGAGTGATGGTGGCGAAGAGAAGAGCTGCGCTGATTAAATTTTGATAACACATAAGATATAAGCCTTAGAGCTTTGATTTTGCTCTAATTACGTTAACAGATATGGTTTGGATCTGTCGCATTGAAATCACGCCGCGCGTATACTGTGTTTGCCGATTTGTGGCATAAGGCTCAATCGGACAACTTAATCTGAACAGGAGTGAAGTAAGTGGCGATAGAACGTACTCTGTCCATCGTAAAACCCGATGCGGTATCTAAAAACGTAATTGGGAAAATCTACAGCCGTTTAGAAAGTGCCGGTCTGCGTATTGTGGCTGCAAAGATGCTGCATATGGATGATGACAAAGCAGGCGGTTTTTATAAAGAGCATCTTGGTAAGCCTTTTTACGATGCTTTAAAAGAGTTTATGACATCCGGCCCTGTTATGGTTCAGGTGCTAGAAGGCGAAAATGCGATTGAGCATTATCGTGAAGTCATGGGCGCTACTAACCCAGAAAATGCCGCAGAAGACACGATTCGTAAGGTCTTTGCTGAGTCTATGCAGCGCAATGCGGTTCACGGATCTGACTCTCCAGAGTCTGCTGCACGTGAAATAGCTTACTTTTTTGATGAAAGTGAGATCTGTCCCCGCTAAGATGCGCAACTGTTATATGTTGCACAGGTATGCTTAGTGAACACCGAAGTCCGCGCCGAGGCGCCCGCACTCACTAACCTAATGGGATTAAGTGAGGAAAAACTCGTAGCTTTTTTTGCCGAATTTGGTGAAAAAAAGTTTCGTGCCATTCAAGTGATGAAGTGGATTCATCAACTCGGCGTCACGGATTTCGATGAGATGACTAACCTCAGTAAAGGGCTTAGAGAAAAACTTAAGCAAGTTGCTGAGGTTAGGGCTCCCGAGCTAATGCAGCGCCTAGACAGTGCTGATGGCACAGCTAAATTCCTATTTCGTGTTGGTGGTGGTAATGCCATTGAGACGGTTTATATCCCCGACGGAGATCGAGGTACCTTGTGTGTCAGCTCACAAGTGGGCTGCTCGTTAGATTGCAGCTTTTGCGCCACGGGTAAGCAAGGTTTTAATCGTGATCTCGATGCCTTTGAGATTATTGGTCAGGTTTGGCATGCCGCCAAAAGTTTTGGTCAGTTAGATACTGCGAACGTAGCCGATCGCAAAGTGACCAATGTTGTGATGATGGGCATGGGTGAGCCTTTGCTTAATTTCGAGAACGTGGTTGATTCCATGAACTTGATGATGCATGACAACGCCTACGGCCTTTCTAAGCGTCGAGTCACCTTGAGTACCTCAGGGGTTGTACCAGCCTTAGATAAACTTGCAGATTACACTGATGTCAGTCTTGCGATATCACTGCACGCAAGTAATGATGAAATTCGCAATACTCTGGTACCTATTAATCGTAAATATCCCATTGCCGTACTTTTAGATTCTGCTCAGCGTTATATCGAGCGCATGCCGGATGTACGCCGCAAAATTACGATTGAATACACCTTAATCGATAAAGTAAATGATAGGCCCGAGCACGCTCGAGAGTTGATTGAACTTTTGAAAGACGTTCCGGTTAAAATCAATCTGATTCCATTTAATCCATTTAATTTATCTAATTACAAACGGGTTAGTGAAGGGGCTTTGCGTCGCTTCCAAAAAATGCTGATTGACGCTGGCTTTACAACAACTGTGCGCACGACTCGTGGTGATGATATCGATGCTGCATGTGGTCAGCTTGCAGGTCAGGTTCAAGATAGAACTCGACGCAGTCAGCGCTACAAGCTTGATGCTGAGGCATTGATTGCGTCATCATCGGATGTGATACCGGTTAAGTTGGTTCAAGATTAACAACAATAAATTGGGCAAAGGGTTATGAAATTACAGCGCATTTTAGTGCTTGCGTTTGCTGTATTGCTAAGTGCTTGTGTATCGACTATCGAAAACGATGGTATTAAGTTTGATAAGACGAAAGCAGTAGAGTCAAATATCAAACTGGGTATGAACTATTTGCAAAAAGGTGAGCGCGATCGAGCTCTTAGAGCGTTTACCGAGGCCCAGGAGTTAGATCCCAAATCAGCAGAAGCGATGCAGGGTATTGCTATGATTCACCAGTTAAACGGTGAGACTGAGCAAGCTGACAAGAAGTTTAAAAAAGCCCTGCGTCTGCGAGCGGATTTCTCAATGGCGAGTATTGAGTTGAGTTATGCTCGTTTCTTAGCCGAGAATGAGCGCTGTAAAGAGGCTTTGCCGCTTCTTGAGCGTGCTGGTGCAGATATTAATTACCCAAGCCGTTCGAATGCTCTGTATATGCTCGGGATTTGTTCTTTACAAACAGGCGATCGTAAGCGTGCCAAAGGCTCATTTGAGCATGCACTTAATATCAGTTCTCGTAATGCACCTGCGGCAATTGAGTTGGCAGAACTTAACTTTGAAGATAGAGAGTATCCAGAAGCTAAGAAAAATTTAGACCTGAATATGGCCAATTCTTCTGCTAGTGCGCGTAGCTTGTGGTTGGGTATACGTATTGAGCGTATTTTTGACAACAAAGATAAAGAAGCCAGTTATGCGTTGGCTTTAAAGAATTTACACCCGTATTCCAGGGAATACCTCGATTATAAAAACTCGTTAAAATAAGGCAGATTTGCTCGTAATGGAAAATCAGCAGGAAGGTTATAAAGAGGCCAGCGATACCCCGCGTTCTGATCTTGATGTTAGCTCTGACACAAATACCTTGCCCCCAGGTGCTCAGCTTAAAGCTTTGCGCGAGGAGCAAGGCCTAAGTGAAGATGATGTTCAGCGTCTAAGTCGCATCCCTTATAACAAGCTGCCCATGCTTGAAGCGGACGACTACGAGGGAATCGGCAATCCTGTTTTTGTGAGTGGCTATATTCGCAATTACGCAAAAGTGGTTGGTGCCGATGCAAGCGTATTGGTGGAGCAGTTTTTTGCAAGCCAAAATACTCCTAGTGATGAGCTTCGAGATATGAGTCTTGGTGAGGCTGTCAATGAGGGTGGGCTTAAGTTGCGCTGGGTCTTGGCGCTATTGCTGTTGCTTATTGTTGTTGCTCTTGCTTGGTTTTCATCTCAACGACTGGGCGGGCACTTTTCAGCTGCCGACATGACGGTGCCCATTATAGAGGAGCCTGTTAATGACGAAGCATCAGGCTTGGTGCTGCACTCAGAGCCTAATGGCTTGCAGGCCGCTACGAATGAAGGCACTGAGGTGGATTCGCAAGCCGATGTGGGGCTTGAGCTTGAACAAGATCTTGGCCGGGGCGCAGTTGTGGCAGCGGATACGATGCCGAACCGTGATGCTGGTGACTCAGAAAGTGCGTTGGTTTCAGGTGCCCTTGCTGCTACTTCAGCTTCTGCAGATGAGCCCGTTGAGCGTTCTGAACCGGCTGCTGATCCGTTAGCAAGTCAGCTTAATGAGGCGGATGCCGCTGACTCTCAGCTCGATTTTATCTTTAGTGATGAGTGTTGGCTGGAGGTCAAAGATGCTTCAGGAAAACGCTTATTTGCAGAACTGAAGGCCAAAGGGGATAATCTCCGCCTTTTGGGCCAAGCACCGTTCTCGATTGTGCTTGGAAATGCTAACGCGGTGTCACTCACTATTGATGGCCGAATTGTAGATGTGCCTCGCAGCAGTGTCGCTAAGCTGGCACGTTTAAAGGTGCAGTAATTTAAGCGTGCAATCAAAGGCACGGTCGTTCGTTAGCAGCCATTAAGTAAGCATTCAGTAAGAAGTAGGAATAAGCTTGAAAAAATTACAGGCCATTACCGGCATGAAAGATTTGCTGCCCGGCGATAGTCCGGTGTGGCAATACCTAGAAAATACCATCCGTTCTGTATTACAGAGTTACGGTTATCGTGAAATTCGCTTCCCCATTCTTGAGCAAACAGAGTTGTTTAAGCGCGGTATTGGTGAAGCGACGGATATCGTAGAAAAAGAAATGTATACCTTTGAGGACAGAAATGGCGACATGCTGACTCTGCGTCCAGAGGGTACGGCTTCGTGTGTGAGAGCCTGCGAGCAGCATCAAATGTTGTTTGATCGCGGTATCTTGACTCAGAAGCTATGGTATACCGGTCCAATGTTCCGCCATGAAAAACCGCAGAAAGGGCGTTTGCGTCAGTTCCATCAGTTTGGTGTTGAGGCTTTTGGTTTTAAAGGTCCCGATGTTGATGCAGAGCTCTTACAAATGACGGCGAGTCTTTGGAAGAAGCTAGGTATTCTTGATGTTGTTAGCTTACAGCTTAATAGCCTTGGTAATGCCGCTGCCCGCAAGGCGCATCGTCAGGCTCTTATTGCGTACTTTGAACAGCATGTCGATCAACTTGATGATGACAGCAAGCGCCGTTTGCATACGAACCCTTTGCGTATCTTCGATAGTAAAGTGGATAGCACCCGTAGTCTTTTTGATAAAGCTCCGATGCTTAATGAGTATCTTGATGACGAAAGCAAAGAGCATTTTGATGCCCTGTTGAAACTTCTTGATGAGCTTGGCGTCAATTACACCATCGATCCACTTTTGGTGCGTGGACTGGATTATTACAGTAACACGGTGTTTGAGTGGGTAACCGATAAGCTCGGTTCACAAGGTACTATTTGTGGTGGTGGCCGCTACGACAGTTTGGTTGAGCAGCTTGGTGGTAAGCCAACGTCTGCAATTGGCTTTGGAATGGGTGTCGAGCGTCTAATTTTGATGCTTACAGAGCTTAATTTAGTGCCTGAGCAGGTGCAGCAGCAGCTCGATGTCTATATCCTAGCGGTCGGCGATGTCAAAGCCGACGCAATGAAACTTGGGCAAGAGTTGAGAGACTCTGTTGAAGGCTTGCGTGTGCAGGTACATGGTGGCGCTGGCAATTTTAGGGCGCAGATGAAAAAAGCAGATCGCAGCGGTGCTTCTATTGCCCTGGTATTGGGGGAGGATGAAGTGTCGCGTGGTGTGGTAGCTGTGAAATATTTACGTGAAGAGCGTGAACAACAAACACTGACAAAACAAGAACTCTTTTCGGTCTTTAATTAGGAGTAATAACGTGGCTGATCATTTAACAGAAGAAGAACAAATTGAAGCGATCAAGCGCTGGTGGGATAACAACTGGCTAAATGTGGTTGTGCCCATTGTTGCGGCAGCTCTTATTTATACCGGATGGAATTTCTGGAACGACCATAAAGAGAAACAAGCAGAAGCTGCTTCCGATGAGTATCAAGCTCTGATTGAGCTTATTCAGCCTGCAGGCCCTGCAGCCTTTGATGATGCGCTTAAAGCAGAAGCTGGTGCTTTAGCTACTGATATTCAAACAAAGTATCAGGGCACTATGTATGCTGATCTTGCGACCATGATTTCTGCACGTATTGCTGTGCAAGATCAGGATTATGCGACAGCGGTTTCTTTGCTAGAAGGCATCGTTGAAACTGAGTCTAACGAGGCGCTTGTGGCTGTTGCTCAGGCTCGTTTAGCGCGTGCTTTGGTGCAAACCGGAGAGCTAGATCAGGCGCTTAGCTTGGTGGTAACGACTCAATCCGAGGCAGTTAAGGCGCTTTATGCTGAGATTCGAGGCGACATTTATGTTGCTAAAAATGAGCCGGCCAATGCTCGTACAGCTTATAACCAAGCTATTGGCAGCCTTTCAGGTCAGCAATATGCACAGCGCAGTATTTTGCAGTTCAAATTAGACGGTCTTCCTGCAGATGAAGCCGTTGAAGCTGAAGCAGCCGCGGTAGTGGCTGAAGAAGCAGCTCAAGGTTGATTATGAACGTTAAAACCCTTGCTCTACTTTTGGCTGCTTGTGTTTTATTTGCCTGCAGTTCAAACAAAGATAAAGAAGAGTTAAAACGCTCAGGTTTAGTTGATTTTGACGATACCGTTAAAATTAAACGCGACTGGAGCAAGGGCTTAGGTGATGGTCGAGACAAACGCGCCTCTAATTTGCAGCTAGCCGTTGATGGCACCGTTGTCTATGGCGCTGATGTTGAAGGTCGAGTCTACGCCTATGACTACGAAAGCAAAAAACGCCTGTGGAAGGTTCGCCTTGATGACGAGATCAGCGCAGCGGTTGGTCTTGGTCGCAATCAAATTTACCTGGGTACCTTCAAGGGTGAATTGATAGCTCTGGACTCTGCAACGGGTGAAGAGCTTTGGCGTGCAAAAACCTCAAGTGAAATTCTAGGCGTGCCGGTGGGCTCTCGTCGAGTGGCGGTAGCGCAGACGATTGATGGCCGTTTATTTGGCTTTTCAACACGAGATGGTGAACAGTTATGGCGTTACGACCACGCAGTACCTGCTTTAACGCTGCGCGGAACCGCTAATCCTGTTTTGTCTCGCAACCAGCTTTTTGCTGCCTTTGCCAACGGGCAAGTGGTTAGCTTAAATGTTGGTGATGGCGCTTTATTGTGGAGTGGTCGAGTCAGTTCACCCCGTGGCCGCCACGACCTTGAAAAAATGGTTGATATTGATGGCACGCCCGTTGTTGATGGTGGTTTAGTCTACGCCGCAACCTATCAAGGTGCTTTGGCGAGCTTTAGCAAAGCCAAAGGTCAGGTTGTGTGGAAGCAAGATTTATCTAGCTATCGTGATCTCACTGTAGATGGTCGCTATGTTTATGCGGTTACTGAAGAAAGTCATTTAGTGGCTTTTGATGTTGCTAATGGCAGTATCGCTTGGACGAACGATCAAATGCAGCTTCGAGGTTTGGATTCGCCCCTTGCTTTAGGTAATTACGTGCTGGTGGTGGATGATGATTCCTACTTACACGTTATTAACAAAAGTGATGGCAGCTTTGCTGGACGTCGCAAGTTAAAAGGCGGTGAGTACAATGCACCGTTTATTAAGCTAGGTGAGCGCTTTATGACCTTTAGTGGTGATGGCAAGCTTGGCATCTATCGCTTGAGTGAGTAGGGCTCTGGCCCTACAATTTCTGTTATTTCTTTTTAGGCACCCCCCAAGGCTTTTTCTATGTTATCAACCGTAGCGTTGGTTGGCCGCCCCAATGTGGGCAAGTCGACTCTTTTTAATCGCTTAACAAAAAGCCGTGATGCACTGGTTGCTAACTACGCAGGCTTAACTCGTGATCGAAAGTACGGGGAGCTTGTTATTGGTGAGCGCCGTTATCTTGCTATTGATACCGGTGGTATTAGTGGCGAAGAAGAGGGTATTGATCTTGAGATGGCCGATCAGAGTCGCCAAGCCATTGAAGAAGCCTCTCTTGTGCTGTTTCTTGTCGATTGTAAAGACGGTGTTACGCCTGCTGATGAAGAGCTTGCCGAACACCTTCGTAAAAGTGGTAAGAAGGTTGTGTTGGTTGCCAACAAAATTGACGGCCAAAATGAAGACATGGTTGTCTCACAGTTTTACGAGCTTGGCTTTAGCGAGATTATTGGTATTGCTGCGGCTCAAGGTCGTGGCATTCGTGGCTTGCAGCAAGCTATCGTCGAGGTGTGGCCTGAAACAGCTCTGCTTGAAACCGATGAAGAAGAGATTAAAGAAGGCGGCATTAAAATAGCCATTGTCGGTCGCCCAAATGTCGGTAAAAGTACCTTGGTGAATCGTATGCTGGGTGAAGACCGAGTGGTTGTTTACGATCAGCCTGGTACAACACGAGACAGTGTTTATATCCCTTATGAGCGTGATGGCGAACCCTATACCTTGATCGATACTGCGGGTGTGCGTCGACGTAAAAATATCAAATTAACAGTAGAGAAGTTCTCTATCGTTAAGACCTTGCAAGCCATTGATGATGCCCATGTGGTGATCTTAGTTGTGGATGCGCAAGAGGGCATTGTTGAACAAGATCTGCACTTACTTGGGCATGTGATTGATACCGGTAAAGCCCTTGTTATTGCTTTAAACAAGTGGGATGGTCTTGAAAGTGAGCATAAGGCCTACGTTAAGACTGAGCTTGAACGCCGTTTAAGCTTTGTTGACTTTGCTGATACGCACTTTATTTCTGCCTTGCATGGCACGGGTGTTGGTCATTTATACGAGTCTGTAAAGCGCTGTTATAAATCAGCCACTGAAAAGTTCTCTACCAATTATCTAACTCGTATTCTTGAGCATGCGGTGTCAGAGCATCAGCCGCCGCTTGTGCAAGGGCGCCGTATCAAATTACGTTATGCTCATTCGGGTGGTCATAACCCTCCGATCATTGTGATTCATGGCAATCAGACCAAGTCTGTACCGGGGCATTATCAGCGTTATTTGGAAAAAACCTTTCGTCGAGCCCTCGATTTACACGGTACGCCTGTGCGTATTGAGTTCAAAACAGGTGACAATCCCTTTGAGGGAAAGAAGGCAAAATTCAAAACTCAGCGCATGGAAAAGCTGCGTGCACATGGTAAAGGTGCAAAACCTACTCGAACTAGGAAAAAATAGCGTCTCTAAGCGCTTGAAAACTCTGTGAAAGCTGCGATAATGCGCAGCCTTCGGGATACGCAGCCCGAAGCGGTCGGTTTAAACTCCGATCTATTTTCGAGTTTTAAACTCGAGTGTCGTGGTGGCCCAATTTGGTCCTCTCGCAACATGAAACTGTGAACTCCGCCAGGTCCGGAAGGAAGCAACGGTAGCAGTGGAATTGTGTGCCGGGATGTGGCTGGGTTGGGTCGCTTCCAACGTCAAGAAGCAAACCCTTCTCACGCTTCAAACCAATATCTCTCACATATTCGCATAAAAGTGGCGACAGATCTCACTGGTCCAAATCAACTGGCCGTACGCCCTGTTTACTCCTTTCAATAATTTATTGGGTGGCGCCAAATGCCGTTTCGTGGCGTGCACAAGCGATCTGTTACCGTCTTAATCTCTCTTAGTTTGACCTAGGTATGCCTCGGCTTTAAGGTGCCGTTTACCATCGACGGTTCAACATAGAGAAAAAGTGTGTTTAGACAAGGACTGGCGGCTGATCCTGTTGATGACTACGAGCCCCTAAAAGGCAACCCTCCGTGAGGAGCGCGCGCGTGCCAAACCTAGCATCAAATCACCTAAAGAGGTGTCAAACTTGAGCCCTAAAACATAGTCTCGTATACACTCAAGCACCAGATACCAACAACACAAGGAAATAAAAGTGGACGAAATTGCAAAAAGTGGGATAGACAAGGCAACTAATGTTCTCGTAAACCTTTCAGTCGGTGCAATTTCCAACTGGTACGCTAGGTCTGACTTCAATCATAAGAAAGCCACTGAGTACGCTCATCAAGTAGCAGAAACACATAAGAACATTCAAATCCTTGGGATGCCTCAGCCAAAGCATCTATCAAATGTGTATGTGAGCCTACGTGCTCACTCCAACTATCGAAAGTACTTAAGCAGTCCTATCGACAAGACATACACGTTTGACAATACTGATCTTGATGAATACCTACAGAACGATGACTTTATTGAATCCCTTCTTTCAGATTCGGGTTTTAAACACTTAATAAATGAAACCAGCGCGCGACACACTATACAAACTAGAGACACCACTTCTCCTCCAGCCTCCTACAGTGCCTCAGGCCTTAATGCGTTTTTATACGTTGAATCCAATCCACACACATTGGTATTGGGGCAGCCCGGCTCAGGAAAGACAACTTTTTTTAAGGCCCTTATCTTGGCTTACTGTGGCTTGCTTGACTCAAGAAAACCTCGGGTCCAGCTGATTCCTAGGATTCCTATTTATATCAATTTAAAAGATTGTAGTGAGCAGCTCGATGTCACGCCCACCTCTGATCAGTTTTTGATAGAGATTCAGTCACAGGTTTCCGAGCTAACTGGACGGAATTACTCTAAATGGCTACATGAGATGATATCCGAAGGTAGCTGTATCATTCTCACAGACGGCCTTGATGAAGTGCCAAAGTCGAAACTGAAGAGTAGGGCTAAGGCGCTACGTCGCTTCTACAAGAAATACAACACCAATAAATATGTCACTAGCTGCAGAACTTCTGTTTACGATAATGAGCTAACCGATGTGAGAATATGTGAAATAGATGATTTTTCACATGATGATATTTCCCTTTTCATAAAAAACTGGTTTGTCGATCGGCAAGATCTGGCTGAGAGATTAATCAAAGACATTAAAAGCCATAAGAACGCGACAGACCTTCTAAAAACCCCTCTGCTCTGTACGTTGGTTTGTATAATGTATAGTCACAATCGCACTCTCCCAAATAATCGCTCAGAGCTTTATGGAACCTGCGTTGACACGTTGATGTTCAAGTGGGATAGCCAGCGAGACATTACGCGGGACGGCAGTGTTGAGTGCATAACCCCCAAAAACAAAAGGTTCGTTCTATCCGAGATAGCTAGACTGACAATCGAGAATAGGGCCTCTCATATTGAGAAGTCAGCGTTGCTCAACTACCTAAAGGACCAATTGCAAAGATCTGGAGCACCTCATGTGTCTCCAGAGGCTCTGCTTAGGGATTACGAAAACAATATGGGGCTAGTTGTTGAGTACTCCTCAAATACATATCAATTCTCCCACCTAACACTGCAAGAGTTTTTCGCTGCCATATCTTATGTTGAAAACCATGATGTCGTGAACTTAGCCGAAAAAGCTTTCCACGACCCCAGGCTAAAAGAGGTTTTTTTGTTGTCATTGGAGATGATGCATCGAGCAGACGAGCCATTAATCAAGCTGATGATGGTGATTAAGAACCATCGGATTGGGCCGAAACTATCAGGGGACTCTTCTACGGAAGAGCTAATCAGTCAGGTTCTTGAGCTTGATATGACATGTGATACGAGAGTAAAAAAGGCCGCTATCGCGATTGCAGGCGACCTACTCGCGCTGAATGGTGACGATCTGGCTCATGACTGGAGGCAAGACGGAAAAAGCAGTCACTTCGACGTAGCTGAAGATACTCATTTCAACGCTTATATAAGTTAGAAGGGGTCCCGGCTGTCTGATAGCCTTCTGGGGAGATTTATGAGGTAGGTCTGGACCTCTTTAAATAGTGTGCAGTGAAAGACTACGTGGGGAGTGGAGTTCTGATCATAGATTGCATCAATGAGTTATAGGCCAAAGTGTCTCTTGGTCTTATCAATGAAGGAAGACCAATGAAGTGCCTCTCACAAGTACTCCTACTAATCTTTATAATGACCTCAGCAGCTGCCCATAATAACGGTAGAACAGACTCTAATGGCGGGCATAAGTGTAGTAGAAGAAGGGGGTGTGCAAGGGGTATCATAAGTACTAGAGCGGGCAGTACTGGTCCTTCTTAAGGTGAATAATCTAACAGCATTTAGTTAAACGGGATTCAAGGAAGGTAAATATATGCAGTACGCAACTTGCATAGCAGGTAATGAAGTTTGGGAGGTTCTACCTTTTTCAGCACTGCCTGATAGTGAGCTAGAGCAAAAGTAAATAGCTTAATTTGTACTGATTGCGGTGAGCTTGCTTGGTTTAGGAAAGAGAGCTCCCACGGCCATCCTGCACATTTTTGCGCAAGGCACGCCCCAGAATGCAATTTAAAGACTGAGTATGTGTATTCAGACGAAGAGCGGAATAATCATCTAAGGAGGTCGATGAAGTCTCAGCTGGTGACGCGATTATTGTCAGGCTAGATCAAGAGGAAGGAGGTGCAGTTGAAGTTGCCGAGACACCCTCACCACAGAGTGCCAGTCAGGGCTTCGAAAGTATTATAGGAGGCGGGGCGCAACCTTTCGAAAGATGGCTGGTTGAAAATCCAGAGAACCCTGCAGGAGAGCACTGGATGATTAACCCTGAATTTACAATTGTTCGGGATGTGTGGAATAGCAGACGGCATGAGTGTTAAGAAGCAACTTTCGAACCGCCATTCTCTCTAGATATGATCTCGCTGGCCGCATGCCCAATATTGAAATCATCATACAAGAATCCACAAACGATTCTGGTCTGCCAGTTGAAGCATGCGAATTCACATATGAAAGTGATTCTAATGATTAACACTGTAGCGCATAATTTAGTCCTTAGAGTCTCTGCAATACCATTTCAGTCCAGCCAAATAATTTCGTACGACCTGTCCACCCCTCTGAAGCCCTGTAACGGCAGTGGCTTCATGGCATACCGCTAGTAGGTGGGCGTTATTTATAGAGATAAAGGTAATCTGCGGCGACAGGCCTCGTTTTATCAGTTAACGGTTTGTTTCCAAGTATGGCTAAATAGTTCGAGCGCTGATTCCCCCCCCCTCTTGAGACTTGGCACTCCAAACACCTGATTTCCCTTTTTCGTATAGATATCGCTCAACAATTTCGGTAGTTTTGTCAGGTCTTTGGCATTACATAGCTTTTTGGAGTTAAAAATTTCTATCACTCTGTGTCCTTGTGATTGGCAATAGCTATTAATGGAGGCCTTAAGTGACGCTTTAATAGCTTCAATGCTTAACGTGGTTTTATTTAGTAGCAGATTCAGTTCAATGGAGAGTACTGCAGCGATCAAATTAGCCTGCTTTCTACTAGAAGTTCGTAGGCTTAGCCTTATTTCGGGGCGTGTTACGTTTACACTCTTGGGGATGCGTACATTAAAGTAGTACTTTCGGTCTCTTTTAAGGACATGATGCATAATAGTCTGACACCTGAGTCTGACAGTTTACTAAGGGTTGATCAGTTTTTATGCGTTTTAAGGGGGTAGGTTTGCAGCATGACAGAGGTAACCAAATCTTAATTGAAGCATCACTTTATCGTTTAAGCGGTTACGAAATCTCTCTCAATCGCTTATGGGGCCTGACCTAGAGCTAACATGTTGCTATTAACTGTGGGTAGTTCCAAAGAGGATAAGGAGATGCTGGCAAGAATTGGCAATGTGTGCCGGGATGTGGCTGGGTTGGGTCGCTTCCAAGACCCGCCCTCAGTCACCCCCTATTTTTTATCTCTTTAGTTAATCTTTTAGCTTCGCTTTAATATGTATCCCATTCAGGGCACCAATCCGCGTCGACTAAGCGCATGCCTTGCTCTAAGGCTTCTATACGTTGTAGCTCTTGCTTGCTTAATGTGATCTTTGTCGCTGCTAAATTGTCGGTGATACGTTGCTTGTTGGCAGAAGAGGGAATAACGCTATAGCCCTTGTTTAGCAAAAAGGCCAAGGCTATTTGTGAGTTGCTGGCTTGGTGCTCAGCGGCAATCTCATTAATAACACTGTCGTCCAATAGGGCGCCACGAGCAAGCGGAGAGTAGGCTGTAATAGGAATATCCAGTTCGCTACAAAACTTAGCAATAGCTTTGTTTTGCATATAGGCGTGAAGTTCAACTTGGTTTGTGGCCAGCGTGCGCTCATCCAGCATCATTAAGGTTTGGCGGATGTATTTCTGGGTGAAGTTTGAGACACCGATATGTTTGCACAGGCCTGAGTCATAAACATCGATAAATTGGCCGACATAGTCCTCAATAGGATATTCATCATGTAGTGATGGGAAGTGCAGCAAGAGTAGGTCGACTTCATCTGTTTGGAGTTTTTTGAGTGATGACTCAACACTTAAGCGTACTTGCCCTGGACCATAGTTTACCGGGTCAACTTTGGTGCAAATAAAGATGTCAGAGCGTGAGACGGAGCTATCACTTATGGCTTGACCAACGGCCTCTTCATTATCGTAAGCTTGGGCGGTGTCTATATGGCGATAGCCTAGCTCTAAAGCGTCTAGCACGCCTTGATAGGCCGTGGGTTTGTCTCGATTCCAAGTGCCGTAACCGATTGGAGGTAGGATACTGCTTTGACTGCTCATCGTCTTTTCCCGTGTAAGTTGTATACATACGTAAAGCTAATAAAACGTATAAAAAGGCCCGTACTTTAGCATGTTCGACCTAAGTCTTGTGTTGGCTATCTAGCCGCTTTTGCAGGCTCTGTTTTTCTTACTTGTTGCCTGAGCATTGATCGCTGCGTTTAGTGCCTATTGTGGGTATAATCGATCTCTTTGCTTTGCTCAATAGGATTCCAAGCAGCATGAGTTATCAGGTATTAGCGCGTAAATGGCGACCTCGTATTTTTAGTGAGATGGTCGGGCAGGAGCACGTCTTAAAAGCGCTTATCAATGCTTTGGATCACAATCGTTTACATCACGCCTATTTATTTACCGGTACTCGTGGTGTTGGTAAGACCACGGTTGCCCGTATCTTGGCTCGCTGTCTTAATTGTGAGACCGGTGTTGGCTCTTCGCCTTGTGGTGCCTGCCAAACTTGTATTGAGATTAATGAAGGTCGTTTTGTCGATTTAATTGAGGTGGATGCGGCCTCAAGGACCAAAGTTGAAGATACACGTGAGTTACTCGATAACGTGCAGTACTCACCTACTAGCGGCCGTTATAAGATCTACCTGATCGATGAAGTACACATGCTCTCGAATTCGAGCTTTAACGCTTTGTTAAAAACGCTCGAAGAGCCTCCTGAGCATGTGAAGTTTTTGTTGGCAACAACAGACCCGCAAAAACTACCGGCAACCATTCTTTCTCGCTGCCTGCAGTTTAACCTTAAGAACATGAGCCCCGAGAAGATCGTGGCACACCTGCAAAACATTCTTGCAGAAGAAATGGTTGAATTTGATACAGGTGCTTTGTGGCAATTGGCTCGAGCAGCCGATGGCAGTATGCGTGATGGCCTTAGCTTAACCGATCAGGCAATTGCCTTTGGTAACGGCAAGCTAAAAGATGCTGACGTGGCCTCTATGCTTGGCAGCATTGACCATAAATTTACCCAAAGCTTGGTTGAAGCCTTGCTGCAAGAAGATGGCGGGGCTTTGTTAGATGCTGTGGCTAAGTTTGCCGAGCATGCGCCAGACTACTCGGCAGCCTTGGCTGATTTACAAACGGTTTTACATCGTATTGCTATTGCGCAGGCTCTCCCTTCAGCCTTAGACAACAGTTTTGGCGACAAGGAGCAAATTTTGGCCTTTGCTAGCCAGTTGGCTCCTGAAGATGTGCAGTTGTTTTATCAAACAGCCCTGATGGGGCAGCGTGATCTGCAATATTCTGCAGTGCCAAGAACCGGCTTTGAGATGACGTTGTTGCGTATGTTGGCCTTTAAGCCGCAAGGCGTGGTTGATGTACCAACGCAAACCTTAGAAGATGCAGCAAAGCAGCAGGCCCAAGTGGCGGCTCTTAATGCAAGCCGAGCAGAATCAGCGCTTGAACCGCCAGTAAGCCCCGCTGTAGAGACTGAATCAGCCCAAGCTCAAGAACCAGCTGCTCAAGCAGATCAACCGCCTTGGTCAGACGAATCCGCAGGGGAGGGATCTAGCCCAAAAAAGCCTAGTGGCGCCGATGAGGCGCAAAGTCTTCACGAATCTTTTGTGCAGGGCAGCACTGGCACCGAAACCGTGGCTGCAGAGTCTGTCAGCCAAGAGTTAACAAACTCGGAACCACAGCAAACTGAATCGACTCAAAGTGAGCGCAGTCTTGAATCAGGGCAGCATGATAATCAGCTAGATACTACAGCTAGTGAGGTTGTTGAGCTAGGAGCAGCGCTCAATACTGAGGCTGATCATGGCATTACAGAAGTGCTTTCTCCACAGCATGATACTCAAGCTGAGGCAGAAGCCGATCGTCTAAGCTCGCATAGCTCGACTCAAGAGCCTTCTAATAAAGAGGGCGCTAGCCAAGTTGAGCATGTAAGTGTGCCTGTTGATGTTCAAGAGGCTCACTCATCAGCCTCTGTTTCTATTGATAATCGCGATAGCGAGCAAGCTGAAGCCTTAAGTAATGAGCCGCTACATGACGAGCCTGATTTGGCCGCATCTCAAGAGCGAGCGCAAGCCGCTATAGCCAGTATTGGCCAGAGCTTAGAGGGGCGTGCAGATGATCCATCTTCTGCGAAAAATCTAGACGAGTTAAGCCGTGATATTGCATCTGCCCATGTCCAGCGTGCGGTGGAGCGTATAGATGAACCCACTGCCGCTGAGTCTAATAAAGAAGCCTTACCTAAGCTTAGTTTTGACGAATTCCAACCTCATAATTGGATCTCTGTTTACAATCAGCTTGCTATTGCTGGGGTGCTTAGAATGACGGCATCGGGTTTTGTGTGTATTAACAAGCAAGGCCGCACGCTTTATTTCTTGCAAGATCAATTAGCCGGTGGCTTTTTAAATAAAGAGCACGCCGAAAGTTTGGGGCAAGCTTTAAGTGTCTATTTCTCTGAATCCATTGAGGTAAATATAGAAGTAGGCGAGCTGCAAAGTGACATGGAAACACCCGCTCAATGGCGCGAACGCAAAAAACAAGAGCGCCGTGTGGAAGCGCTTGCGGCTATGCGCGGTGATGCAGTTGTGCAGACTTTAGAGCAACAGTTTGCCGCCGTGTTAAATGAAGCTTCGCTGCAAGTGCACGATGCTTAATGAAGAACAATCTATATATGTATTTTATACATGCAAACTAAGAGGTAGTTATGAAAGGTCTTGGTGACATGATGAAGCAAGCACAGCAGCTTCAAGAAAACATGCAAAAAATGCAGGAAGATTTGGCCAATACAGAAGTGGAAGGTCAGGCCGGTGCAGGCATGGTTAAAGTCGTGATGACAGGGCGCCACGATGTTAAAAAAGTAAGCATTGACCCTATGTTAAAAGATGAAGATATTTCTATGCTGGAAGATTTACTTGCTGCTGCCGTCAATGATGCGGTACGCCGTGTTGAAGAAAAGAACCAGTCTAGTTTAAGTGATTTAACCGGAGGCATGAGCATGCCTCCGGGTTTTAAAATGCCATTTTAATAATTAGGCTGTTGGATGTTTTCTCCGTTAATCGATGAATTAATTAGCTCGCTTAAAGTGTTGCCCGGTGTTGGGCCTAAGAGCGCTCAGCGTATGGCCTTGCACTTACTTGAGCACGAGCGAGCTGGTGCAGTGCGCTTAGCTGAAGCCTTGCAACAAAGTGCTGACAAGGTTCAGCAGTGTGGTAATTGTCGAACCCTGAGCGAGTGCAGTCCGTGCCAACTTTGCGCCAATCCTAGGCGTAATGCTGCATTGGTTTGTGTGGTTGAAAGTCCAGCCGATGTCTTAGCTGTAGAACAAAGTGGTACTTTTAGTGGCCATTATTTTGTTTTGCATGGAAGGCTGTCACCAATCGATGGCATTGGACCGGCAGACATAGGGCTTAATATCTTGGTTGAAAAAATGCAGCAAGCTGGGCTCGATGAAATTATTGTGGCCACCAACCCCAGTATGGAGGGCGAGGCAACAGCGCACTATATAGCGGATAAAGCCAAAAGCGCGAATGTAAAAGTAAGTCGTATTGCTCATGGCGTACCCATCGGCGGCGAACTTGAATTTATTGATGGTGGCACATTAGCTCATGCACTTAGCTCACGACGAGAACTCTAATGGTTGAAGATTTACTTAAGCAGGAAATTCACTGGATAGACAGTGATCAAGCCTTAGAGCAAGTTTGCGAACGCTGGCAAGAAAAGCGATTATTAGTTCTTGATACAGAATTTATTCGTACCAATACCTATTACCCCATCGCAGGTTTAATTCAGCTCAGTGATGGTGACGCAAGCTACTTAATTGATCCAAAAACAATTCAAGACTGGTACCCGCTTATTGAATTGCTAGACGATGAGCATCGCATCATTGCCATGCATGCTTGTGGGGAAGATCTCGAAGTGTTGCAACAAGAAGTGGGCTGTATTCCGGCTTGTATTTTTGATACTCAAGTAGCCGTAGCCTTTACTGGTGGCGCCGCTTCTATGGGCTATGGCGCCTTAGTTGAGCAAGAGCTAGATTGTGTTTTACCAAAAGGAGAAACACGCTCCGATTGGTTGCAGAGACCTCTGAGTAAACCGCAAATTATGTATGCGGCATTGGATGTGGAGTATCTTTATAAATTAGCCGAAGTGTTAATGGCTAAGTTAGAAGAGCAAAACAAGCTTGAGTGGGTCATGGAAGAGGGCCGTCGTAGCTATCGACAGTTCAAAGCTTTGCAAGTGGGTAAGCGTGCGGTTGAGCGAATAAAAAGTGCATGGAAATTAAATGCCCGCCAATTAACCTTGTTAACTTATTTGGCTGATTGGCGAGAAAATCTAGCGCAGCAGCTGGACATGCCTCGCAATCGTTTATTAAAAGAATCAGCCCTGTTTGATATTGCGATAAAAGCGCCTGAGCATATTTCTCAGTTACGTGGTATTGAGGGCGTGAGTGAGCGCATTATCAATAAGAATGGCCGCCATATAATGTCAATTGTTGAGCAGGTTAGCGAGCTGGATGAAACAGCTTTGGTTGATGTCTTGCCTAAACCTTTTGATAAAGCTCAGCGTGAGAAACTGCAAAACTTCCGAGCCGTAATCAATGAGCTTGCGCTTGAGTTGGGTGTTGCTACAGAGCACTTATTTAGAAAAAAAGGCTGTGAACACATGCTGCGCTTGGCCCTTGCTGAGCAGTGGCAAGAAATTGAGTCGATGTTTGATGGCTGGCGTGAGCAAGCGCTTAAAGCAACATTGATCGAACATTTAAAAAAGTTATAGGCTGTTATCTCGTCATGAAAACTTTGGTGGATATTTACCGCAGTGGTAAAAAAGAAGGGCTTTATCTTTATGTGAATAGAGGTCAAGACTTATTGGAGCTTCCTGAGGCCTTATTAAAAAGCTTTGGACAGCCCGAATATGCAATGGGTTTGGCCTTAGATGAAGATAAACAGCTTGCACGTGTGAAAGCTAAAGATGTGCTTGAACAATTAAAAGAACAAAAATTCTTTTTACAGATGCCACCTAAAATCAGTGTCGAAGAGCAACTAAAAAGCTAATGCGAGATCAGTTTTGGTCTAAGTACAACTTAGAAGAGCTTGAACGCGATGAGTGGGAAGCGCTCTGTGATGGTTGCGCCTTGTGTTGCTTACATAAGCTAGAAGACGAAGATACAGGCAAGGTCGCAGTGACAGATATTCGTTGTCGATATCTAGAGCTTGATCAGTGCCGTTGTGGGGATTATGAGAATCGCCATGTTAATGTGCCCGATTGTGTGCCTTTTGATGCAGACACCGCCAAGCGTTTTTATTGGCTGCCTGATACCTGTGCTTATCGGCGTTTAGCAATGGGGCGAGAGCTGCCTTATTGGCACTGGTTGTTATCGGGTGATAAGAGTCTTGTGCATAGTTTAGAAGTATCGGCAAAGAAACAAAGCGTGTCGGAACTTGGTTTACCAGAGGACCAATGGCAAGAGCGAGTTGTCCGCTGGGTGGAAAAATAAAGGAAATACAATGACAGAACATGAACACTTATTAGCATGGGCCTACTACCTGGGCGCTTCTGTTTTGTTCTACGTGGTTTTTTGGTACGTCAGTCGCAATTGGTGGCGCGAGCTTAAGCAGTTGCTTAGAGCCTTATTGGCTGCCATCTTATTTACGCCTTGGTACACCTTGGGTGATCAAGGGTATATGAGCCCAGCTTGGTTAAGCTCTGTGGCTGATCTTCTGCTTGCTCGAGAGGGTGGTTTTATGCGTGCAGGCTTCCCACTTCTAATAGCCATTTGTGCTGCGCTTGCCCTCTCTAGCGCTTTGGCTTTTTGGCAATGGTTTAGCAGAAAAAGCGCTTAAACTTGCCCGCCTAAGTCGGCAGCAGCTCTCAAAGCCTGCTATAACTTATCAGTAGTTATAACTGAATTTTATAGCCAAGCTGCCGACGGGACCTAAATGTCTCTATACCGATCTACTACTATTTTTCTTTTTACTGCGTTGCTCGCGCTATCTGGCTTTGCCAGTAGCCAAGAGGCAAGCACTAATGACGTGCGCCTAGTTATTGATGTCAGCGGTAGTATGAAGCGCAACGACCCGAATAATCTGCGTCAGCCCTCGGTTGAGTTGCTTGTTGAACTGCTTCCAGAGCAAGGTAAAGCCGGTGTATGGACATTTGGCAAATGGGTCAATATGTTGGTAAAGCATCAAGAGGTTGATGCTAAGTGGCGCGAGCTTGCCAAGCGAGAAGCTCAAAATATCAATTCGGTTGGTTTATATACCAACATTGGTACAGCATTAGAAAAAGCCGCCTATGACCTTAGCTATACCGA
Organism: Agaribacterium sp. ZY112; assembly: GCF_041346925.1. NCBI lineage: Bacteria > Pseudomonadati > Pseudomonadota > Gammaproteobacteria > Cellvibrionales > Cellvibrionaceae > Agaribacterium > Agaribacterium sp. ZY112. The sequence continues at coordinate 3,211,701 of NZ_CP166840.1, read as the reverse complement.
CAGCTCTCAAACCAAGCAAATAATTCTGCTAACCGATGGGGTTGTTGATATCGACAAAGACCCCGAACTCAACCAACGCGAATGGCGACGTATAGTTGACGAGGTGACACCCAAGCTCGCTGCGGCAGGGTATCGAATCCATACCATTGCGCTGTCCGACAATGCGGATAGAGACCTAATGAATAAGATCTCTGTCGCTACCGATGGTTTAGCCGACATTGCTAGAAATGCCGATGAACTTATGCAGGTCTTTTTAAAGGCCTTTGATGCAGCAGCACCTACCGAGCAAGTTGATTTAAATGGCAATCAATTTGTTATCGATTCGAGTGTGGAAGAATTTACAGCTCTTATTTTTCGGGAAAAAGCCTCGGAAACCCTAGCTCTTATTAGCCCAGATAAGCAGCGCCTTATCTCGACAACCAAAGAGAGTGATTTGCGTTGGCACAGGGCAAATAACTACGACCTAATTACCGTTAAGCGCCCCTTAGAAGGCACGTGGTATATAGAAGGCGAAATTGCCGAATCAAGCCGTATTACCGTTGTCAGTAATCTTAATCTGCTTATGAAGCCTTTGCCGACCAATGTGGTTACTGGCGATCAGTTAAGCATTGATGCGTTCTTAAAAGAAGACGGGCAAATCATTAGCAACCCAGAATTCTTGACCTTAATGACTGTCGAAGCTGAGTTATTTGGTGGGCATTCCCATTCAAATTTAGTGTCAGTGTGGAAGCAGGGGCTAGAGCAATTTGGGCCGCAGGGCCGTTATCAAGCAGATTTACCTGCGTTAGAAAATGAAGGTGTCTATGAATTAAGGGTAAAAGTAGATGGTAAAACCTTTCAACGTTCTTTAAAGCATCAATTAACACTGCGTCAGCCCTTCAGTGCAGAGTTGCGCCAGCAGTACCGAGAGGGGGCAACACGTTATTTACTAACCGTTAATGCCTTTCATCCCCAACTTGATTATGGCTCAGTCACGATTGTTGCCAGTATTAAAGGGCCTGAAGGTGCTCAATACACTCGCTCGTTAAGCTTGACAGACATGGATAACTGGCAAGCTGAATTTATGCCCGATAAAGAAGGGCATTACAGTGTCGAATTAAAAGTAAGGGCCAAGAGCAAACAAGCTACAGCCTTGAGTTATACCTTGCCCTTGTTGGAATTTGATTATTCCGTCGAAGGTGGGCTTGCTGAGGAGAAAAAACCATTTGTTGAGCCAAGCCCGGAAGTGGAAAGTCCGGAAGTAGAAAGCCCAGAGCCCGAAGCTCAAGTGGAAGAACAGCCAAGCAAGGCGCTCGAAGAGTCCGCCGAGCCAGAGGAGCCAGCTTTAGCGCCTTGGATGCTCTATGCTGCAGTCGGTTTAGGTAACGTCTTATTGTTGGCTTTGGGTTATATTGCATTTAAGAAAATAATGGGTGGGCCCAAGTCGGATATCCTTGATGAGCTAGAAGAGAAAGACGAAGCTGAAGAAGCCCCCGAAGCCGAGGCTGAAGAGGAGCTTGTAGAAGAAGAGCCTCCGATGGAGGATTTAGATCCTGATGTCAGCCCTGAAGAGCCTGAACCCATTCAAGAGGCAAGCCCTGATCCAGTGGATGCGCTTGCTGCAGAAGAGGTGCCACCGGCACCAGCTCAAGAAGAGTCGGCGATAGATGACGAGCCATTAATGGACGCGATGGAAGAGGCCATTGATGCTGTTATTGATGAAGCTGATCAGGGCGAGGTCGCTGATGATCTGGACGACCTCGATGATCTTGATGCAATGGCCATGCAAGAGCCTGAACCACAAGAAAGCCAAGAAGAGCCTGCAACAGAGGAGGAAGAGGAAGAAGACATGGTGCAAGCTATGTTAGAGGCCCAAGGTCTGGATCTTGCGGAGGAGGAGCTCGATGATGCCATCTCTTCATTGATTGATGACTTAGAAGATGATGAGGATGAAAAGCCTTAATAATGAACTAACGCTTAGTTGGCTTTATATTCAGAACTGGTCAGACAGAATTAGTGAGGCAGAGCTTGGCTGGGTGTCGCTTGGTAAATCTATTGTTAATTATTAAAGCCGTTTTCTTAACATCATTTTGTAAAGACAAGTATCACGACGTTTTAATAAAAGTTTATCTCACAAGCTAGGCTGCTTGTCGTGTTTAATTTTCACCCTGATCCCTACGCGTTACATAATCAATGGCATCATTGACAGCATGTGCAACCCTATCAACCATTGATTCAATCTCATCCGGTGTTAAAAAGAAGGTCATATCAACATCGTGACGAACATAACGTGGAGGTAATCGGTTTAACGCCACACAAGCAACATCCGCTAGAAAATCACTGTCTTGATTGGCTCTGTCGCTTGCTCTAAGTGCTTGGTCTATGACCATCTGCTCGTAGTAATTATGAACAGAATCACGGTGAGAAACGGCATCGTAACGTGGGCGGCCAATTCCTAAGAGCATGATGCATCCTCGCTTGTAAATATGGTTGGTTGTCGCTACTTATAGGCTCTCTAAGTTTAGACCTTGAATGCCACTTGTGCTCAGAGTCGGCAGAAACGTTGCTTTGGTTTCTAAGAGGCCGTGGCTATAGCGCGATCTGTCTCTAATTATTTCTGGCCAGAGATAACTAAAGGCTCAGCTAAAGCATTAGGCATAGTGGTTTAAATAGACTTATAACTCGCCTTTACTGAGTTGGCGTATTTTAAAGCGCACAGGGTGAAGATTTGCATATAGGTCTCTGCGCACAGGCAGGTAAGTACCGCATATTAAGTCGCTTATTAATTGTGCTGCAATGGGTGTGTAGGCCAAGCCTCTTGAGCCAAAACCTAGGGCGCAATAAAGACCGGGGTAGCTGACAGCGCATTGGCCAATATCGGCATTGGCTTTATGGCGCAGGGCAGAGAAGCGCTTAAGGGTTTCTTGTTCATTCACAAGCGGCCCAACTAGGGGCAGGTAATCTGGGCTACTGGTTCGAAATGCAACTCGACCTTTAAGGGCTTGTTTATCGTCGTGCTCGTAAGCTGTGATAAAACGACTTAAGGCGTCGATGTTTTTGTTTTGATCTTCTTCTCTTAGGTCTAGGCCGTCATCATTTAAGTTGAAGGTTGCACCGGCGCAGTGAAAATCGCCATCTTGATTGTGTTGTGCAGGCGTTAAATAACCTTCACCACAAACGACGGCTTTAAGTTTTTTTAAGGTGTTGTTACTGTCTAGGTAAGTGACTTGGCCGCGTATACGCTTAAGAGGCAGTTGGGCGCACTGTTCCAGTTGGCTGGCTTCATAGGCTGTCGCAACAATACAGTGGCTGGCCTGGAATGTTGTTAAGGCGGCTTTATCCTGTGTCGGTGTTTGACAGTGGGCAAACCACAAGCCATCTTCGCTGCTCAGTTTACTGACGCTATGTTGTTCATATATATTGATATTGGGGTGTTGCAATAGCTCTTTACAAAGCTCAACAGGGTTGAGCCAGCCTGAATCGGGTAGCCATAAACCGCCACATTGTATGTCTATGCCTAGAGCTTCTGAACTTTGTTGTTTGGAAAGAATATGCAGTTGCTTGCCTGAATAGTAGGCGAGCAGTTTTTCAAAGCGCGCTTGTGTGTTTTTATCACTGCTTAAATGTAAAACACCACTTTGATCGCCGCAGCGTTGGTAATAACCATGCTGTTGGTAAAACTGATCGGCGTATATTTGTGCGCTTAAATTAAACTCACTTAGCATATCGTTGCCAAGGCCAAGGCGTGTAAACACAGCTCCGGCTGGGTTGCCTGATGCTTGGCTGGCAATGCTTTTACGCTCTAATACTGTGACTTGAAAGCCGCGTTCGGCAAGCTTTCTTGCCACATGACTGCCGGCAAGTCCGGCACCAATGACAAGGGCCGTTTTGGAGCTGTTTAAGCGTGCTTTACTGTTGTCGTTAAGCAGCCAGTTAGGCAGGTTACTTGAGCCTAAACGAGGGCGTAAATGTTTGTGCTGGGTTTTAGTTTCATTTTTATGATCGTTGTTAGCATCAAAGCTGGCGATAAGCATTTCTCGCTTTTTACCAAAGCCCGCGATTTTTTTAATATTAAAACCGTTATTTTTTAAGCCGCGTTTAACAATGCCTGCGCAAGTAAAGGTCGCCAATGTGCTTGTTTTAGTGCTGTTTTCTTTTATGCCTTTAAATAAATATTCGGTCCACATTTCTGGGTTTTTAGAAGGCGCAAAACCATCTAAAAACCAAGCGTCGACCTTAGGCGCTGTTTCACCAAAAGCGGGCTTTAATGCGCTGATCGCGTCACTTTTTAATTGAGGGCTTATTTGTCTCCAAGCGTGTTCTGCACTGCCAAAATACAATAATAATCTAACGGGTTTAATGTGCTTGCTTGTTGAGTGCAGTTCTATATTTTGCAAACCCTGCCAAGGCTGGGGAGGGTAGTTAGCTAAGAGTAGTTCGGCCAGCTCTTTTAGTTCTGGCCAAAGTGAAAGCGCTTGCTCTAGATCTTGAGGTTTAAGTGGAAATTTTTCCACACTTAAAAAATGCAGTTCGCTGCTACCGGTATTACATTTATTCCAAAGCGACCAAGCGGCAAGAAAGTTGAGCCCCGTTCCAAAACCGGTTTCAGCAATAGTAAACACATCTTGCTCAAGCTGGTTCCAGCGCGCTTTAAGTTTATTGCCCTCTAAAAAGACGTATTCGGTTTCAGCCAGACCATTTTCTTTCGAGAAATAGATATCATCAAATTGGGGGGAGATGGGTTGGGCTTGTTCATCCCAGTCTAGTTTTGCGCACTCTAAACTATAAGGTTTGTCACTCATGCTGGCGGCCTTGTTTATTTATCTAAGGCAAAGGCCTTTTGAATATCGGCCACCCAAGTAGCGATTCGCTCTTCACTTAAATCAAATTCATTTTCTTCGTCTAAAGCTAGACCCACAAATTGGCTTTTATCTTCGGTCAGAGCCTTACTTTGTTCAAACTCATAAGCTTCAGCGGGCCAGTAAGCGACAGCACTTGCACCTAAACTCACAACTTTATCGTGTAAATAACCCAGTGCATCTTGAAACCATTGTGGATAACCAACTTGATCGCCCATGCCAAAAAGCGCGACTTTTTTACCTGTTAAGTCAAGATCGTCAAGGTCGTCCCAGCAGTTTTCCCAGTCTTCTTGTAGCTCGCCATAATCCCAAGTAGGAATGCCCAAGATGAGCAGTTCATAATCGAGCATAAGATCGATCGGATCATCAGCAATATTGTGCAGCTCCACATGATCAGTGCCGATGGCAGTTTGAATTTTCTCGGCCGCCATCTCGGTATAACAAGTGGAGCTTCCGTAAAATAATCCAATGGTTTTGGGCATGAACAGGGCCTCAGTTGGTTCTAAGTAGTTAGGTTAAATGGCGCTAAGCAGTGTGTTTTCTAACCACTCTAAGGCGATCTTTGTGGCAGGTTTATTGTCTTGAGCATCGATAATACAGTCATCGCATAAACGTTTGGCCGCAAGACCCTGCATCAGATCGGCTAAGGTGAATCCGGCCTGTGCAAAATTAGGGTAGCTGCTATCCCCTAAGCTAATTTGAGCATAAGGTTTTTGGTAAATATTGGGGGGGCAGTCTCGTAACTCAGCGGCGAGCGCTTGCATATTGGCTGGCAGATCACCCATGCCTGTTGTTGAACAAATAAGGAGTAAATTGTGGTCGAGCTTGTCGGTCAGTGAGCCTTGTTGGTACTGCTTGTCACAAACAGCAGTGTGTCCGAGGCTGTTTAGCTTTTCTGTCAGTGTTTCAGCAACGCCTTGCGCCGTGCCCATAACGGAGCCGACAATGATGTAGAACTTGGCCATTTAGTCTCTATCTGAAAAAAGGAGGTATAGTAGTGTTTTCGGCACATTTGGTCTATCTCGGGAGTGACAGTGAAGCAAGATGTTAGTGCGGATATCGCGCTTGGTATTTATGAACACTACAAAGGCAGTCGCTATGAGGTACTGGCTTTGTGTACTCATTCAGAAACAGAAGAGGCAATGGTCTTTTACCGCTGCCTATATGGCGATTACAGCTTATGGGTTAGGCCTGCTGCTATGTTTGTTGAAGAAGTTGAGGTTGATGGTCGCAAACAGGCTCGTTTCATTTTGATTGAGGCCGCTGAAAACAAAGAAGGTTTATTGTGACATCAACGCGCGAATCTTCTGCCGAAGCGTGCGCAGGCAATAATGTGGATGCCGAACAAAATTCAGGCACCGGCGCTACTCAGTTACAAATAGACGAGGGTTTTATGCGTCGGGCCCTTAGCTTGGCAGGGCAGGCCGCTAAAGAGGGTGAGGTGCCTGTTGGTGCTGTGCTGGTGATCGATGGCGAGGTCATTGCAGAAGCAAGTAATAAGCCTATTGGTCATTGTGACCCTTCGGCCCATGCCGAAGTACTGGCTATTCGAGAAGCATGTAAAAAGGTGAATAATTATCGCCTGCCGGGCAGTACGCTTTATGTCACGATAGAGCCGTGCTCTATGTGTTTAGGCACCTTGGTGCATGCGCGTATTGAACGCTTGGTATTTGGGGCTTTAGAGCCCAAAGCTGGCGTGATTTACAGTAATCAGGGTTTACTGAACGATAAGTGTTTTAATCATCACTTTGAAGTTAGTTCAGGTGTGTTGGCAGAGCCGTGTTCAGAGTTGATATCGACGTTTTTTAGTCAGAGAAGGGCGGCAATTAAAGCTCAAAAGAAGGCTCAGAAAGGTTGCGTACAGCCTCCGTCACCGTCGAGCTAACACTCGCGTACTCACTGGGAGTATCGAGAGAAGCAAGTTGATTATCTTTGTTGCTCTTTTCATTCCAAGCAATGATGTTGTAGAAGTTGCGAATATTTTGCACGTAATCGACCGCTTCCCAACCTCGTGCATAGCCATGTTTCGTCTTTTTGTAATATTTGCTTTTTGCGAGCAGGGGCAGGTGTTTGCGTACATCCGACCACTTGTCGGGATTATGGCCATGGCGCTGGGTTAGGATGCGAGCGTCTTCCAGATGTCCCATGCCTATGTTGTAAGCTGCTAAGGCAAGCCAAGTACGATCAGGGTCTTGAATGCGTTTAGGTAGTCGATTATAGAGACTCTTAAAATAACGCGTGCCGCCATCAATGCTTTGCTTGGCATCGCTTCTATTCTTAACACCGACTTGTTTGGCTGTGCCCTGGGTCAGCATCATAAAACCGCGAACCCCAGTGCGAGAAACGGCACGTGGATTCCAGTGACTTTCTTGATAGCTTAGTGCTGCAAGCAGCTGCCAGTCTAACTCATGTTTTTCAGCTGCTTCTTGGAGCTGTGCTTTCCAGCGCGGTAAGCGGGTTTCTAGGCGCTTGGTAAAAACTAAAGAACCCGCAAAATCAATCTTATCAATGTGGCCATAGAAATTTTCTCTAAGCTTAGCAATCAGATTATGAGTACTTGGTTTGGCAAAAAAGGCCTCAACTTCACGCATAAGTGAAGGATCTTGTTGCTTGGCAAAGGCCCACGCTAAAGCTTGAGCTTCGCTGACATCAAAGGCGCGGCGCGCTCTAGGGTATAGGGCGGTATTGATTTCGTAGGCATTTGAATCAACGACGGCGTAATCAACACTGCCGTCGTGTACAAGCTCCATTAAATCCATCATTTCCACACCGTGGCGAACTTGCCAGCGTAAGCTGGGGTGAGAGAATTTGAGCTTGTTGAGGTTTTCTTCGTGGGAGCTATCGGCAATGACCACCAGTACACCACCGGCTAAGTCTTCTATAGTCTTAGGGCGTTTAGTGCCCTTGCGATAAATAAGGGTTTGTTTAACTTCAGCATACGCAGGGCCAAAATCTACGGTATTTTGCCTTGCCTCGGTCACTGTCAGGCCTGCAGCTGCGAACTGACCAGAAGCTTGATCGATGGTGGCGATCATGGTGCCAAGATCGGGTTCGTCTTTGATCTCTAATTCAACATTTAAGTGCTTGGCAAACGCGGAGGCGAGTAAGTATTCAAAACCAGTTAGGCCGCTAGCGCCTTCATAATAAGTGGTTGAGCCATTTCTGGAGACCATCGTGATCTTGCCCGCAGCCTGAATTTTTTCCAGTTCAGTCGGCTCTCGATCTTGCTGAATGGTAAGCGCAAGTAGGGTAACAAAGGCTGCAAAGGCGCAAAGCTTGGTCAGGCGATAGGTCGCCAAGGCCAGCATTTTTACCTGCTTCTTTGTCATGTCCTTACTCCATTTGCTCAAAATCTGCGCGATTCTACCCACTTCAAGTGTGAACCGCCACTCAATTCTAACAGCTATAGGTTTAATGTTAGATCTTTGGCATGTTTTTTTATCATTGAATTTCTCTATCAACATGGGTGAAACCAAGGCCGCGCTCAAGTACAATGCCGCCTTTAGTTAGAGGCAACTCTAAATAACTCCCATTTTCCTCAGCACAGCCGCTAGAAGAGGCTTTCGGGCGACTCGACATCGCTGGTAACTTTTTCAACATGCCTTGGCATGCTTTCAAAAAAATTACCGTGTTCTCGAACGGCCAAAAACCTGAGAAGCATGGAGTTGTTCAGACTTGCCTTGCCCAGCTATTTACCACGTAATTAGGGAATTCCATGCTGATACTTCGCGGTTCTTCCGCTCTTTCTGATTTTCGCCTCAACAAGTTGCAACAGCGTATTGAGGCTGCAGGCATAAACCTGAGTTCTATTCAGGCCGAATTTGTTCACTTTGTGGACACCAATGAAGCCTTAAGCAGTGAAGAGCAGGGTATTCTCGGCAAGCTTCTTCAGTACGGCCCCAAAAGTGAAGCCGTTAGCCACGAAGGCCAAAGCCTGACGGTTATTCCTCGTTTTGGCACGATCAGCCCTTGGTCTTCTAAGGCAAGTGATATTGCCCATAACGCCGGCTTAAGCAAGGTGAAGCGTATTGAACGTGGTGTAACCTATTATGTTGATGCCGCTGCCGACATCGAGGCCTTGAGTGCCTTATTACACGACCGCATGGTTGAAACTGTATTAAGCAGTGAGGCGCAAGCCGAGTCTATTTTTAAGGTTGAGCAGCCAAAACCTCATGCCAGCGTTGGTGTTATCGAAGAGGGCCGAGAAGCGCTTGAGCTTGCTAATGTCAATTTAGGCTTAGCACTGGCCGATGATGAAATCGATTATTTGACCGAAAGCTTCAGTGATCTTGGTCGCAACCCGACCGATGTTGAGTTGATGATGTTTGCTCAAGCGAACTCGGAGCACTGTCGTCACAAGATCTTTAATGCCACATGGACTTTAGACGGTGTTGATCAGCCTCGTTCATTGTTCAAAATGATCAAAAATACCTATGAGCAAGGCGGCGAGAACGTACTCTCTGCTTATGCAGATAACGCATCGGTTGTTAGTGGGCCAGTAGCGGGGCGTTTTTATCCTGACCCTGCCACCCAGGGTTATGGCTATGTACAAGAGCCTGTCCACCTATTAATGAAGGTGGAAACACATAATCACCCAACGGCAATTGCGCCATTCCCAGGTGCCGGTACCGGTTCTGGTGGTGAGATTCGCGATGAAGGTGCTGTGGGTAAAGGTTCAAAGCCTAAAGTCGGTATGAATGGTTTTACCGTTAGTAACCTGCAAATTCCTGGCTACCGCCTGCCTTGGGAAAAAGACTACGGCAAACCTGGCCGTATTGTCACTGCCCTAGACATCATGTTGGAAGGCCCGATTGGTGGTGCTGCCTTTAATAATGAATTTGGTCGCCCGAATATTTGCGGTTATTTCCGTACCTTCGAACAAGATTTTAGCGGTGAGCGTCGTGGATACCACAAGCCAATTATGTTGGCCGGTGGTTACGGTAACGTTAAAGAAGAGCATATCGAGCAAAACGAATTTGATGCTGGCCATAAATTGATTGTGCTTGGTGGCCCTGCCATGTTGATTGGCTTGGGTGGAGGCGCTGCCTCATCAATGACTTCTGGCTCATCGTCTGAAGATTTAGATTTTGCCTCTGTGCAACGCCAAAACCCTGAAATGGAGCGTCGCTGTCAAGAGGTTATCGATCAATGCTGGCAGCGTGGTGAAGCGAATCCAATTGCTTTTATCCACGATGTGGGAGCGGGTGGTTTGAGCAATGCCTTCCCTGAGCTTGCTAAAGATGGTGGTTGTGGTGCTCATTTTGAGCTTCGCAATGTGCCCAACGATGAGCCGGGTATGAGCCCGCTTGAAATTTGGTGTAATGAAAGCCAAGAGCGTTATGTGATGGCGGTAGCGCCAGAGATGTTGGCCGAGTTTGAAGCGATCTGTCAGCGTGAACGTTGTCCTTATGCGGTGGTGGGTGAAGCACTTGATGAAGAAGTGCTGGTATTAAACGATACCGAGCTCAATGCCAAGCCGGTTGATTTGCCTATGAGCATTTTGTTTGGCAAACCACCTAAGATGCATCGCACGGCAGAGACGGGTAAGCAAAGCACGGAAGCTTTTGATTACAGCGATATCCCATTGGCCGAAGCGGCAGAGCGTGTGATTCAGCACCCATCGGTTGCCAGTAAAATGTTTTTGATCACCATTGGTGATCGCTCTGTAACGGGCATGGTGGCTCGAGATCAATTGGTGGGTCCGTGGCAGGTGCCGGTGGCTGATAATGCGGTCACCACCGTAGCCTATGACACTTATGCCGGTGAGGCCATGAGTGTTGGTGAACGCACCCCGCTTGCTTTGTTGGATGCCCCAGCTTCTGGTCGTATGGCCATTGGTGAGGCCTTAACAAACATCGCCAGCACCGCTATTGCCGATATAAAAGACATCAAGCTCAGCGCTAACTGGATGTGTGCAGCTGGCCACCCTGGTGAAGATGAAAAGCTTTATCGCACTGTCGAAACCGTAGGTATGGAGCTGTGTCCTGCTCTTGGTTTAACGATTCCTGTTGGTAAAGACTCGATGAGCATGCGTACAGCGTGGCAACAAGATGGTGAGTCAAAAGCGGTAACCGCGCCACTTTCATTGATTATTTCAGCCTTTACCCCAGTAAGTGATGTGCGCCTAAATGTAACGCCAGAGCTGAAAACAAACAAAGGCGATACTCGTCTTGTATTGATTGACATTGCTCGCGGTAAGCAGCGCTTGGGTGCCTCTATCTTTGCACAGTGTTATGAGCAAATGGCCGAGCAGGGCCCAGATCTAGATAGCGCTGAAGAGTTTAAAGGCTTCTTTAATGCAGTTCAGGAGTGCTTACAGAATCAGTTGCTACTTGCCTACCATGATCGATCAGATGGTGGTTTGTTTGCGTCTTTAGTCGAAATGGCCTTTACCGCACGCTGTGGTTTGGATATTGATATTGCCGCTTTAGGTGGTGATGCCCACTCAGCCTTATTAAATGAAGAGTTAGGCGCTGTTGTTCAGGTTAAAGAAAGTGATCTTGCTGCACTTAAAGCAACATTTGAAAAACATGGCTTGGCTGATTTGTTGTTGGATCTTGGTGCTATTACAAGTGATGAAAGCATTAGGTTCCACCATGGTGACGAGGTCGTTTATGTCAGTACTCGTGCAAGTTTGCAGGAGCTGTGGGCGAAAAACAGCTTCCACCTTCAGTCTTTGCGAGACAACCCACTGTGTGCAGAACAAGAATACGATCGTATTCGCCACAATGACCCGGGTTTGAGCGTCTCACTGAGCTTTGATGTTAACGATGATATCAGTGCGCCTTATATACAGAAGTCTGAACGACCTAAGGTTGCGGTATTGAGAGAGCAGGGTGTAAACGGTCATGTAGAAATGGCTGCCGCTTTTGATAAAGCTGGATTTGAAGCTATTGACGTGCATATGAGTGATGTCATTAGTGGTCGTCGCAGCTTAGAGGGCTTCAAAGGGCTCGCAGCTGCAGGTGGTTTCTCTTACGGCGATGTATTGGGCGCTGGTGAAGGTTGGGCTAAGAGTATTCTCTTTAATGGTCGTGCTCGTGATGAGTTTGAAGCCTTTTTCCATCGCACGGATACCTTTAGCTTGGGTGTCTGTAATGGCTGCCAGATGATGAGTAACTTAAAGTCACTTATCCCTGGTGCTGATCACTGGCCTCGCTTTGTACGTAATATCAGTGAACAGTTTGAAGCGCGCTTCTCACTTGTGCGTGTTGATGAAAGCCCATCCGTGCTGTTTAAAGATATGGCTGGTTCTTATATGCCAGTGGCCGTCGCTCATGGTGAAGGCCGTGCGGAATTCCGTGATCAAGCTCACCTAGATGCTTGTGAGGCAAGTGGCACCATTGCTATGCGCTATTTAAATAACGATTTGAGCATTGCTGAAAGCTACCCGGCTAACCCTAATGGTTCGCCTTCAGGTATCACGAGTTTAAGTAGCTTGGATGGCCGTGCGACGATTATGATGCCTCATCCGGAGCGTGTTTTCCGCGCCGTGACCAATTCTTGGCACCCTGAACAGTGGCAAGAAGACTCGGCGTGGATGCGCTTATTCCGTAATGCTCGTGTCTTTACGGATTAATAATGGCTAATTGCCTTCGCTTTCTTGGTGTTGGTGATGCTAGTCAGCAGGGGCTAGGTCATGCCTCTGCCTGTGTCGAGCTGGGCGATCAAAAATTACTGATTGACCTCGGCCCCGGGGTCTTGCAGCAATATTTTGATTTTTATGGCGCCTTGCCAGAGGCGCTGTTTATTACTCATTGCCATCTTGACCATATCGCTGATTTTGAAAAGCTGTTTATTAAAGCATGGTTTTCAAATAAGCGGCCTTTGGTGTTTGTGCCTGCCTCTATTGTGGCCTTGCTGCACAAGCGTATTGGCTCCTACCCAGGTGCTTTGGCTGAAGGCGGCGTTAACTTTTGGCAGGCGTTTCAGCTTATTCCCGTTGCCGACAGCTTTGAATTTGCAGGTGTTGAGTTTCAGGTATTGCCTGTGCGCCATCACCAACCGCAAACGGCTTACGGCTTATATCTTCCTAATAAGTTCTTTTATACAGGCGATACACGCCCAATTCCTGAGGTCTTGCAGCACCAGGTAGATGGCAGTTGTTGTATTTTTCATGATTGCAGTGTGATCGGAAACCCATCGCATACCGGCATTGATGACCTTCGTCGCGAATACAGCGAAGCGCTTATTCAGCGTATGTATTTATATCACTACAATCATGCCGAGCAACGCGCTTTGTTTGAGGCTCAACAATTATGTTGCGTGAGCCCCGGTCAAGCCTTCTCTTTTTAGTTTTATTTTTAAAAACAGCTGCTTAAGAGGCTTTCTTAAAGCTGTTTGTTGAGCTTTTCAAAATGCTCAAATAGATCCATTGGTAGATCAAGTTCATGCAATACCGCTTGCGCTTTTTTGGGTTTTTTGGGGTAGACGCAGACATAGAGTTCGGAAGCTAGGTCAGCCTGATAAAGGGTGTGGCCAAAGGCGCTAACCTCTTCATCTTTTTTGATTTTGCACTGATCCGCCAGTGCGTGAATTAATGCCTCATCCAGTTCCCAGTCTTTGGCGATCCAATAACTTAAGGCGGCACTCATTTTCCGAAGTGGTGGTACAAAGGCGTTATACCCTGGGCCTACTTCTTCTTTATTTAATTTAAATTGCTTGCTGAGTTCACTAAAGAGAGTGATTTTGCCAATGTCGTGGACCAGCCCAAGTAAATAGACTTTATACGGGTCGAGTTTGCGGTGAATGGCTATGCGTTCACAAGCTACTGCGCAGGTTAAGGAATGTTGCCAGATACGCTGACCGCTTTGAGAAAAATAAGCTGATTCTTTTTGTAGAATTGGCTGCATAACCGCAGCGGAAAGCACGCTGCGCAAGCCGCTAATGCCTAGTTTTACAACAGCTTGCTCTATCTCGTTAATGCGGCGGCCAATAGGGTTGAAGTAAGCGCTGTTGGCGAGCTTGAGTACAGAGCTTGCCATCACGGGGTCCTTATCGATGATATCTACATAGTCACGTGCTGAGCTATCGGGGTCTCTTAAGCTTTTCAGTAAGCGAGGAATGACATTGGGGAGGCGGGGTACGGCTTTATTGCGCACCTCTTTCTTTTGCATGTTTTGCAGGCATACATCGACAACCAGCTTTTGGGGGATGCTTAGTTCTTGTTTGTCTTTGGCAAATAAGTAGCGGTAAAACGCCTCGTGACTGAGCTCAATGCTGACATGCATGCTGTCGCTAACATGCAGTTGTGTTTTGTGAGAACCGTGAAATACCTTGGCAAGACTAAAACCCATGTGCCGAAGTCCTTTGTGACTCTTAAGCGGTGTGACTTTAAGTGATTCCTTTTAGTGTAGTTGTTTTTAGCTTGTCTGCTTGTGCGGTTGGGCTTTTGAGGTGGGGGTTTTAGGAGGCTTGAGCTTCAAGTTTGGCGCGGATAAATTGGCTGTGGCCCATATGTATTAAGTCGGCTACGCGTCGAATAATATGCTCTTCGTACTTGTCTAGCTCGCCATCGGCATAGGCGATGCGCCACATATCAACGAGTAAAGAAAACTTTTCGTTGTTATTGAATTGCTCGTTTATATCGCGAGTGAATTGATGCAGGGAGGTCGCGTCGTTGCGCTGTTCTTCGGCTCGTTCACTTAGGCGCTTGCATTCATCATCGCTGAGTTTGAATTGGGCTTGAAGGGCCGTGAGCAGAGCTTGTTGTTCACGCTGGTCAAAGTCGCGATCGATACACGCGACTTCAGCCATTAGAGCGGCGCAGGCGAGATGCTTGGCATGCTCGTCGCTGGGCTCTTCTGCAGCCTCTGGGGCAAATAGTGCTTTTAAGGCTGCTAACATCTTAAGCCTTTTGAGCTTTTAGATAGTTTTCAAGGTTGATCTGGTCTTTCACAAAACCACGAATACCTTCGGCTAGCTTTTCAGTGGCCATTTGGTCTTCGTTGCTAGAGAAGCGGAACTGAGCTTCGGTTTCGATCAGCTTGTCGGTCTTGATAGTGATGTTCTCTGGAGAAAGTACACGCTCAAGGCTGCCGGTGTCAGCTTCTAGCTCGCCAAGAAGCTGAGGGCTGATGGTTAAGCGATCACAACCAGCAAGGGCTTCTAGTTCACCTGTGTTACGGAAGCTTGCGCCCATAACAACGGTGTTGTAGCTGTGTTGCTTGTAGTAGTTGTAGATCTTGGTCACGCTTTGTACGCCTGGATCTTCAAACTTGCTGTACTCTTTGACGTCTGTATTGGCTTTATACCAGTCTAGGATGCGGCCAACAAAAGGCGAGATCAGGTAGGCACCGGCGTCCGCACAGGCAGCAGCTTGGCTAAAAGAGAACAGTAGGGTTAGGTTACAGTTGATGCCTTCTTTCTCAAGAACTTCGGCGGCTTTAATACCTTCCCAAGTAGAAGCAAGCTTGATGAGTACACGCTCTTTGCTGATGCCGGCTTTGTCGTATAGCTCAATCAACTTGTGCGCTTTAGCGATACTGGCTTGAGTGTCAAACGATAAACGCGCATCCACTTCGGTTGAGATGCGGCCTGGTACAACGCTCAGGATTTCAGTACCAATGGCAACGCCAAGTTTGTCTGAAGCGTCTTCAACTGTGTCAGACGTTTTTAGAGCGTCTTGTACTAGAGGGGCGTACTGCTCCATCTGGGCTGCTTTATAAAGCAAAGATGGGTTGGTGGTTGCGTCCATTGGCTTGTAGCGTTTGATAGCTTCGATATCGCCGGTGTCCGCTACGACGCTTGAGATTTGCTTCAGTTGTTCTAGCTTGTTGCTCATGTAAGTCCCCAAGGTGGTGGTGCAGTTAGTGCTGCAAAAGGCGGCTGCGCGAGGCACATCCTAGTTGCCGCCGTAAAAATCGCGCGCATTATAGCAAGTTGTCTTGCATATTTGTTACGCATCAAAAGCTTAATCACGTATTCCTGTTTAGTCTTTGCTCACATAGGCGAGTGCATCGAGCAGTATTTGAGCGGTGGCATCTTTTCTTGGGGCGTTTTCACTTATGTGGCGACGAAACAGTCGGCCGCCGGGCTGCCCAGAAAAAAGCCCAAGTATGTGGCGACTCATATGATGTAAGCGTGTGCCTGAAGCGATCATCTCTTTGCAATATTCTGCGTATTGCTCGGCTATTTCTATACGTGTGGCGACATCTTTATCACTAGCAAACAGCTTTTGGTCAACATGCGCGAGTATATAAGGGTTGCTATAGGCTTCGCGACCAACCATGACACCATCGAGGTCTTTTAGTAGCGTTTGGCTCTGTTCTAGGGTGGTGATGCCGCCATTAATTGCAATGTTGAGCTCGGGGTTACGCTGTTTTAGCTTTACCACCGCTGCGTAATCTAAAGGAGGCACTTCACGGTTTTCTTTAGGGCTTAAGCCTTTTAGCCATGCTTTGCGCGCATGTACGATAAAGGTGCTGCAACCGGCGCTGGCGATGGTTCTTACAAAGTGCTCCATGCTTTCGTAATCTTCCATATCATCGACACCAATGCGGTGTTTGATGGTAACGGGAATAGAGCAGCGGGCTTGCATTTCTTGGTAGCATTGGGCAACAAGCTCGGGCTCTTTCATTAAGATTGCGCCGATCTTGCCTTTTTGTACTCGATCACTAGGGCAGCCACAGTTTAGGTTAACCTCGCTGTAACCCCATTCTTCAGCAATTGCTGAGCATTGCGCCAACTCTTTAGGATCTGAGCCGCCAAGTTGTAAAGCAAGAGGCTGCTCTTGGGCATTAAAACCTAAAAAACGCTGCTTATCGCCGTGTAGTATTGCGCCGGTAACGACCATTTCACTGTATAAGCGAGCATGCTGGCTAAGTAAGCGCCATAAATAACGGCAGTGTCGGTCTGACCAATCCATCATAGGGGCAAGGCAAAAGCGCCACTTTTGGTCAGTAAGATGTTGCTTGGTGTTTAATGCTGGCATGGTAAAAGGCTGATAAAAGGGGCGCCTATGCTATCAGTCTGCCATTAAAAGGCCAATAATTAGCCTGTGGTTACTTCACGCGCCAAGGTTGTTTCCAAACTTTGTCACATTGTTACATTAATTCGCACTTTTTTTCAGATATCAGAACCTTGTCGCAAAGTTGGTCTTATTTGCTTTGTGGGCAGGGTAGTGCTGTGTATAGTCGAACAATAATTATAAAAAAGGCATTTAAATGTCGTTTAGCTATAAGCCAAAAGCGGCTTTTAGCTTCAACTGTGCGACTGTTTTTGCTGTTAAGGCTGTTGTTAATACTTAAGCTTTAAAGCAAAGGTGAGTTGCGAAACATGCTTTGCATGTTTCATCGGAATGTATATCACAAGGCGTGTGAGGCAGTTGCTTAATGTAAAGCTTAAGCAAGCTCGTACTTGCTTGGTTGTTAATAGATTGATTCTTATGCGCGATTTTGGCCTTTGAGGCTAAATGCTAAAGCCCGCGTTAAGCGTGCTTGAAAACGTTTGTTTTTGCGTTTTATTCGATGGATCGTGTCGGTATTAATAAAAATAATGTTCAGGGTTTAGTTATGAAAAAATCACCTCTTTTATTGGCCATGTTAGCCAGCGGTGCGTTTGCGGCCGACTGGGATGGTATTGAAATACCTGCAGATGCTGGTAACGGCAAAGTGTGGGAACTGCATCCTTTATCGGATGATTTTAACTATGAGGCGCCTGCTGTAGGTAAGAGTAACGAGTTCTATAGCCGCTGGCGTGAAGGTTTTATTAATGCATGGCTCGGACCTGGTTACACTGAATTCTACGCACCAAACTCCTCAGTGAGTGGCGGTGAGCTTGTACTTCGAGCTAATCGTAAGCCTGGCACCAGCAATATGGTGCAAACAGGTATTATTCATTCTCCTGAAACCATTCAATATCCTATTTACATGGAGGCTCGTGTAAAAGGCAGTAATGCTACATTAGCAAATGCCTTCTGGATGTTAAGTGCCGATTCAACTCAAGAAATTGACGTGATGGAAGCATATGGTAGTGATCGCCCAGACCAAACTTGGTTTGATCAGCGTATGCACGTAAGCCATCACGTATTCATCCGTAATCCTTTCCAAGATTATCAGCCGAAGGATAGTGGTAGCTGGATTCCAACTGGCGACGGCTCAAGTTGGCGTGACGATTACCATGTCTATGGTACTTATTGGGAAGATCCTTGGACTTTGCATTACTACATCGATGGTGAGCACGTTCGTACAACCTCTGGCGTTGATATGATCGATCCTCTTGGCTATACCGGTGGTCAAGGCCTTAACAAGCCTATGCACGTGATTATCGATATGGAAGATCAAGATTGGCGTTCACATAACGGTGTTGCTGCTACCGATGCCGAATTAGCTGATCCAAACAAAAACAGCTTTAACATCGACTGGGTTCGTTTCTATAAGCCTGTTGCTGGTGGATCCGAGCCTTCTCCAAGCCCAACACCGAGTGTTGCGCCATCTCCTGAGGTAAGCCCTAATCCTGATTCAACGACGGTTGAGTTTGCCCACTTTATTGAAACAGGTAAAAACGGCGCCGCAGTTGCTGGTGATACCGTACTTGGTTTTAACATCAATGGCGATAACATCAACTACAACACTGTTGGTGATTGGGCCGATTACGATGTAAACCTAGTTGAAGCAGGTGAGTACCGCATTGAGCTTGATACAGCTTCGCCAACCTCAGGTTCACTGGGGGCAGACATAAGCATTGATGGTGTTTTTGTTGGTTCTGCGAGCTTAAGCAATACCGGTGCTTGGGAAAGCTATGAGACTCACACTTTAGCTGGCACCGTTAATATTGGCGCCGGTTCACACACTGTACGTATAGAAAGTACAGGTAGTGCCACTTGGCAGTGGAATGGTGATGAAATCCGCTTTGTTAAAGTAGGTGATTTTGAGCCACAGCCTGAGCCTTCTGTAGAACCATCGGTTGAGCCTTCAGTAGAGCCTAGCCCTTCAGTATCACCTGCTCCTGGTGGCGGTGAATTGGTTATGGTTGAAGGTGAAGACTTCAGCAATACTGGCGGTACGCAAGACGGTTTCACCACTCGTACGTTCTGGGGAACCACTACTTTTGCTGACCACATCCTTACCGGTGGTTGGGCTGACTATGAAGTTAACTTTGCAGAAGCTGGTGTATACGACCTAAGTTTTGTTGCTTCTACTAAAGAAAGTGCTGATAGCGCCGCGAGAATTTATATCGACGGTGTTGAAGTAGCTGAAACAGCGATTACTGGCAATAACCTTAATGTGTTCTCTGAGCACGATATTGCAAGCGGTTTAGCTATTAGTGCAGGCCAACACACCGTTCGTGTAGAAGCTGTTGGCTCTTCACTTAAGTGGCACTGGTTCTTCGATAAGATGAGCTTTACTCCTCAGCAGTAAGCTTATTTAGCAAGTACTTTTTGAAGTATCAAAATCCCAGCTTATGCTGGGATTTTTTTTGCCTGTTGTTCTTGGCTTGGACGTAATATCGAGGCATGACTAGATATAGACAGTTAGGTATAGTTCTAGGAAGAAAGGTCTATATCTATACGTGTGTCTAGATGTGACTATTACAGAGAATAATATTGTTAGCTCTCAGGAATTATCGTGGAATTTACCCATAAACTGAACGCAGTAGAAAAAGAGTTTAGCTTAGAGGCTAGAGCATTAAGTGGTGTAAAGTCTTGGGTCAAACACGAAGAATTTGGTGTTAATAAAACAGTATCTGATAAATTTAATTACCACTTTAAGTCTCATAAGTTTTGTTTTAAACATTCAGATTTATCATATGAATATATTGAAACAACGTACGATATTGAGCACATGGGGGAGATTATTGGATACTACTCATTGTTTACTGATCTCAACGGCGAATCCGTAGATGATATACTGGTTATTACCGATGAAGAGTTTAGAAAGAGCTAACAAAACGTTTAAATACGCTCCGGCGCAAGCGCCTGCGCCGGACACAAATTACTGTGGTTCGCTTCGCTCACAATACCACAGCAATTTGTGCCGTTTAACTTGGCGTTAGCACCCTACTTGCGCTCTATCCTGACGAACTTAAAGTAGTGTTTTCTAGCCTATAGCTATTCGGTTTAAGGAG
This sequence comes from Agaribacterium sp. ZY112, assembly GCF_041346925.1. Lineage (NCBI taxonomy): Bacteria > Pseudomonadati > Pseudomonadota > Gammaproteobacteria > Cellvibrionales > Cellvibrionaceae > Agaribacterium > Agaribacterium sp. ZY112. Next base: position 3,191,797 of record NZ_CP166840.1, on the reverse strand, counting down.
AAGAGAAGTAAGTCGAAAAATGGAGGAGGTATGTTAGAACTTGCTGGATATACTTTGATAGCTCTACTGTGCTTCCCAGTAGTTTTATACTTATCAATGCTTTTCTTTGGAGCGATTTTTCATCCAATCGGTAAGGCTATGGATTACCTTCATCGGCATAAGCTCGGGCGTGTTATTTTGTCTCCAATAATATTTGTTTGTGCTGGCGCTCAAATTATGTGGATATTTCCCAGCCTCATTGCTGGTGCCATATTTGGAGTATTTGCAGTATACGTACTTTTATGGAGTCGTGAGGACAAAAATGATCCCGAATGCTAACAAGGTTGTCAACCACCGCCAGCAAGCTGGCTCGACCTCCGCTGCGTTGCTCGTTTTGTGGTTTCACGCTACGCTACCACAAAACAATCAACCCAGCTCCGGCGGGTTACAACGGCGTTACAAGGCAAGAGAGTAATGAGAATAATCCTACTTCTTTTATGTGTTATTTCTCCATCGGCTATTAGCGGTGTCGATCTTGATCCTTATATAAGCAATGTCGTAACTTTTGGGAAATGGGAAGAAAAAGATAAGTCTGGCCAAATTAGATTTATAACAAAGACCTATGGTTCAGAGCACGTATATAGCAAGCTTTTTATTCAATGGCTTACCTATCACGAAGACGGTGTAGTCGATAGTAAAGTGGTTTCGGAAACTTCGGTAAAGGAGTTAAACGAAAAGTACTATTCATTTGGTAGCCCGGTCTGTGTCGGCGACTGGAAATGCCAATCATTTGAGCTTAGAGCAACAGATGCATTTTCTTATACGAACCACAAATTTATAATTACTTTACAAGGTATTGGGCTATATACCATTGTCGAAAAAGCCTTGTAACAAAGCAATCAAAAATCGCCCGTACCGGGCTGGACCTCCGTTGCGTCGCTTGTTTTGTGCTTTAGTAGCACAAAACAACCAACACAACTCCGGCCTTTTATTGCGGCGTTAGGTGCTAGGGATAGTTATGAATAATATCGAAGAAAGAATGAATCAAGAATGGATTGCATTAAATGCAATACGTGGAATGGTTAAAATTGCTTCTAAAGGTAGTATGACAAAATCTACATATGATAACTCTCTTGATTTAGGTGGAGCATTATACCCAGAGTTATTAGGCCCTGAAGTGAGCGTCCTGAAAAGGGAACGAGAAAGTGACACCACAAAAGAATATCGCCAAAAAGCTGAACTGCAATCAATAAAAAATAACGTCGAAATAAAAGCATTAGATCTTGTTTTAAATGATATCGAAGAATATGAGTCATTAATCTCGATAGCTAAAATTAATAAAGATGATAAAAAGCGCACAGATCAATTAAAAAGAAAATTAGGTCAACTGCAAAAAGCTAAAACAGAATTAGAAGTTAAACCTCACTCTGAAAATCAATTGATTTTTCGTGATGCATATAATGTAGAACGTAATATGCCTGAATTATCTAAAGGTCACGCTCATAAAGACTTTCAACTTCCTGATGGTAATAATTTAAGGTTGCGAGTATTACATCCAGATACGCCTGAGCATATCACCGGTGCAGACATAATATACGAACGACATAATAAGATTACCGATAAAGTAAGTATTGTGGTGGTTCAATACAAAATTTGGGACGAGAAAAAATTATACCTATCAGACTCAAGAATGATGGGGCAAATTGATAAAATGAAAAACTTTACCTGCTCTCAAAATATTTGTTCACAAAATGCGTCTGATAATACTTATCGGTTTCCTTGTTGCTCTGGCTTTTTGAGGCCAACAGACAAATTACAAAATGCAGATCAAAAGTTTATATCCAGTGGTGAACATTTACCTATTTGCAAAATTGAAGAATGCAAATCTATCGGGAAAAAAGGCGGTGAACTTCTAGAGTATGAAAATATGAAAGAAGTCTCACTATCAACAGAGCTTTTTGAAGAATTATTCAACAGAGGCAAAATAGGCTCTAAAGAGCTAACTTTTGATGAATTACAAGAGTTATATGAAGATGCATCTGTTATAGACTCCAATGATACTGTTGTCATTTATGCTCAGGAATTTAGCACCTAACAAGTCACTCAAGCAGGACAAATAACAGTTGGTTTTTGCTCCTTCGTCGCTTATTTTAACCAACTGTTATTTGCCTCTTAGTGAGGCATTAACTTCTTCGAGGCACTATGGATCACCTAGTTGAAATAATTAAAGCTTTAGCTTGGCCTGTAGCTGTTATCTGGATGAGCTTTATTTTTCGGGCTGAAGTTAGAGCGCTACTCGGTCGGGTGTCTAGCTTCAAGTACAAAGGTGTTGAGGCTAGTTTTGGAAAGAGTTTAGAGAAAGCGGAGAGTGACGCCAAAAGTATAGAGTCTCCCGCTCAAAGCCAAATAGAGGAATCAGAAAATTCCCAGGTTGAACAACTACTTAGAATATCGGAAGTATCCCCTAGAGCAGCGGTTGTGGAGGCTTGGACATTAATCGAAACCGCCGCAATGAAACATGGGCTGGTCGCGGGAGCCACGATACAGAGAACGAATCCTAGGATGATTCTAAGTCACCTAGAGGCATCTGGTAAATTTTCTCCTGAAAGCATCCATCTAATTAATGAGCTTCGTCAAATCAGAAATAAAGCATCTCATCTGCCGGATTTCGCGGTTACACAATCAGATGCCGAGCGTTATTTAGAACTCGCAGTAAAAGGTGCAGCGGTAATTTCAGCTACCAAAAGTTAACAAGGCCATCAACCGGAGCTCCACTGCGTCGATTAATATGTGCTTTAATAGCACATATTAATCAACTTCGTTCCGCCCGGTTATGGCAGCGTTAAGTTTCAGGTCAGCTCATGAGCGACGATTACGAACAATATACCAAAGAATCTAGTCAACTCTTATGTGAGCTAGAGGGTACAACTTTAATTTCAGTACTTATCAACGTAATTGATCCAGAATTTAACGTGGTTTATCTTGAAACTGATAAAGGTATATATTCGTTGCAAGGTGAAGTTGGTGGCGAATACCTCGGCGTTCATAAACTTGAAGAGCTACCTGAAATAACTAGTCAAGATGGCTACATTATATGTAAATATCCGCCATTCGAAATTTTCGTTGGTAGGAATATTGTTCAAGCAAGGCAAACCGGCACTGCCTGGAATGGTCACGGATATGAACTTAGCTTTGGCGGTATGTTTACGCAAACAATGATAGTGCAATCGATCTATAGCGGGAGTAAGCCAGGTGACCTGGACGATTGCCTTCGTTTGGGTATTGGTAATTACGAAAACGTGTGGAAAACTTAACAAGCATAGCCAGGTCGACATTTATTCCGGCGCTTGATTTTTATGCCGGTCGCTACGCTGGCATAAAAACAACCACCTGATCTGTTACCACTTTAGTAGACAGTAATTTTACTAGACACTAAAGGGGGTATTTATGGGGAAAACTCATAAAAGAAACTACATTCAGTACACCAGAGAGTTCAAGGCAGCCTTAGTTAGGTTGGCCAGCCATCAGAGCATCCAGGCAGTCGATATTGCCGAGGCATTGGATATCCATCCTGTGTTGATTTATCGTTGGCGAAAAGAAGTTAACGATGGACGATGGCGAGAAGCTCCAGTGACAAAATCAAATAAGCCGGTAGGCCCAACCAAGAACGACCTTCAGAAGAAAGAAGCTGAATTAAAGAAAGCTCAAACCCGCATTAAGAAACTTGAGAAACAGCTTAAAGAACGCGAAGAGGATATCGACATTCTAAAAAAGGCGGAAAGGTTCTTCGAGAAGCACCGAAAGTAATCTTTCAATATATCGCGGAGAACCTACATAAATTCAAAATAAACCGCCTCTGTAATCTGATGGGTGTATCAAGAAGCGGGTTTTATGCGTGGCTCGATAGGCCTGCTTCAAATAAAGCCCTCTATGATGAAGAGTTGAAGCGTGCAATTAAAGAGCTTCATCAGGGGTATAAGCGTTGTTACGGGGCGAGGCGTATATACCATTCGCTCAAGAAGATCGGCTATAGCTGCAGTATTCGTCGAGTTTCACGATTGATGAAAGAGCTTGGTATAAAGGCTTCAACAAGAGGTCTGTACACCTGGAGTCCGGGACTTAATGAGTTTTATGCGGCGACACCTAATCGGCGTCCAGGTCTTCATCCTGCGAGCTCATTCGGTGAGCAGTGGGCAGGTGATTTCACTTATATAAAAACAAAGACCGGTAGCCTTTATCATGCGGTAATTATTGATTTATTTAGTCGTCGGGTTGTTGGTGCGTCGTTTTCAGTTCGTCGTGGCTTAGCTTTAACTTCTTCTGCGCTTAGAAATGCACTCGCTAGACATAAGCCTGAGAAGGGCTGTCTATTCCACTCAGACCAAGGCTCTGAATACGCCGCGTTTGAGTATAGGGAGATGCTCGAATCAAATGGGTTTAATCGCAGTATGAGTAGAAAAGGAACTCCGTTGGATAATGCTGAAGTTGAATCCTACTTCCACACGATGAAAGCTGAGCTTGCTCATCAGGTTGAGTTCGAGAATATTATCGATGCAGTGGCTCAAATTTCTGAGTACATCGCTTTCTACAATAAAGAACGAATTCACTCGTCACTGGGCTACCATTCACCGCAAGAGTATGAAAAACTCTATGCTTAAATGTGTCCACGAAAGTGGTAGCAGATCAACAAGCCAAGAAGGTTATGATTGGATCAACGCTTTTGTAAGCAGGTACTAAAACTAACAAGGCGGTCAATGTTCAGCAGCTAAAGCTGCTAGGACCTCCACTGCGTCGCTTAATTTGTGCTTTAATAGCACAAATTAATCAACTCCGTTGCGGCCCATTACCGCGGCGTTAGCATGTTAAGATTATCGTCAGATTAAAGGAATATTATGGCTGACTTATTACAATTGAAATGCCTATCGGATGTACAGAAATTAATCTCTGAAATAGAGGTTTATCTTGCTAGGCCAGCGATACAGGGCAAACACCCGACGATCTATCCAGACAGGGAGGAAGGAAAATATCGTACTGTAAAGGGTGTTCGAATATGTGACTATCAATTCAGCCCAGATGAGCAGTGGGTTTTACCAAACCCCAGGATGGGCTTGTCTTTTTCTGCCTCTTGGGAAAATCTTAAATTTGTCTATGGCATGTTTAAGAAGCGGTCGAAAAAGAAGCCTGTAGATATATACTGGGTTCTATCTGAGGCTGATATCCCCTCAGGCTTGGCTTTTTCAAAAGATGAAGATAACTCAGGTCATTACTTTCTTTCAGTTGCAGAGCGCATGACAGTTGATCAACTTGTTGAAAAACTAAAATTTGTAGCTTTCAGAATGTCTGTGATGAAAGATGGCGGTACAGTTTTATGATTAAATTTCTACGCTACGATCATGTCAACGATCTAATAAGCTATTACGCGGAACATTTAGATCGTCACGATATTGAAAATATTATTAAAAGTGGTCTTTTATCTCCAGAAAATGCCGAGAATTTCTCAAAATTCATTTGGGATATGGTTGAACAAATTCATCAGGATGAAGAAGATGAGGTAGCAGTATTAGGAAGCACTGATAATACTGAAATGTTGCCAGATATAAGCTATGAAATCACGAGATTGATGAAAGACTCTGGTTACTATTCTATCTGGCAAAAAGTTTCCGATGAAGAAATGGGATAATGCTAACAAAGCTGTGCACTGGAACAGCAGTCCTTCGTTGTTGGTCCTGGCAAGGAGTTCTTCCAAGAACTTAAACAGGGCAACGGTCAGGAGTTCTCAGATAACGATCTATATCTGAGTGTGGGCGAAGGATTTTCAGCTCCAGAAATAACGAATGTAATGGTCACGATTGGTGTAGGTGTTATTACCGGAGTTTCCACGTACTGTATAACCAAGCTAATCGACTCTGTATTTAGTGCTAAGAAAAAGGCAAAAGAAAGTGGCGTAGAAATGAATATAAACATCACTATTAACCAAGGTGACCAATATATTCAAGTTGGCTCTGACCAAGAGCAAGCCAAAAAAATCATTTTAAACAAGTGCGCCGAACTAAATGAGCAGTAAAGTGCTAACAAGCAAAGTCAGCATCGCCCTGCGGGCTGGACTCGCTAACGCTCGCCGCTGCTTTGGGCGTTAGAGGTCCGAGTTACCCACGAAAAGTAGACACCTCATTCCCACCTAATGAGGTTTAACTATGACCAAGAAAACGAAGAACAAATCTGCTGCTTTCGTTTTAGGTATCTTTTATCCTTAGATGCAATGGCTTGCAGCTGCTTGGTCGACTTGAGTGATTCTATAGAAGCTGTCAAAGAATCATAAGCAACTCCGTTCCGACCGGTAATTGTGGTGTTATGCCTCTTTTAAGGAATCGCTCGCTTTTTTCTGAATCATATTAACCAGTGGTTGATATCCTTTTTGGGCAATTAAAGCTCCTACTTGTTGAATGTGGTCGTCAGATCCCATAATCCCGAACCCATCAATAATGCGATTCAGGAAAGCAAAAGTAGAAACGACACAGATCGTTTCCTCTATTCCTTGATCTGACCAACCTGCTGAGCGCATAGCGTCTATATCGATCTCGCTAATTGTTTTGGGTTTTAGTGTGAGCTTATTTGCAAATTTAAACGCGGCACGTAATTTGTCATCTAGGAGATCAGTTGAATTGTTTGCCAGTGAGCGTACAAGTTCATCTTCAGTTTTTAGGTTTGTAAGGACAGAGGAGTGTGAGCGCACACAGTAGTGACACCCATTTAGGCGAGAAGAATAGAGGGCCATCATTTCCTTTTGCGTTTTCGATAGCTCTGACTCTCTGGACATTACACTATCGAGAAGTTGAACAAATGGGAGATATCGTACGGGGTCTCGCAGAAATATATCACCAATACCCTGAAAATCTTTGGAATAACTTAAAAATGACATGAGTTTTTCTCCTTTGGTTTCAATGTGAGCTATCTTAACTTGTGCTAATATGCATGAATATTAGGCGTAAAAGAAAATGGATATTGCATGAACGCACAACCCATGGAATGGAATGACTTACAATTTGTGTTGGCTGTTTGCCGTGAAGGCACGCTGTCTGGGGCTGCCCGCACATTAGGAGTCAATCATTCAACGGTTTTTCGCCGCATCAGCGCGATTGAGAACAAGCTCGGTGTTCGATTATTTGAACGACTTGCTTCAGGTTATGTGATGACTGATGTTGGTGAGGCAATGCTTATGTCGGGGGAGCGCATAGAAAACGAGGTGCTAGGGCTATCGCGTAAGATTATTGGCCGTGATTTACAACTAAGTGGCGCTTTGCGTGTCGCAGTTCCTGACGCATTGCTAGTAAAAGTAATAATGCCGCATCTAGCTGTTTTTTCTCAGCTGTACCCGAAAATACAACTTGAACTCATTATTTCAAATAATTTTCTGAATCTAACCAGAAGAGAGGCAGATATTGCGATTCGGGCAACTCAAACTCCCCCGGAAACAGTTGTGGGTCGTCGTATTTGCACTATGGCATCCACTATTTATGGTTCAATTGAGTATCTTACACATCAAATCGATAATTCTGTGGAGGCTCATACTTGGTTGATGCCCGATGAAAGTCTAGAGCAATTACCAATCACTAAATGGCTAAGCAGGAAATATCCAAAAGCGGTAATAGGACTTCGTTGTAACACGCTACTCGGGCTGTATGAGGCGGCCACTCAAAATATTGGTATTACTGCACTTCCATGTTTTCTTGGTGACTCGGATAATAGGCTCAAACGTATATTTCCTCCTGTTGAAGAATTGTCTACTGAATTATGGTTGCTGACGCACCCTGATTTACGGCGTACAGCTCGTGTCCGGGTATTAATGGACTTTATAGAGGAAGTACTAGGTAAAGAAAAACGTTTAGTTCAAGGTCACTTGCCTGTGTAGTATTGTGTTTATGTTGATTTTTATACTAATCCATAACAAATGGTTCGAGGAAGGCTAGCTACTATGCTAGTCGTTATGCGTAATAAGGGATCTGAGTAATGAAAGTAAGAATAGCAATTGAAAAAGATATCCCTGATATTCTGGCACTAATTCGTGATAAGGCAGAATTTGACGGATGCTTAGAGCAGCTGTGTTCAGGTGAGGAAGATATAAAAAATGCATTTTTTGTGGAGAACCCAAAAGCGAAAGCATTGGTAGTAGAAACGAATGGCAAGGTAATAGGTATTGCCACCTATTATGATATTTATTCAACCTTCATCGCAAAGCCAGGAATCTGGCTAGACGACTTATTTGTTTACGCAGGCTCTCGTCAATCTGGCGCTGGCAAAGCGCTTATCAAGGCGCTTTGCCGGATTGCAAAGGAGCAAGGTTGTGGGCGTATCGATTGGATTGTTGCAAGGGATAATTCTAGTGGTCGCCAGTTCTACGAATCAATCGGTGCTCACATATTCGAAGAAGTCAGGCACTCGAGATTAGACGAAAATGCAATTGATCAACTACTACGAGCATAACTAAAAGTTCAACTTGACCTGGGAACCTAACCGGCAGCCCGGTTTTTGGGGTGAAAGGACACGACCCTCAATCTTTTTAAACTGAGACAAAACAGGCTACATCGATCGTCACATTTCTAACTAAAAACTCTCCTTCAGTATATTTAGTACATCATCGACCGATAATTTAGCGGCTTGTTCATTACCAGAAAGCAGTTTGTCGGCCAAATCTCGCTTGCGCTGGTGTAGCTCAACAATACGCTGTTCGATGGTGTTTTTGGCAATAAGCCGGTAGATGGTTACTGGACGTTTTTGGCCCATGCGATGGGCGCGATCTGAGGCTTGATCCTCTACTGCTGGGTTCCACCACGGATCCATGTGTATAACGTAGTCTGCGGCAGTTAAATTTAGGCCTGAGCCACCGGCTTTTAAGCTGATTAAAAATACCTCACCTTCGCCGCGTTGAAATGCGTTAACTCGGTTTTGACGGGTTTTTTGTGGGGTTGAGCCGTCTAAGTATTGATAGCTAATGCCTCGCTGTTCAAGTTGTTCTTTGATTAACGCTAAGTGGCCAACAAACTGACTAAAGATCAGCGCTTTGTGATGGTTTTGCTGTAACTCATCTAGTAGTGAAATAAGGGCTGTGAGTTTTGAACTTGGTAAGTTTACCTCTGGCGCCACGAGGGCGGGGTGGCAACATGCTTGGCGTAACTTAACCAGCTCGGCAAGCATCTGAATCTGCTGTTCACCTTGGTTGGTGCTTGTGCTTAATTTACTGATGTTCTCAACTGCATTTTGTCGAAGTGCTTCATAAAATGCCTGCTCTGTATCACTGAGCTCTATGGGCATATTAATTTCAGTGCGCGGGGGTAACTCTGTGAGCACTTGAGTTTTTAGACGGCGCAAGATAAAAGGCTGAATCAATGCTTTTAAAGCTAAGTTTGCTAAGCGCGCTGCATGTTTATTTTCTTTTGCGTTTTCGATTGGTTGGGCATAGCGTGTGCCAAAACCTTTAAGGCTGCCAAGTAGGCCTGGTGTAATAAAGCGAAATAGGCTCCACAACTCCGTTAAATTATTTTCTATTGGTGTACCTGTGGTGATAATTTTAAACCTGCCCCTTAAAGCGAATGCAGCCTGGCTGCGTTTAGCGAGTGGGTTTTTAAGTGCTTGAGCTTCATCGGCAACAATAGTGTGCCATTCTACTTGGCTTAGTAGCTTGCTCTCTCGTTGCAATAAACCATAACTGATAACCACGCAGTCAAAAGCAGCCAACTCTGTTAATAGCTGCTGCCGTTGTTCGCTTGTGCTGTAATCGGCAAAGTGACGTATGTTTAAGGTAGGCGCAAATTTGGTGGCTTCTTGTTGCCAATTTAAACACACCGATGTAGGAGCGATAACCAAACCTGGGCCGTCGGCAGCGCGGGATAAAAGCAGCGCTAAGGCCTGCAAGGTTTTACCTAGGCCCATATCATCAGCTAAGCAGGCGCCCGCTTTCCAATGCGCCAAACGAGACATCCAGTCAAAACCTTGTAGCTGATAATCACGTAGTTCCGCTTGCAGGGTAGGGGGTACGGTGGGTGTTATTTTATTGGCCTCGTGCATGAGCTGCGCTTGGTCTTCCCACGCGTGATTTGTTTTCATTCGCATGCCACTGCTTGCTTCGGCAACGTGCACACTGGCCAGTGGGTGAAATTTACCTTTATCGCAGACTTGATTAATGTTATCTAAGCGTTGCCTAAGGTCATTAGACAGGTTTAATATTTTTCCTTGGTCTAGTTCTATAAAGCGTCCACCAGAGCTGCTGACAAGTTCAAGTAAACTGCGAAGATTAATAACTTCGCCTTCATCAACAGTGAGTTCTCCCGACAACTCAAACCACTCGTTTTTTTTGTGTACGGCTAAGCTTAAATGTTCTGATCGAAGGCTTTTTCCCAGCGTTAATTTTTTGCCTTTGGGCCAGCGTAAACTCAGTGCTAGTGGCGGTTTATCACTTGTGATTAGTGTTTCTAATTGCTCTAGGACTTCAAGTGACGTTTGAGTATCATCCACACTTAATACATTGTCGTGCATGGATAAAAATGCGGGGCAATGTTCATCGAGAAGATCTAGTAATACTTGTTCTTTAAGTAAATCTCGTTCGGTAGCGACACGTTTTCCATTAACTTCAGCCGTGAGTTTGGTGTTACCTGTCATAGGTTTGTAAGCAGGGCCTTCGTCGCCAAAGGGCATGATCATGCAAGTAAATTGCAAGCCTTGTCCAGTAGGTTGAATATTAATGACCAGTTGATCGATGCTGTTTATGCTTTCTAACCCTGTATCGAGTTCACTGAGATCAGATTGAATATTTAGCAGTGGTGCAATAGCAGAAACACTTTCGAGAACCTTAGCTTTGGCGGATTTAGGAATAACTAAACCGCCTTCGCCAATAATATCAGCTACTTTAATGTGTGATTCGTTGAATATGATAAAGCTATAGCGACTATCGGATAGCTGCCTCAGGCTGAAGTTTTCTTCGTCCTGAAAATATGGGGGCAGGTCGGAAATACTTAATAAAAGTACGTCTTTTTGTTCACTAATAAGCAGCTCTGGTTCTTGTTGAATAAGTTCGATGCATTGCTCTAAATTATGCTCTAAATATAAATTATCGAGATCTTTAGCTGCGATTAGCGCCTCAATACCACTTAGCTGATAATCTAATGAGCGATAATAATCCCAGCTCTGTTGTATGGTAATTGCAGCACACATAGCTTTGTCTGTCTCAGACAAAAAACCAATGGATTCATGCTCTTTAGCTAGGCGCTTTAAGGCCACCGGCCGGCCTTTACTCCAGCCCGTTTTAGTTTGTTTTTGCTCGCGAGCCTTGAAGTGTACATCACCATACTCCGGCCACATTTCCCATATAAGCCTGCTTGCTTTTGTGTTTTCTTGTATTGGCTTTGCTTTATTTGGGCCTTGGGCTTTAAGTGCAATGAGTTTTTCAAGAGCTAGGTCCCATTCTTCCTTGACGGTTACTAAACTAGGGAAATAAGCCATGCTAGAAGTTACGTTTATGCTCTTTGAAGCATTGGGCTCACTGGATCGACTGTTTTTAGTCTTTTTATGAGCGTCGAGGAGCTGCTCAGCCAGCTCGGAAAATACAATAAGGCCGGTGCCTGAGAAAAACGCTATGCTTTGTTTAAACTGTTTCTTTAATGCTGTGTTTGGCTTTGAGCCTGTCCACGTTAAACCGAGGCCGTGAATCAGAGTTTTTAATTTGAAGAAGTAAGGGGTTTCATCTAGGAGTTCATCGGCCAAGTCATTAGAGTAGCTGTAGTTTTGTCCATCAGCTAGCGTCAAATAAAGGTATTGCAAGCGGTCAAGTATCTGACGAAACTTCGGTTCGGTATTTTTGCTGCGAAGTTCTGCATCAATTTGTTCGTCAAGTTCTGTGTAGTAGTGGCTAGAATCAGAAGCTAAAACAAATAAACACAGTTTATAAAATAGACCTAGACGCCCACCAATAAATTGCCTTTTCCTACGTGAAAATTTGTTTTTTGCTGTTAGAGCTTGCTTGAATAAGGATTCAGATACTTTAAACTCACCTTGTAATAATTGGGCTGAAGCTTGTAGTTGTAAGCTGTAGCACGATTTATCATGCTTGTTAATAACTTGCTGGGCATCGTCAAAACGAAGGGCAAATAAGTACAGCTCGGCGAGCAGAAACTGTAAATTACTGTTATTGGGGCAGAGGGGGCACACTTGCTCGAGTAATGCCTGTAAATACTCGTTGCTGTGGCCTTGCTGGCAATTTAAGCTAAACCAAGTTGCAAAGCTGTGGTACTGAATGCCTTCTGGTAGGGCTAGAAAGTTGTCGAGTTTAAAGGGGTAAAAAAACAGTTCGACCAACACTTGGTTTTTTTCTAGATCTATAATTTGTGGGTTCTTATCAAAGCCCATTATCTGCTCAAGCTGCCTTGGGCCTTCACAGAAATAGATGTCACGAATAAAACAGCGCTCTGCGTCTTTTGGTCTTTGCCATTCGTAGGCAGTACGCATAGGTAGCACAGCTTCAATATGCTTGATAAAACGCAGGTAGTTGTTATCTTCTATACACAGTTGGGTTAGCTTGTTTGAAAGCAGAGGCTGAAGGCGTAAGCCTGATTTATTGTGTTCTAGAAAGCCTTTTTCAACTAATTCATTTTTGTTGGTGCTGCTCAACGCTTTTATTCGTTTACCCGATGGTAGCTGTATTTCTCTACCAAGGCTTGTCAGCACTTTGCCAAGCTTGCTTAAGCCGATAGGGTGGTAGATCACCGCGAGCAGCTTGAGTAGCCACTGCTCGTATTCGTCAAGCCTGAGATAAGCTTGATAAAGTGTTTCAATGGCGTGTTCTGTTTTACAAGAAGGGGGCATTAGTTAGTGAGTCATTTGAATTTAGAGGTTGAGTATTACGTTGAAGCTTACCCCATATGCCAAGCTAAACCTATGGCCATAGGTTGAAAAGCCGATAGGTTTGAATCGTAAGAAAAGAGCCTTTATTGTTGGTTTTGTATTTGTTGCTGGCTGCTTTGCATGGGGGGATCACAGCGTGACACATCGACAGAGACGCTCATAATTGGGTCGTCGCCACCGCCATAAATGACGCCACGCAGTGGCGTCACATCGCTATAGTCTCGCCCCCATGCGGTAATGATATGCTGATCACCCACTAAGCAATTATTGGTCGGGTCAAATTCTACCCAACCAAAACCTGGGCAAAAAACCGATAACCAAGCATGAGTCGCATCAGTGCCTACCAGTTTCTCTTGGCCCGGTAGAGGCAGTGTTTCGATATAACCAGAAATATATTTCGCCGGGATGCCTAAAGATCGCAAGCAGGCAATTTGCAGGTGGGCGAAATCTTGGCAAACGCCTTTTTTAAGTTGCAGAACCTCAGACAAAGGCGTAGCCAGCGTGGTGGCTTCAGGGCAGTAAGTAAATTCTTTATAGATCTTTTGGGTAAGCTCTAACACAGCAAGTAACAGTGGCTTATCTGCTGAGAATAAAATATGGCTAAATTCATTAATTGCCGTGATTGATCCGATCATCGGAGAATCAAGTAAAAACTCTCGTGCTAAGAGGGTATAAGGATCGCGGTTACTGTTAATTAACGCTTGCGATTCGCTTACGCTGGGGCTCTGCTCGATGGGCTTGAGCAGGGTTTGTTTTTGTGTTTCAACGATGCTGGTCGCGGTGAGAGAGAGTTCGTTATGATCGTTTTGAATTTCGAAATGCAGGGCTTTATTACCAAAGTAATCTTCGCGAATCGATTGACTTTGCGCGATGGGAAGTATGTCTACTTGGCTGCTGATGCATGCTTGCCGATTGCTGGTGCGCGGAATGATATGGGCCAAGTTATAGCAGTTGGACACAGGCGCGCTGTATTGATAGCTGGTCGTATGGGTGATTTTATAACGCACAAGTCGTCTCCATTAATTGCGAACTAACTGTTGCGATGTCTTTTTGTGATCGAAATATTTTGCTGATATTTGTGTGCTCACTTCATCCATTGAGTTTGCGATATCTTGGCAAAATACGCTTAAGGCTGCGCGCTGGCCATCAGTACTCTTACTGATTTCGACTAACTGTAATAACTGTGTCTGGGTTTGTGCACGAAGTGCTGTTCGCGCCTCTAGAGGTAATTCATTACGCGGTTTGCGTTGGCCTGGTAACGTAGCGATTTGTTCATTAATAGCTTGCAGCTGAAATAACAGTGAGCGCGGATTGTTGGTGTCTAACAATACAAGGTTGAGACAGGCCGGAATCGCCATGCGATTACGGTAGCGGCGTCGGTAACTGATGAGGTTTTCGACACTTAATAAGAGTGCCTGCACTAAGATGCTTTCTTCGCCTCCTTCGAGCTCTTGGCTGAGTAGTTGTTCAACCAATACGCTGGTCTGGTAGCTTCGTTCTATACGTTTACCAAGCTCCATAAAACGCCAGCCTTCACCACGGATCATGCTTTCTTGGGCAAAACCGGCGAGTGCCATTAGTGCCGTGACAAGTGGCCCCATAGCTTCTTCAGGCGAAGACAGTGGCATGTCGTTGTCGCGTACTTGCTCAAGCATATCGTCGAGCGAGCTCATGGTGTCTGCAATGTCGTTAATCACTCTCAACATATCGGTTGAAAGTAACTCTTTAGATTCGTTGGCGCAGTAGAACAACGCGTTTAAATTGGCGCGCACGCTGCCGGAACGATTACCATCGGCAATCATTTCTATCAGCTCTTGTTCGGGGTTTTCTAGCAGGTTGGCATCGGCATCTTTAAAGCCTGGGAACATGCTTGATACTTCAGATAGGGCCCAAAGTAGGCGCTCGCGGCAGGCGATGGGAATCACTTCTTCATTATTAAACAGAACAAAAATAGTGCGTAATATGCGCAATAAAGATTCAGCACGCTCTGAATAGCGACCAAACCAAAATAAGTTTTCAACCACTCGGCTTGGCAGGCTAATTTGGTTAGCTTCGTCGAGGGCATCTTGAGTTTGAGCATTTAGCAGGTTACTGACAATACGCTGTGGTTCGCTAGCTACCACCCAAGTATCTTTGCTATAAGCCCCTTGCTGATTGCTAATAATGATGGCTTGCTCTTGTGTGCCAACCCGAGTTAATGCACCTGGCATGCATATATAAGCATTGTCACTGGCAAGTGAGAAGGTGCGTAATATAGCGGGGCGAGCTTGCAGTTTGTTATTGACCAATGCGGGTACATGGGAGGGAATCATCAGCGGTTGGGCGACATAGTGTTCGGGCCGCTCTAATACCTGTTTAAGCAATTTCGCTTTGTTGTTTTCATCTTGGCCCTTAGTGGCCACACTGTTTGCAAGGCCTCCACGATAAATGGGTTTGATCACCCAGTTGTCGATGTCTTCGCGTACTCTAGCTAAATCATTCGGTTCGGCTAGCCAGCGGGTTTCGACGGTTTTTAGTCTGAGTTCGCGGCCAAGTAAGGCTTGGCTAATAGCAGGCAGGTATTTTAAGAAAATAGGGTTTTCGAGTACTCCAGAACCCAGCGGGTTGGCAATGATGACACGGCCTGAACGAGCCACTTCAAGTAAGTTCGGCACACCAAGAGTAGAGTCGCCGCGCAGTTCGACGGGGTCACAAAAGCTATCGTCCACTCGGCGGTAAATCACATCCACTCGACTAAGGCCATCGAGAGACTTCATCCAAACATAGCCATCTCGAACCGTTAAATCGCCGCTTTGAACTAAGTGTAGGCCTAGGTAGTTGGCTAAATAGGCGTGTTCAAAATACGCTTCGTTAAGAGGTCCCGGGGTGAGGATAACAACACGTGGGTTATCTTGGTTTGTACATAGGGAAAAAAGTTGACCGCGAAGCTTTTGGAAATACAAAGCCAAGCGGTGTACATGGCTGTCTCTATATAAACTTGGCAGCACACGGGACATAACGGTTCGATTTTCTAACGCGTAACCGGCACCACTTGGGTTTTGGGTACGGTCAGTAAATACGCAGATTTCGCCATCGGCATTACGCACCATATCGGTCGAATGAAAAATAAGCTGATGATCGCCAGGCAGCGAGGTGCCTTGGCAGGGGCGTAAAAAGCCCTGATGTAGAAAAAGTGCTTCGGGTGGGATGACGCCAGTACGAATCAGGTCTTTGGGGCCATAGATATCTTTTAATAAAAGATTAAACAGTTCGGCTCTTTCCAACAGGCCCATCTCAATTTGGCCCCACTCTTCGCTGGAAATAATGCTTGGTACAATGTCTAATTTCCAGCTTTGGTTGGCGCCACCTTTCATGTTATAGACATTGTAAGTGGCACCCGCATCGCGCAGGATACGCTCGGCTTTACGTTGCCTAGATGCAATGGCATCAGTGCCCAAGTGGCTTAGGCTTTTAACAAGGTATTGCCAGTGGGGCTGAACAGAGCCATCTGCTTTAAAGGCTTCTTCATGGAGGCCGTGGGTTGGCAAATAGAGCGGGGTCTGCAATTCAGTCTCCCAAAGTGTATGTACTAAATTTTAGTGAACGTTAAATAGCTGCGCAGTATGCCATAGGCTGCCGCTGAGTGTTGCTTTCAGCGGCGTCTATCAGGCTTTTAAATAAAGCGTGCTGCGCGTCGAAGATCTAGGGTGAATGGATATTCACCGCTGGATTCTTCAGCGGGTGGGCTAAGTGGGCCTTTCATGCCTTCGTATTCTTCGAGTTGGCGTTCCGCCTTGTTGCTGGGTTTAGGAATATAAGCAGGCTGAGGCTGATAAGGGCCTTGGCTATGCTCTTCACGTGAAAAACGATTAACGCGTCGTGACTCAGCTTCAAAGGCGTTAATGGGGTAAGTTTCGTAACTGAGGCCGCCTGGGTGAGAGACATGGTAGGTACAGCCGCCAACGGAGCGTCCATTCCACGTGTCTATTAAGTCAAAGACCAGTGGTACATGGGTGCCAATAGTTGGGTGTAAGGCCGAAGGAGGGGCCCAAGCTCGATAGCGAATACCGGCGATAAATTCATCACCACGCCCTGTCGCATGTAGTGGGACTCGGCGCCCGTTACACGCTAATACATAACGCTCGGGGGTTAGCCCTGTTAGGCGAACTTGCAAGCGCTCGACGGACGAATCCACATAACGGGCAGTGCCAAAACTACCAACTTCTTCGCCGAGCACGTGCCAAGGCTCGATGGCCCAACGCAATTCGATGTCGATATCGTCAAGTTTGACACGGCCATAGTGAGGAAAGCGAAACTCTTCAAAAGGGCGCAACCATTCGGGATCGAATTGAATGCCGTGCTGTTGCAATTGCTCGACCACATCTAATACATCTCGCCAAATAAAGTGGGGTAGCATAAATTTGTCGTGCAAAGCCGTGCCCCAACGAACCAAATTATGCTTATAAGGTTTTTGCCAAAACAGGCTCACTAAAGCTCGAATCAATAAAGCTTGCACTAAGCTCATTTGTGGGTGCGGTGGCATTTCAAAACCACGAAACTCAAGTAGACCTTGACGCCCACTGGTCGTACCAGGTGCATACAGTTTGTCGATGCAGAACTCGGCCCTATGGGTGTTACCGGTAATGTCAATTAATAGGTTGCGCAAGATGCGGTCAATTAGCCAAGGCTGCTGGCTTTCCCCATCTGGTAGTTGTTGAAACGCGATTTCGAGCTCATAAAGCATCTCATCACGGCCTTCATCCATTCGTGGTGCTTGGCTAGTGGGGCCAATAAAGGTGCCTGAAAAAAGATAACTTAAACTTGGGTGGTGCTGCCAGAAAGTGATTAAGCTGCGCAATAAATCGGGGCGTCGTAGAAAGGGGCTGTCGGCGGGTGTTTTACCGCCAAGGGTCATATGGTTACCGCCACCGGTACCCGTATGGCGGCCATCAAGCATAAATTTCTCAGCGCATAAGCGACTTTCACGTGCTGCATGGTAGAGCTCAGTGGTGGTACTGACTAATTCATCCCAGTTACTCGCTGGATGCACGTTAACTTCAATCACGCCGGGGTCGGGTGTCACTAGTAATTGCGTCAAGCGGGCATCTTTAGGTGGTGTATAGCCTTCAAGAACCACAGGGCAGGACAAGGTTTTAGCAACGGATTCAATCGCTTGTATTAGTGCAAGGTAATCGGTTAGTTGTTCAAGCGGCGGTAAAAACACATGCAATTTACCATCGCGGGGCTGAACACACAGAGCGGTGGTAATGAGTTCGCGCCCACTTGCGGGTTTTGGCGCTTGTTCTCTATGCGTTTGACTGGCCGTGTTTGCCGTGTGTATAGGCTCTTGTGGTAATGCTTGTTGAACAGCAAAAGGGTCGGCTTCGGGCAGGACCTTGGGGTCATCCTTATGACTGGACAGTTCGCCTAGTGGTAAGCGTAAGCCCATGGGGGAGTCGCCTGGAATCAAGGTAAGCTTTTCACGGCGAGTAGACCAATGGTTGCTGCACCAGCTTTTTTCATCCAGAGCTCGCTCAAGAGGAATAACAAAACCACTCGCCTGATCTAAACCTTGAGCAAGTACGGCAGCTAGGCGCTGCCTATCAAGGCTGGATTTGGCATTGGCAATCTCTGAATCGATATTTTGGGGGAGTTGTAATTCCTGCATTAAATAATGCAGGGCATCTTCGTAGGCGGGCTGAGCGGACGACGCTTCTAGCTTGAGTATGCGGCATAATTCACTAGCAAAGCTTTGTGCTTTGTTAATGTCTGCCCCGTAATCTTTATCAATACGGGCTAGTAGCTCGGCGTTTTGCCAAAGTGGCTGGCCGTCTTTGAGCCAAAATAGACCTAGGGCCCAGCGCGGCACTTCTTCGCCCGGATACCATTTACCCTGGCCATAATGAAGCAGACCATTTGCTGCAAATTGATCGCGCAGTTTTAAAAGTAGGCCCTTAGCTAGGCTGAGTTTATCGTCACCGAGGGCATCGGTATTCCATTGCGCCGATTCCATATCATCGATGGATACAAAGGTTGGCTCCCCCCCCATGGTTAAGCGCACATCCATTGTTTCTAATTGCTGATCGATATCAGAGCCGAGCTTTAATACTTGTTGCCAAGCTGCTTCGGAATAAGGTTTGGTGACTCGAGGGTCTTCATGAAAGCGGCTGACGTCGTTGCTGTAATTAAACTCGACCTCACATTCGTCTGTTGCTCCTTCAATAGGAGCTGCAGAGCTTGGTGATGGAGTACAAGCTAAAGGGATATGGCCTTCACCGGCAAATAAACCCGAAGTAGGATCGAGCCCAACCCAACCAGCACCCGGTAAAAATACTTCACACCAAGCGTGTAAATCGGTGAAGTCTTTTTCTGTTCCTGACGGGCCGTCAAGGGCTTTTTCATCTGCCGTAAGTTGTACTAGATAGCCTGAAGCAAAGCGTGCAGCAATACCTAGGTGACGCAGTATTTGTACCATCAGCCAAGCGCTGTCCCTGCAAGAGCCCGTTCTTTTTTTTAGCGTGACTTGTGGAGTTTGTACGCCAGGTTCTAGACGAATGCAATAATCTATATCTTTTTGTAAGCACTGATTGATAGAAACGAGAAAGTCAATTGTGCGCACTTTTCTTGTTGGCAGTGCAGCCCTTAGTGCGGCCTTAGTGTAGTTGATAAATGGTTTGCCACAGGCAATGGTTTCTAGGTAGGGCTGTAGTTCTTTTTTTAGTGCACTTGGGTATTTAAAGGGAAAGTGCTCGGCGTATTCTTCGAGGAAAAAGTCAAAAGGATTGATGACGATCATATCCGCTAAGACTTCAACTTCTATAGATAGATGATCGGATTTTTCCGGAAAAACAATGGAGGCTAAAAAGTTACCAAATGCATCTTGTTGCCAGTTAATAAAATGATTTTCAGGTTTTATTTTCAGGCTGTAACTGTGAATGGGCGTCCTGCAGTGTGGGGCGGGGCGCAGGCGTACAACGTGTTTACTTAATTCAACTGCGCGATCAAAGTTGTAATAAGTATTATGATTAAGTGCTACGCGAATGGTCATGAAAAGCCCTTGGTCTATGTTTAGATGCAGAAAACTATGAGTTCTACAAAATACAAATGTAGGTTTAACGGTCAGTTAATAAAGCGATTAATCCCATGCAGGAAACCAATTGGCATAGATTTTTTGGTGCATATTAATGATGCGAAGTTGCAGTTCGTTGACGTAGTCGCGCAAGGGTTGGCCCTTAAGGTCTGAGTGATATTCAGCAGTGATACTGTTTTGAATGTCAGTGAGCTCCTGAGTAATGTCATCTGACTTGGGCAAAAGAGAGCATGTATGCACAAGATTACTCAAGCAACGGGTCACAGACTTCGGGAAATCCTTATTACAAATAAGGTAATCAACTACGTCCGCACCATTAATAGATGCTCGTACGGCACGACGGAAATAATGATCGGCATTGAGCGAACGCAATAGGTTGAGCCAAATAATTTGTCGGCTATTGATGGCTTCATCCATATCTTCGATTTCAAGAATGGCTGCAACGGCGGCATCGATATTTCTAGATGTTGTATCGGCACGTTCTAAATTTTTACCTAAGCGAAAAAAACACCAAGATTCATCATGAGGCATATCGCTGTGCAAAACGCCCAATATTTGTTGGCAGCCACGAATGACTGTGTTTAAAAAATCGTGGCGTTGTTTGCGTGTTATGCCTTGATTGGCATTATCGATAATGTAGTGGTTGAGCTCGTTGATGAGATACCAAACGTCTGAAGGGAAAACATCTCGAGTCGTACGAACATTTTCACGCGCCGCTTGTATCGACGAGACCATAGACGAAGGGTTATTTCTATCGTTGATCAAAAAGCGCATTACATTACGTTCGTCTGGTTTTGAGTAATGTTCATTAAACGCGTGATCTAACTTGTTAATTGACACCAAGTTGTACCAGCTAAGTTTTATGCTGCGAGGTAAATCAAACAGTAGTTTATCGTAGATGCTAATGAGTCGAGCGGTACTTTGTACTCGCTCAAGGTATCGGCCGGCCCAGTAGGCTCGTTCTGCAACTCGGGATAAAAGCATAATTAAGCCTCCTTTTTACTTGTATCGGATACAGATGAGTCGGTATCGACAATCCAGGTGTCTTTACTGCCTCCTCCTTGTGATGAGTTGACCACCAGTGAGCCTTTTTTCATGGCAACACGGGTGAGGCCCCCAGTGGTGACATAGGTATCTTTAGCTTGAAGAACAAATGGACGTAAATCTAAGTGCCGAGGCTCGGGTGTGTGTTTACCGATAATGGTTGGTGCCGTTGATAGGGCCAGTGTGGGCTGCGCAATATAATTGCGGGGGTTGTCTTTGATGAGGTCGGCAAAAGTTTCGCGTTCCTTTTTGGTTGAATGAGGGCCGACCAGCATGCCGTAACCCCCTGATTCATTAGCGGGTTTAACGACCAGTTTATCTAAGTTGTCGAGCACGTATTTTCGCTCGTTGTCTTTGTAGCAAAGAAAGGTTTCAACGTTAGCGATAAGAGGCTCTTGATCAAGGTAGTATTTAATAACTTGAGGGACATAGGCATAAACAACTTTATCGTCAGCTACCCCAGCCCCAGGGGCGTTGGCCAATGCGACATTGCCTTTTTTCCAAGCACGCATTAAGCCAGGTACTCCTAGCATAGAGCTTTTATCAAACACTTCCGGGTCTAAAAATAAATCATCTATGCGGCGATAAATAACATCAACACGTGTTAGCCCTGCGATGGTTTTCATATAAACAATATCGTCTTCGACAACTAAATCACTGCCTTCTACAAGTTCAACACCCATTTGTTGGGCGAGAAAGGCATGCTCAAAATAAGCCGAATTAAAAATACCCGGTGTCAGAACGGCAATAACAGGCTTGCATTCTTTACGGGGGGATAAAGCCGATAAGGTTTCAAAAAGTCGCGTTGGGTAGTCACCTATTGGTGCAACATTAACTTGTTCAAATACCTCGGGCATGACTCGTTTCATTATGGAACGGTTTTCTAGCATGTAGGAAACACCGGAAGGTACTCGTAAATTATCTTCCAGTACATAAAACTGACCGTCATCAGCACGCACCAGATCAGTGCCGCATATGTGAGCCCAGGTTCCAAATGCGGGCGAAACACCTTCGCACTCAGTGCGGTAATTCTTTGATTGTTTGAGTACAAACTCAGGAATAATTCCGTCTTTGATTATTTTTTGATCGTGATAGAGGTCATCGATAAAAAGATTAAGCGCTTGTAAGCGTTGCTCTAAGCCTGCTGAGGCGCTTGTCCATTGCTTTTTACTGATCACACGCGGGATGATATCCAGCGGCCAAGCCCGATCAATATTCCCCTCATCGGTATAGACCGTAAAGGATATCCCCATGGCTTTAATTGACGCATCCGTCGCTTTGCTAATGGCCTCTATGTCTGATGGCGCGAGGGTTTTCAGGTATTTAAGTAGTTTTTTTCCAGCCAGCCTAGCGTTACCCGGTGAGCTAATAAGCTCGTCGTAAAATTCGCCGGGTTGGTAGTTCTTCCAGTCATCAATGGTGTTTGGCATTCCACGGGGCTCGTTTGTGTTTTTATTCACGCTGATCGCCTTTGCGCACTCATTTCTGAGGCGCTTATTTACTTGTGCTAACAAAGGCTCTCAGCACTAACACTACTACTAGCATCAAACAGACCAGTTCAATCCTTTTTGCAAAAAAAAAATTTATTTACGCTAAGAATTTACTGAACTGTGTATCAGCAGTGACCGAGGCCAATATTATAGTGCTTGAATGCTGTAACACTTTGATGAACTTTTTGTGGCTGCTGCTTTGGTTGTTAAGAAAAGCGCAGATGGGAAGGGCCTTACTATGTTGCCATGTTACGTTGTGATACTGGTTCGAACTAATCCTTTTAGCCAATGTAGAGCTTATCGCTTATAGGGGCATGTCATAATGACTTACAAGTTCAGCCACGATATTACGCATAAATGGATTGTTTATATGATGTATTTTGAAATGCTTTGTCAGGCAATTGGAGAAGTCTCAAAATAAAAGACACAGATGGGGTGGGGGAAAAGGACGGGATAGAAGGCTATTTTAAAGAATATGCTGAAGCACATGAATTTCAAACTTATAAGCCTAATTTAGGTCGCATTGATGACCTTATTTAGTCTCAAGTAATAGGACTAGCTATCACGTTAATTTCACTCAAGATGCAAGCTATACACTTACAATTAATGAACAAGCCAAGCTCAGTGTTTTGGCTTGGCTTGTCCTTGATGACTCTGTTTATTTTAAGAGTCTTGCGAGTAAGTTTCTGTTGTGCCATCAAACTCTAGTGAGTAGCTAGAGCAGTTTAAAAAGGTGATGGTCATTGCAGGTGCTTCATCTTGTTCGCTGATATCGATGCTGCCACTTTCGAAATTACCGTTCTCGCATTCAAGCAGATCGTTACCGCTGATCTCCAGATTTGAAATATCACCAACTGAGATGGTGGCTGAGATGTCGGAGCCATTGCTTCCGCTACTTGCATTAAAGTCACTTAGGCTAAATTGATTTTCACCATCGTTATAGCTTACTTCGTTAAGAGTGAACGAGCAGCTTTCTAAATAGTTATCACAGCTTAATTGCGCATCAACGCTGACGGTTTCTGTTCCACCTTCAAAACCCTCTGAGCTAGTTGTTATGTCAATAAGCATATCAAGTGTCTGGGGTTCGCCGGTACTCTGATCAAAACCAGACCAAGAAATACTGAAGCTACCATCTATGCTGTCATTAAACTCATCGACACATTCGTCATAGATCATATCCATAGAGCCCGATGTAGAGTTTTCATCCATGCCATCAGGCACGTTGATCTCTATTGAGCCGCCACTAGGGCACTCCTCGCTTAGAATGCTTTTCTGGGCAATAGGATTCAGCTGCTTACCATTACTTGAAGCATTGGCTCCGCCTAAATCGACAAGATCTAAAAAGTTATCTCCTTCAAGGCTGGAGCTGACATCGAGTACTTGAATAGCGCTTCGAGAGATATTTTCTTTATTTTCGTTGGTAAAGGCCGACTTTGCTTCTGGGGCGGGGCTATTAGTACCGTTAGGACTAATAAGGCTATCGCCATCACTACTGCTACCGCCACAGGCGCTTAGTAGGCTTGTGGCAAGTACGATACTGCAGCTAAGTTGTAGTTTTTTCATGTAAAACGTCCAAATGTTTAGGTTGAAATACTGGTATATGTATTTTTATTGGGTTTAGGATGATCAATTTGGCGCGAGTTTACCATGCTTTAGTATGATTGTTATGACGTTTTAGTTTTAATTATCGGTTTTTACAGCTAAGTAATTAGAGCTGTAATTTAAGTCTGTACACATAGGGGCGAGGTGTGAGCTATTTGCTCTAGCTGGGTTCGATCGTAGTAGATTTTCTACAATGCCATTAACGAGGCCAGAGCTTATTCTCTACGGAAGTGTTTTCCTTCTCGTGGGGCTTATTCTTCTGTGAACAGGCGGTATTTGTTTGTTATCAATGATCTAAAAAGGGGTCAACATTGACTCAAATAGCTAATAAGTTAAAAAATGTGCTGTCGATTTTGGCTTCGGTTCGGAGCTGCCACTTATGCACAGAATTAGCTCTGGGCCCTAAGCCCATTTTACAGTTAGGCTCCAGTGCCAAAATACTGATCGCGGGGCAGGCACCGGGAAGAAAAACGCATCATAAGGGCATTCCTTTTGATGATGCCTCGGGTGAGCGTTTGCGCGAATGGATGGGGGTCACAAGGGAGGTATTTTATGATGAGTCTAAAATTGCTATTTTACCAATGGCCTTTTGTTACCCCGGAACAGGGGCTAATGGAGATGTAGCCCCACCCTTAATATGCGCCCAGCACTGGCGAGAGCAATTGCTTAACTTACTTTCAGATGTCGAACTCACATTGATTCTTGGTCAGCACGCATTTAATTATCATCTAGCTGACAAACAATATAAAAACCTAACAGAAACGGTGAAGCACTGGCAGCAGTATTGGCCTGAGTTTCTGCCTATGCCGCATCCCAGCCCACGTAATAATCGCTGGTTAAAGAATAATACTTGGTTCTTTAAGGAGGTACTGCCCGAGCTTAAAAAGAAAGTGGCCTCTCTTGTATAGTTTTAGCTATAGGCGGGTTTGCGAGCTCGCTACAATATTGTTCTGGTGAGGAGTGAGAGCTGGAGTCAACTAGAACCCTTAGCTCAAACAGGGCTGAATTAGTACTGCAACCCTGGTTGAGTAAAGGGCTGTGGTTATTATTGATCTCGATATTCTTCTTGCATGGCTTTTCTGTTTTTATACTTGGCGACAGAGTGGATAACGTGGTCACCTTCAAAATAGACGGTGAAGTAGGGGTATTCCCAGTAGTAGATAGGGGGCTCGCCTGAAGGGCCGTGGCGGCTTTCGGGGGAGCCGTATTGGGCTTCAACCGAGGCTTTTGTCATTGATTTACTGGGTTTGTTGATATCAGCGGCGTCGCTTGGGGTATCGCTTGGCATGCTTAGCTCGTCTGCAAGTGCTGGCATGCTACATAATAGGCCTGTCATCAATAGGGCGGGTAGTAATTTCATTTAGCTTTTCCTTAGTTTGCAGAGCTGGCGGCTTTTTTTGCGGCTATTTGTGAGCGCATTACTTGGCGCACGATGGTTTGCCTGTCTTTATCGTAAATTTGATGGAACTTTGCTGCAACCTGATATTTCTCATCTTTTTGTACGCATCGCAAAATTTGCGCATAGGTGGATACTACCGCGTAGTTTGGCAGGAAAATAAGCCGCATGGCAATGTAGCTGCCCTTGTAAAGAGAGCGATCACAGATAAAACCGATACCATCTTCACTTAAGCTCACACGAGTTTTGGGCCGGCTGTTAAGGCTGTCACTTGAATTGAGCAGTATTTGCCGGCTAAGTAGTTCTACTTTTTTATTAAGGTTGCTTAAAAAATCGCCAAGCAGGTGGTTTTTTTCACTAATCAGTCCAAGTGCTTTTAAGCCGCGCTCATCGAGCTGATTAAATTGATTGATAAGTCCAAGTGCATCGTCGTCTTCGAAAACGTCATTAACATGAATATCTTCAATGGAGCTACTTGATGCCAATTTGAATTCAAAGTGTACATCTTCGTCTATTCGAAATGAGTCTCGGCGTTCGGCGCCTTTTTTATTGTCGTTGGGCATGGCTATAACCAAGGTGACTATCCACTTATAACTATGGTCTTAGTTGTCGATTCTGCAAGCCTAGCCTGCGCAGGCTAAGGAAATAAGGTAGACTCTCGGCCTTTTCTTAATGTCCTATTTAGTATGAATTCGGCAGCAGCTTTTATTGGCTTGCGTTATACGCGAAGCAAGCGATCATCCGGCTTTTTATCTTTTGTCAGCCTCTTTGCGACAGGGGGGATGGCACTGGGTGTGTTTGCGCTGATTGTGGTTTTGTCGGTGATGAATGGTTTTGACTATGAGTTAAAGCAGCGTTTATTGCGTGTATTGCCGCACAGTCATGTTGAAGGTGCCGAAAAGCTAAGTGATTGGGCGGCTTTACAAGCCCAGTTAGATGCTCGTGAGCAGATTGTAGCTAGCTCACCTTATATTCGTTCAAATGTGTTGATCGCTTCTGGGCGAGTAGTTAAAGGTATTGAACTTGAGGCGGTTGAGCCAGAGCTTGAGCAGCATGTTAGCCCTATGGCTGACTTCTTTGTGCGTGGGCAAATGCAAGACCTTCAAGCTGGTGAATATGGTATCGCTCTTGGTCGTTTGCTGGCGTACTCGCTTGGCGTGCAAGTAGGTGACAAGGTACGTATTACTTTACCTAAACTGTCTATTACTTTTGCGGGTGTGTTTCCGCGCAGTCGACAATTTACAGTCAGGGCTTTATTTGAAGCGGGCGCCAGTGTGGATCAAAATTTAGCTCTTATTCATTTACGTGATGCTCAGCGTTTATTTGCCTATGGCGATAATATTGACGGCATGCGCTTGCGCTATCACGATTTATATCAGGCTCCGGCCGATTCCGCCGCACTTGCTCAAACCTTGGGGGCTAAGTTTCAAGTGCGAGACTGGAGTCAGAGTCAAGGTAGTTTGTTTAGGGCGGTCAAGCTTGAGAAAACCGTCACGGGCTTATTGCTTGGTATTATTATCGCGGTGGCGGCTTTTAACATTATTACCAGCTTGATTATGATGGTGAATGAGAAAAAATCCGATATCGCTGTGTTGCGTACTATGGGCCTGCGCCGTATGCAAGTTGTGCAAGTGTTTGTAACTCAGGGAGCTGCTACTGGTTTTTTAGGTGTCGCGATGGGGGTCGGTGTTGGCGTACCTGTAGCGATTTATTTACCTGATATTGTTGATTTCATTGAGCGTACTTTGGGTTTACAGGTGTTTGACCCAAGCGTTTATTTTGTAACCAGTATTCCTTCATTATGGCAACTAAGCGATACGCTCTGGGTGACCGGCATGGCTGTGCTCAGTACCTTACTTGCTACTTTATTTCCCGCTTGGAAGGCTTCGTTAATCGAGCCTGCCGAAGCAATGCGATACGACAGTTAAATCATGAGCAATATCATTCTTGAATGTCAGGATCTACATAAATCCTACAGCGAAGTTGGCCAAACTCTAGCGGTTCTGCGCGGCATTAACTTGAAAGTTCATCGCTCGGAGCGCATCGCTGTGATTGGTGCTTCAGGCAGCGGTAAGTCAACATTGTTAAATGTTTTGGGGGGCTTAGATCAGCCAAGTGAGGGCACGGTGCTTATAAATGGCCAGCGCTTTTCTGAACTTGGCGATAACCAGCGCGGGCGCATTCGCAATCAGAGCCTGGGTTTTGTATATCAGTTTCATCACCTATTACCTGAGTTTACGGCGTTAGAAAATGTCAGCATGCCTTTGCGTATTGGCGGCGTTGGCGCACGTGAACGCGATCAAAAGGCGCAGGATTTATTGACGCGTGTGGGTTTAGCTGAGCGCATGGCTCATAAACCCTCACAGCTCAGTGGCGGTGAGCGCCAGCGTGCTGCGATAGCTCGAGCATTGGCGACTCAGCCTGGTTGTGTGTTGTTGGATGAGCCAACAGGTAATTTGGATAAGAAAAACGCGGCCAATATTCATAGCCTGATTGATGAGCTGAGCGAAGAGCTAGGCACGGCTTTTATTGTTGTTACCCATGATGAACACCTAGCTCAGCGTTTAGACCGGCAGTTGTTATTAGAAGACGGCATCTTAGTCGAGCAGTGCGCAGCATGAGTGCTTGGCCAGTTAGCGTTGCTTGGCGCTATACACGTAACGCCGGCAGTACTAAAAAAAGCGGTATGTTGTCTTTTTTATCGGCTATTTCTATGGCCGGTCTTGTTGTCGGCATCAGCTTGTTGGTGTTGGTTTTGTCGGTTATGAATGGTTTTGAGCGAGAGCTTAAAGATCGCATTTTGGGGTTTTTACCTCAAGCTTCGGTGTTTGAAGTTGGCGGCATTGAAAACTGGCAAGAAAAAGTGGCCGAAGTTGAAGGTCTAGAAGGTGTTAAAGCGGTTGCGCCGTTTGTACGTGTTCAGGCCTTGTTAAGTTCACGTGGTGAGGTTGAACCGGCATTAATTTTTGGCGTGGATTTAGAACGTGAACTGCAACTTTCTCGCCTGAGTGACTTTGCCTCTGAGGAGGCACTTGAGGCATTAAAACCAGGTTCTCAATCCATAGTGCTTGGCGCGGCCTTAGCAAAAAAATTAGATGCTCAACCAGGCTCGGAGCTAATGCTGGTATCGCCCGGTAAAAATGCAGGGCGCACAGCCAAAATCAGTTATTTAACGATGGCAGCGGTACTAGAGACACACTCTGAATTGGACGAGTCTTTAGTTTTAGCGCCTGTTGATGCTTTAGATGGTCTACGTGGCGCGAGCTTAACTGGGCGCATGGATGGCTTGCGTTTGCAGTTTGATGATCTAAATGATGCCCCGTGGCTGGCTATGCGAGTAGCAAATCACTTAGGGCCTACTTGGTACCAGACTAATTGGCAGCGAACTCATGGCAACTTGTATCACGCTATTCAAATGAGCAAGCGCATGGTGGCCTTATTGATGTCCTTAATTGTGGCTTTGGCGGCGTTTAATGTGGTGTCGACTCTGACTCTTGTTGTGCTTGAAAAGCAAGCCAGTATTGCGATTTTACGAACCCTCGGCGCAAGCTCTTTTGATATTCTTAAGCTCTTTATTTGCCAGGGTTTAGTTATTGGCTTGTTGGGTGTTGCTTTAGGTTTGGGGCTGGGCTTGTTGATGGTGCTGGCGCTTGAACCTGTTGTGACGTTATTGCAACAGGGTTTAGGCTTGCAGTTTATGCATTCTGACGTCTACCCACTAACGGAATTACCGGTAGAAGTTCGCCTAGAGGATATGGTGCAAGTGGCTTCGGTGTCGATGGTGTTAGTGTTGATGGCGACTATCTATCCCGCATGGCAGGCCTCTCGTTTACAGCCGGCGGATGTATTGCGCTACGAATAGGCTCTTGCCGCGTTTCACGGTATGGGCCATTCAACACCACTTACAGGCAAACCTTAATTGCTTTGTTGCTGATATTCTTTGTATCTCGGAGCCAACAAGGGCAGTCTATTGATGCATATACGCATGCTTGAGTGGGGCGTGCTATTAAGCTTGGTTTTTCTTGCGTGCTTGGCGTTGTTTCCATCGGTCGACGACATGCCAGCGCCAAAACCACTGTATTGACAAGTAGCCGACACAGCCAAAAAACACGCTGCAAATAAATGAGCCCAACAGCAGTGGTTGCCAAATACTAGGGAAGACCGTTTTAAACCACTGCCAGCTAAAATCGAAACTGAACTCTGCGCCTGTTTGCATCAAAATACCACTGCCAAGTTTGTACTCTAGATAAAAAATAATAGGCATGGTCAGTGGGTTGCTGATCCAAACAAGGATAACCGCCAAGGGCAGGTTGCAACGTAATCTCAAGGCCGCCAGTGCAGCTAAGGGAATTTGCCCTGGGATGGGCATAAAAGCGATAAACAAGCCTACAAAGCAGGCAACAGAAACGCTGTGGCGATTTAAATGAAAGAGGTTGGGGTCATGCAGCATAGTGCCCAAAAATTTCAGGGCAGGGTTGCCATGAATATCCTTCGGGTCGGGAGTCCATCTTTTTAACAGCTTACGGGGCATTAGGGCTCAGCTACATAAATTGAGGCGGTATTATGCCGACTTCGTTTGGCAGTGGCTAGATTGAGCAGTGATCTGTCTCAATATAGTCGAGTCTTCAGTTCTTCAGTCTGTTAAATAGTAGTCGTTTGGCTTAAGTTTTGATCAGCTTGAAATAAGCTTAGTCGACTACTTTACTTTAATTGCTGGTATATAGGATTTTGCCACTGCCTTGTGGTTTATAAAACAAGAAATTGATTATTTCGAGACATGGACAAGGACGCCCGTGAGTCTACGAAGCTATTTATGCATTTTTATTGCAGCTATATTTATATCTGTTTATGGCTCGGCTGAATCTAGCCAGTACGTCATTTCTTGCCTGCTTCGCCTTGCCTGGCTGATGGCTCTGTTTTACTTGGTATTTGTTGCTCTTTGTGGAAACCAACAACCTCAATCATTAAGGAGCTTAGTTAAGCCAGCTTTTTATCTCAGCGAATACAATTACAGAGTGCCTTATAAGGACTGTTTTAGGCATAAGATAGGCACAGTTTTGCTTCTTTTTAGCAGTACTTGTGCTTTATTCATACTGGCTGAATCACAAGTACAAAAGCAAATAAGTCAGCAGTTACACGCCGAGTTAGAAGGCAGGTCGATACTTGTACGTGGGCAATTACAAAGTCGATTAGAGCAAACTGCGGATACAGCACGTTTTGAGTTTTTTATTGAAGATGCTCAACTTGTACAACTTCAGGACGATATCCGTGGTCAAGTTAGCAAGCTAGGGCGCGACCAAGCGCTTGACCAAGCTATCGATAAGTTAAGAGGCCACTCCATTCGCTTAAGTTGGCGTACAAGAAGAGCACTTGCTCTTGGTCAGCGCTGGCAGTTTTATGTGCGCTTAAAAGCACCCAGATCCTTGGTGAATCATCGGGGGTTTGATTATCAAGCTTGGCTTTTAAGTAAACATAGCGTGGCTACCGGTTATGTTTTTTATTTTAAAGAGAGTGGTGTTCCACGTTTACTTTCAGATAAAAAAACGGTACTTGCCCAGTTAAGAACACATATAGAGCATTTATTACAACCTTGGTCTGAGCGTGCGATTTTGAAAGCGCTGGTTCTGGGGGATAGGTCGGAGTTAACGAGCGTTGATTGGCGAATGTTTCGCGACACTGGAACCGTTCACTTGATGGCGATATCAGGGCTTCATGTAGGTTTGGTGGCTGCACTTTGCCTGTGTTCCTTACGCTGGTTATTACGGCCTTTATTGCTCTTACTAAGCTTGTCTGTTTATCGTTTTATATATTTATCGTGCACCTGTTATATCGCTTGGCTCTATGCGTATTTGGCAGGCTTGGCTTCGCCTACTTTAAGGGCCTTTCTTGCTCTTGTATTACTTCAACTTTGTTTTCTATTGGGGCGCCATGTTAAAGCACTTGATATCTTGGTGATTATTGCTGCGTTGATGTTATTTATAAATCCTATGGCTGCGACTCAGCCGGGTTTTGTGCTTAGCTTCTCTGCGGCATTAAGCTTGTTGCTGGTTTTTTCTTTTAGAGAAAATAAGCCACTTAATGCTGATGGCTCTACTGCTGACGCCTCTGCTGCTCTGTCTGTTTCTGTTGATTCAACTTTTTATAAGCCTGCTTCGTCTAATACAGAGACTAAGCGCCTGTCTATAAGAGAGCAAGAAAACAAAGCTGTTTTAACACATTTACTAAAAAACACCCTAAACAAGATCTTTAATACCAAAACAGTAAGTGAACCTTCGGCGCTAAATAAAGGTAATAAATATATACGTTATTTGTTGGATTTACTTACGGCTCAAATGCTGCTGTGGCTTGTCTTGTTGCCACTGTTGTTGTTTTTCTTTTTACCTGTGAGCTTCTTTGCGCCTATAGCCAATTTTATTGTTGTTCCTTTTATGGCTTTAATTATTATGCCTTTGATTTTTGGGGCAGTGCTTGTTTCGGTTTTTTCAGTTGATTTTGCTATGTATGTTTTGGCCGCTGCCAATCAGTGTGTATACGCTCAGCAGCGTCTCCTGCAGTGGGTATCTCACTATACAAATCCGTTTTTTATTCCAGACGCGTTTTACTCTTTTATAGCTTGTTCCGCGTTTGTATG
Organism: Agaribacterium sp. ZY112; assembly: GCF_041346925.1. Lineage (NCBI taxonomy): Bacteria > Pseudomonadati > Pseudomonadota > Gammaproteobacteria > Cellvibrionales > Cellvibrionaceae > Agaribacterium > Agaribacterium sp. ZY112. The sequence goes on along the minus strand of NZ_CP166840.1, from coordinate 3,159,695 downwards.
TGCTCTAATTGTATTGGTTCTATCGTTTAAACCACGTATGTATGTTATGCGGCTGACTTTAGTTTGTTCGTTGCTGTTTATGGGGCTTATTAGCCTTGCATGCGCTGTGGTTAAATCACCGCTGTGGCCTGACTCTAAAGCGATTGAGCTGGAAGTGTTGGATGCAGGCCAAGGCTTGTCTGTTTTTTTGAATTTAGAAAATAACCACTGGGTTTACGACTTAGGGGCGCGTTTTTCAGATTCTTTTTCAATTGCAATGTCGGTTTTATATCCGATGTTAGAACGTAAGCAAGTGGTGCGCTTAAATAACTTACTTATTAGCCATGCTGATGCCGATCATGCGGGTGCTTTTACAGAATTTGTCCAAACTTTAGAGGTCGACCAGATTTTAAGTGGCGAGGCAGCCGTGTTGGCAGAGCGCTTAGAACAAACACAGTTTAAAAGAGCTCAGCTTTGGCAGGCTTCACAAACCGAATTTATAAACATGGCTCAGGGTAGAGCGCCTAAGTCATTAGAAAAGCTTAAGCTCTCTTCGTGTTTAGCCGGCATGTTAGTTGATACGGCGCGCTGGCGTATGGATGTGCTTTGGCCAAACACAACAGGGCATATAGCCCAGGCTAACGATCGTAGCTGTGTGCTTTTGTTAACGCTTAAACACACACCTAGTGGTTCACCAAAACATAGGCTTAGCGTGCTTGATACTCTTGGTTTTGATGCGGAGATCGATATAAATATGGATACCAAGGCCAATATTATTAGGCAAACTGATAAAGAGTTAATGCCTGCTAGCCGTATTCTTTTTATGGGGGACGTCAGCTCTAAGGTTGAAGAGCAGTTACTTGCGTCTGAGCATTTGAGCCAGGGGGTTGATATTTTGATCGCTGGCCATCATGGCAGTGCAAGCTCTTCTTCCATTCGTTTTTTAGCTCATCTGCAACCTAAGCATCTTATTATTAGTTCTGGCTTTCGTAACCGTTATGGGCATCCAAGCGAAAAGGTACTGAACAGAGCGCAGGCTTTGGGTATTAAGGTATGGAATACTGCTTGGCACGGTGCTTTGAATGTCGTGGTTAAAGAAGGGGCGATTAGCTTAATTTCTAGGCGCTGTAGCCAGTGGCGGCGATGGTATCGTGACGAAGGTTTCTGCCCTTGAGTTATTTTTATGTATCATAGCCCCCTTAATTGGTTTTAGTGTTTTACTAGAGCCCCTCGGCCTTGTGGTCAATTGAAGATTTATATCGATTAGGAGTGTTCCTAGGTGTTTCAAATTATCACCTCCGGCGGTTGGCTGATGCTGCCTATTATCTTATGTTCGATCGCAGTGATCGGTATCTCAGTAGAGCGTTTTTGGACACTTAATCCAAAGAAGATTGCTCCTAAGCACCAGTTAGGTCAGGTGTGGAGTTGGATTCAAGATAAAGAATTAGATGTTGCTAAGTTAAAGCGTTTGCGTGGCTCCTCATCATTGGGCCGTATTTTGGCTGCAGGCTTAAGCAACAGTCGCCACGGACGCGATGTTATGAAAGACTCGATTGAAGAAGCTGCCAGCGAAGTGGTGCATGACCTTGAACGCTACCTTGGCGCTTTGGGCACGATTGCTGCCATTGCGCCGTTGTTGGGCTTGTTGGGTACGGTTATTGGTATGATTAAAGTCTTTACCGCTCTTAACTTAATGGGTGCGGGAAATGCTCAAGTGCTGGCAGGTGGTATTTCTGAAGCCCTTATTACCACTGCTGCGGGTTTAACGGTTGCGATTCCTGCAATGATTGCCCATCGCTTTTTTGTTCGTCGTGTCGATAGCCTCGTTGTATTGATGGAGCAAGAATCCGTCAAACTTGTTGATGCTTTACACAGCGAACGCCGTGTTGATTTAAAGGACGCCTAGAACATGAAGTTCAAACGTCAGGTCAGCGCAGAAGAGGGCGTTAATTTAACGCCTCTTATTGACGTTGTGTTTCTGCTATTGATTTTCTTTATGGTGTCGACCACGTTCACCAAAGAAAGCCACTTAGAGATTGATCTTCCTGAGGCCAGTGGCGATAAGCGCCCAGTTGAAGCCAAAGAGATTGAAGTTGTGGTTGATCAGCAGGGTTCACTTACCGTCAATGGTAAGGTTTTAGTCGACAGCCGTCCGGCGACTTTACAGGTTGCTTTAGAAGGCATTAGCCAAGGCGATACGTCTATCCCGTTTGTTATTACCGGAGATGCCAACGCCAGTTATCAAAGTATTGTGTCGGTGATGGATTTAGCCGGCCAGCTGGGTTTTGTTAATTTAAGTATGACAACACGCAGTCCGGAGAAAGACTGATTTATGTCTTTGGCGGCTTTTTTTGAAAAGCACTGGTACGCCGAAAGCCCGGGGCCACTTTCCTGCCTTTACCCTCTAGAGCTGCTGTTTAAGCAGCTCAGTAGCAAGCGACGAGAAAAACTGCTAGCTCAACACCATAAGCTCAATGAGCAAAGCAATAAGCGCTTGCCGCTGGTCGTGGTAGGTAATATCAGTGTTGGCGGCACCGGTAAAACGCCGTTTATCATCGCTTTGGTACGTCGCTTACAGCAGCAAAACTACAAGGTAGCGGTGGTGTCTCGCGGTTATGGTCGCGACACCGAGGACTGTCTAAAAGTAGAAGCAGAGAGTAAAGCCGAAGAGGTGGGTGACGAGCCCTTAGAGGTATTCCTTGCAACCGCTTGTGAACTTTGGGTTGCGGCCGAGCGCAATAAAGCGGTCGCGGCTGTTATAGCTCATGGCGACGCGGATGTGATTCTCAGTGACGACGGCTTACAGCATTACGCTATGGCTCGTGACATCGAAATTGCTATTGTGGGCTCCCAAGGTTTAGGTAATGGCCACTTATTACCAGTAGGGCCTTTACGAGAACCCGCTTCGCGCTTAGACAGTGTTGATTTTGTTTTTAACCGCAGCGCTAAGGCTTTACATACAACGACACCTAGCTATGCCTATCAAAGCCATCTGGCTTCTTGGGTGCATGTTCACACAGCAGAGCGGCGCTCTTTAGCTGAAGGCATTGATAGCGACGATGGCCGCGAGCACAATTACATAGCGTATGCAGGCATTGCTCAGCCTGAACGTTTTTTCTCAGAGCTTACGGCTTTGGGCTTGCAGTTTGAAGCGCGGCCAAAAGCCGATCATTACCGTTATAAAGCCTGCGAATTTACAGCGGGATCGACCTATATTGTTACCGCTAAAGATGCGGTGAAGTGTCGAGAATTTAGTGAAGCCGATATTTGGTATTTAGAATTACAAGTCGAGCTTTCTGATGCGTTTTATAACGCGTTTACCGATAAATTAAGTGCCCTTAATCATGAAATTTAGCATTATTATCCCTGCCCGTTATGCCTCTACACGCCTGCCTGGTAAGCCTTTACAAGATATCGCTGGCAAGCCGATGATTCAGCGTGTTTGGGAGCAAGCCAAGCTCAGCTCTGCCGAGCGCGTTGTCATAGCTACAGATCACCATGAGATCGACGCTACTGCTCAGGCTTTTGGTGCGCAGGTGTGTATGACCCGCGCCGACCATGAAAGTGGCACCGATAGGCTGGCCGAAGTGGTGAGCAAACTCGGCTTAGCTGATGATGAGATCGTTGTTAATGTTCAGGGAGATGAGCCATTAATTCCCCCTGCGGTGATTGATCAAGTAGCAGCTAATTTAGCGGCTAATGGCAAGGCCAGCTGCGCGACTATCAGTGAAGCTATTAAGGATGCAGGGCTGTACCTAAACCCAAATGCGGTGAAAGTGGTAAGTGATCAACAGGGCTTGGCTTTGTATTTCTCACGTGCGCCTATGCCGTGGAATAGAGATGTACTGGCCGAGGGGGTTGAAGCGACGCAGGCCTTGCAGGCTTTTTTAGCCGAGCAGCCAGCCTACAAACACGTTGGTATTTATGCCTACCGTGTAAAACTACTTAAGGATTTTGTGCAGTGGCCTCAAAGCCCGCTGGAGCATATAGAAAAGCTCGAGCAATTACGTATTTTGCATCAGGGCCATCGCATTCATGTGGCCGAAGCTTGTGAAGATGTACCAGGTGGTATTGATACGCAAGCTGACTTAGAGGCGGTGCGTTTGTTATTACAAGGAGAGTCGTCGTGATACGAGTCCTTTTTGTTTGTTTAGGTAATATTTGTCGCTCACCAACAGCCGAAGCGGTGTTTCGTGCAGAGGTTGAAAAGGCAGGTTTAAGCAAGCTTATAGATATAGACAGTGCCGGAACCTCTAATTGGCATGTGGGTAAAGCGCCAGACCCCAGAGCGATTCAAGCGGGTAAATCACGCCACTATGACCTTTCTGCTTTACGTGGGCGCCAAGCAATTAGTGACGACTTTGAAGCCTTTGATTATGTATTAGCAATGGATCAGAGCAATTTTGATGATCTAGCCGCTATAGCGCCTTCGCAGTATCTCTCTCGCTTGCATCTGTTTTTAGATTTCTCCAAGCAGGATGCCTACCGCGAAGTACCAGACCCATATTACGGTGGTGATCAGGGGTTTGCCTTGGTTTTGGATTTAATTGAAGATGCCTCGCAGGGCTTATTGCTGGATATTCAAAAGCGGCTTAAGGCTGGCTCTTAATGCCCTGTATTGAACAAAACGTATCTTTGCAGCCCTATAGCTGCTTAGCGCTGCCATCCACAGCCGCTTATTTTTGTCGCTGCCAGACTGAACAAGATGTACTTGATGCACTTGCTTGGGCTAAAGAGCGGGGCATTGAAGTGTCTCTGCTAGGTGGTGGTAGCAATGCTCTGCTTGAAGATCATATCGATGCTTTAGTGATTAAGCTCGAGTTGCAAGGGCGCAAGCTGCTTGATGAAAATGAGCAAGGCAAGTTAATACGTGCAGCCGCTGGTGAGTCTTGGCATGAGTTTGTTTTATGGACCTTGGAGCAAGGTTGGCCGGGTTTAGAAAATTTGAGCTTAATCCCCGGAACCGTTGGCGCTGCGCCGATTCAAAACATTGGCGCTTATGGTGTTGAGGTGGGGGATCTGATTTCGAGCGTTCACGGTTTTGATCTGCTTGATGGTTCCCGCTTTGAGCTAAGCGCTAAACAGTGCGCTTTTGACTATCGTGACAGCGTATTTAAACAGCAAGATCAGGCGCGTTATCTTATTAGCGCCGTCGATTTTTTTCTGCCGAACACACACAGCTTAAGCCTGCATTATCCAGCCTTGGCTGACTATCTTGCCCCTCTTAAAGAAAGTGGGGCCGATATAAGTGCAACCGATATTGCTCATGCGGTAATAGCTGTGCGCAACTCTAAGCTACCAGCCCCTGAAATGATTCCCAACTTGGGCAGTTTTTTTAAAAACCCTGTTGTTGATGCAAAAACTCAGCAGCGTCTTATCAATAAATGGCCCGATTTGGTCAGTTATGCCTTAGAAGATGGCAGGTTTAAGCTTGCAGCTGGCTGGTTGATTGATAAAGCAGGTTGGAAAGGTCGTGAATACGGTGGTGTACGTATGCATGATCAACAAGCCTTGGTACTAAGTAACCCCAAGCGGCAAACCTTAGCGGCGGTGCTTGCCTGTGCCACCCAAGTGAGTACGGATATTCAGGCGATGTTTGACGTTGAGTTAGAGCGTGAGCCTCAGCTTCTGAAGCGGATCAAACTCTAATGCTAAGAAGTACTTTTTGGCTTTGGGCTATCTAGCCGTCAAAGCTTCAAAATGATACATTGGCGCCTTCACTAGCTGTTTTGCAAGGATGGCAAAGGCGCGCAGTCGAAGCGCGAAGCTGGTCTAGTATAAAAAAAACAGCGAGAAGGTAATGCCAACTACGATAGTCGTTGCAGACGATCATGACCTCGTGCGCATGGGGATTGTGCGCATGCTAGAAGATGTTGATAATTTCGAAGTGGTTGCCGAAGCCAAGACTGGCGAAGAAGCCATACAGGCAGTGCGCGACTTTTCTCCCTCCGTGGTATTAATGGATGTGAAAATGCCCGGTATCGGTGGTTTAGAAGCCACTCGACGCATTCTCTCTATTCAAGAGCGAACTAAAGTTATTGCTGTAACTGGCGTGCAAGATGACATGTATGCAGATCGCCTATTTAAAGCGGGTGCCGCAGGTTATGTCACCAAAGAAGCAGGCTTCAATGACATTGTTTTAGGCATTCAAAAAGTGTTGCAAGGTGGCCGCTATATGAGCGGCGATGTGGCGCAGATGCTGGCTTTAAAAAGTTACGGTGCCGGTGATGAAAACCCCTTTGCTGAGCTTTCTGAGCGTGAACTGCAAACCGCAGTGATGATTTCCAGTGGGCAAAAAGTAGGTGATATTGCTGACTCGTTTTGTATCAGCCCCAAAACAGTGAATAGCTATCGTTACCGTATTTTTGAAAAGCTCGAGATCAATTCCGACGTGGAGTTGGCTCTGTTAGCGATTAAATACAAGCTGCTTGACCCGAATTAACACTCCGCTTTGTTTGCTCTTACAGCGTAGCCCATTCGTTAAAGCACAATAAATTTAGGAATAGTTTGATTGTATGTCGGCAGAAACGCCTCGTTTTGATTATCAAAACTTTCTCAAAACACTGACCGTTCAGCCCGGTGTTTACCAAATGTACGACACTGATGCTTCTATTCTGTATGTTGGAAAGGCAAAAAATCTAAAAAAACGTGTTAGTAGCTACTTTCAAAAGAAAGGCCTGCCGCCTAAAACTCAAGCCTTAGTTAAACGCATAGCCAGCATTCAAATTACAGTTGCACCAAGCGAAGCTGAAGCCTTAGTGCTTGAGCATAATTTGATTAAGTCGCAGAAGCCGCCATTTAACATTCTACTTAGAGATGACAAAAGCTACCCATACATCTTTATAAGCAGTGGTGAAGCATTTCCACGCTTGGCCTATCACCGAGGAGCAAAGAAGCGTAAAGGTCAGTACTTTGGGCCTTTCCCCAATGCCTCGGCAGTGCGTGAAAGCCTAAATTTTCTGCAAAAAACTTTTAAGGTTAGACAGTGTGAAGATGCTACTTATCGCAACCGTTCACGCCCATGTTTGATGTATCAGATTAATCGCTGTTCTGGCCCCTGTGTGAATATGGTCGATAAAGAACAGTATGACGATGACCTGAACGAAACTCGGTTGTTTCTTGAAGGCAAGAACGATCAACTTAAACAGTTGCTTAGCGACAAAATGCACGAAGCCGCTACGCACTTTGAATACGAACAGGCGGCCGAGTTTCGAGATAGGCTTTCGGCGCTGCAGCAGATTCAAGCTGAATCGAGTATTGAAGCCGGTATGGGCAATATGGATGTTGTTGCGTGCTGGCGTGAAAACGCCGTCAGCTGTGTGCACGTGATTTATGTTCGCAGCGGCCGAATTATTGGCAGCCGCAGTTATTACCCAAGCGACAAACTCGACTGTGATGAAGCTGAGGTGATGGATAGCTTTTTAAGCCATAAATACCTCAGTGAAAACAGCTTGGATATTCCTCACGAATTGGTGTTGAGCCATGAGCTAGATGCGCCAGAGGCATTAATAGAAGCCATCGCCAAAGTGCGTGGTGCCAATATTAAATTCAGCACAACGGTTCGCACCTATAAAGCAAAATGGCTGGCAATGGCTTTGGAGGCGGCAAAGCAGAACTTAAGACAAAAACTCAGTAGCCAGATGACCTTGAGCAAACGTTACCAAGCACTGGTTGATGCCTTAGGCTTGGATGAGCCGCCTCAGCGCATGGAGTGCTTTGATATCAGCCATAGCTCGGGGGAATCGACTACCGCTTCGTGTGTGGTCTTTGATGCTCAAGGCCCGCGTAAAAGTGACTATCGTCGTTTCAGCATCGAAGGCATTCAAGCAGGCGATGACTACGCCGCAATGCAACAAGCGTTAACGCGCCGTTATAGCCGCTTGCAGAAAGAAGACAAACAGATGCCCGACATCCTCTTTATCGATGGTGGTAAAGGGCAGTTAAGCCAAGCACGAGATGTACTCGCCGAGCTGGGTATTAGCAGCATACTGCTAGTCGGGGTAGCCAAAGGCCCTTCACGTAAAGCAGGTTTGGAAATTTTACACTTTATTGATGGGCGCGAGTTGGATTTACCCGGTGACCATGCAGGCCTTCATCTTGTGCAGCATATACGTGATGAAGCTCATCGCTTTGCTGTGAGTAGCCATGTTCAGGCCCGTGATAAAAAACGCCGTCGTTCCCGCTTAGAAGATATCTCAGGAGTAGGGGCTTCACGGCGAAAAGCACTGCTGGTTCATTTTGGTGGTTTAAGCGAAGTTCTTAAAGCCAGTCAAGTTGAATTGGCAAAGGTGCCCGGGATCAGCAAAAAATTGGCCGAGGAGGTTTACAGCGCACTACACAGCGAGTAGGGTGCAGACCTCGTTTTCCTAGATGTTCTCGTTATGCTTTTAACTGTACCGAATCAGCTCACCATGTTTAGGGTATTAGTCATCCCTTTACTTGTTTTGGTGTTTTATACCGATCTACAGTGGCGCCACCTTATATGTGCGGCCCTATTTGGTTTGGCTGGTATTACCGATGCACTAGATGGCTATTACGCCAGAAAATACAACCAGAGCACGCCTTTTGGTGCCTTCTTAGACCCAGTCGCCGATAAACTTATTGTTGCTGTTGCACTGGCATTGTTAATAGAACAAAACGGCAATATCTGGTTTACCTTGCCTGCCGTGGTCATTATTAGTCGTGAAATTGTCATTAGCGCCTTAAGAGAGTGGATGGCCGAGCTAGGTGCTCGTGGTGCAGTGGCTGTTTCTTTTATAGGCAAATTAAAAACCACCTTACAAATTATTGCGATTTTAGTGCTCTTAGCGTTTCCTGATGGCAGCCCTTATTATTTGCATGAAATTGGCTTAATTACTGTTTATGGTGCTGCAGTGCTCACTCTTTGGTCAATGATTGTTTATTTAAAAGCCGCTTGGCCTAGCTTAAGCGGAAAAACTGCAAAAACTGCAAAAGAGGACTAGGCAGAGCCCCTCAACTTGGCTAGAATGCGCAGCCTTTCAAGCATGTCTTGAAATAAGCCTGAAAGGGCGATACGGCAAAGGTGAAGGCCTTCAGAACAAACCGCTTAGCTGTTAGTTTGTTCTAGATAGTTGACCTAGCCCCGAAGGGATTTATCTTCAAAAAATTAGGTGTAATGCAGGTAGTATTAGCAAAGCGCCGAGCCCGAAAGGGCGAACCCGCCGAAGGCGGAAAGGTAGAGAGCCACTGCTAACGTTGTTATCGGCTTTCGAGTGATAAGTTCACAAGCTAGGCTTGAACGGTGTATTAGCAAAGCGCCGAGCCCGATAGGGCGACTGCCGCGAAGCGGCAAAGGTAAAGAGTGCACTGAATTGCAATTTGCAATCCAGCACGGCGGACTCCGCTAGAACTCCTAACTTGATTTGCTAACAGATTAGGCGCGATAGCAAAGCGGTTATGCACTGGATTGCAAATCCACGTAGGCCGGTTCGACTCCGGCTCGCGCCTCCACTTTTGATTCAATCGCAAATGCGGTAAAATCAAAAACACGAAGAGCTACAAAGCTGCTTCCGTGAGCTACCAAGGTTCACGTTAAAAAAATACTTCTCGTTATGCCCGGGTGGTGGAATTGGTAGACACAGGAGACTTAAAATCTCCCGATAGCAATATCGTGCCGGTTCAAGTCCGGCCCCGGGCACCATCACTTCTTATAGAATCCCCCTTATTTCAAGTACCGCTGATTACAAATAGAATCCGCTTAGGACTTGAACCGGAGGTTCACTAATTGCGGCAATAGAAGTAATTAGAAACGAGCGTAGCGAAGCCCTGAAGGGGTTAAAGCAGCCCAAAGGCTGGTTTAATTTACCAAGGCCCCGGGCACCACTATTCTCTCCCTGTCAGTAAGTCTATTCGCTCGCTATAAGTCCAATTTAAGCTCCGTAGGCTTGAACCAGAGGTTCACTCATTGCATCCAAAGAAGTATTAGCAATGAGTGTAGTGATACCCGCGGGGGAACGGGCGCTCATAGGGTTCAGGCAGTCTTAGTGGTTTGAATTCACCAAGGCCTCATTACACGCATTTTAGTGCGCCTCTCATTATTTCAGCGAGTTGCTCCGAAGCCAGGCCACATCTAGCCTCCAGGTTAGGCGGGGTAATGACAACACATTGTCGAAAATTATATGCGCGTAAGGTTCGCTCCAAAAATGGTAGCGCTTTTAACGTTCCAGAAAATGTAGAATCTTCGCGAGCAAAGCGTCGAAATTAAGAACTAAAATGCCAGGTGCCAACTTTTCGGTTTGTTATCTTTTGAGTTATTCGGGAAGATTCATAATACCAATATATAAGTATTTTCTCTCTTTATTCTGGTCAAATACCAATATAATGGTATTTTTATTCGTTCTGTGCTATCTTCTTTTGGCTCCTTTGATGACGTGAATGGCCGATAGAATGCTCCCTGAACTTGGTAATAAACTCAGAAAAGCTAGGAAAAGCGTATTCCCCAAAGACGACATGTACGCATTTGCTGTGCGTTTGGGGGTAAGCCGCGCAACGCTGCAAAAAATGGAAAAAGGGGACTTGTCTGTATCTTTGGAGAAGTACTATCGCGCAGCTCAGTTGTTAGGTGTCGAAAGTAGTTTTGACGGTCTTTTCGATATGGAAGAGGACTTCTTTCAATGAGTGAAGTCAGAAAGCGTTTTGACCTCTACTTAAATACCAGCTTGGTTCATGAGCAGAAAGTCGCTGAAGCGGTGATTATCGAAGATCAGGGGCATGTTGATAAGGTGGCTTTTCGCTATGTTCAAAGCTACCTGGATTCCCCTCATTTTCACTCTTTAGATCCTGTTGCGCTGCCTAAATCAGACCAGCCCGTTGTGCTTAAGTGTAAAGGCGCTTATCCAGGCATACTCGATGATTATCTACCTGATGATTGGGGCAGGAAGGTTATAACTCAATTAGCCTTCTTGCGTGACCACGCTCGTATCAGCGCTCATAGTGCATTAGACAGCCTCCAGTATGTCGGTAACAGTCGGATCGGGGCTTTACAGTGGGTTGAAGAGGGGGAAAAGCCAAACTATGAATCCGGCTCGCATATTGAAAATCTACATAAAGCGGAGGAGGCTGCACAGCGCTTGGACTCACCTGAGCTCAGCTCTGAACAAATAGATGAAATTCACTTGCTATACCTTGCCAATGCAGGAACGGGTGTTGGTGGCGCGCGGCCCAAAGCATTGCTCTATGATGATACGGGTAAGTACTTAGCGAAATTCAACCGACTAAATAAAGATATCTATAACAATGCGCGTATTGAACTCGCTTGCTTGAAGATGGCGAAAGCTGCCGGATTGAATGTGGGCTCCGGAACAATAATAGAGGGGATAAAAGGCAGGGAGGTTTTGCTTTTAGAGCGCTTTGATATTGATCCTCAGGGAAGGAGAAAGCATCTTATAACGGTGAATGCGCTATTAAAAGAGGCGGGCACCCAGCGCGATAGTGGTGAGCATTTTCGATATAACGACATCCATCAACTTATTCAGCGCTACTCGGTCAACGTGGTAGAGGATTTAAAATCCCTTTTAAGAATGATGCTGTTTAATCGTGCGATTAATAATACCGATGACCATCAACGTAATTTCAGCATGATATTAACTGATGACGGTTACGCCCTGGCACCAGCATATGACATGGTTCCATCCGTACAGACTGGAGCTTACCACTGTGCCGGATTTAATTATTCAGGATATCCTCCACTGCTTAAAGAGGCTGAAAAACAAGGGAAAATATTCGGTCTGGAGAAAACAACAATAAGAAATATTGTTGACGAAATTCGCAATGCTGTAGAAGCGTGGGAAGGGTTCGCGGAAGAGGCTGGTGTATGTGAAAAAGACATGTCGATTGTTAAGGCCTATATTAAATCGGAATGATCTTTTTATAAGGTGTCAGCTGAACTAAAGCCACTTGTTTACGATGTGAATTAGGTTGTCACATTGAAGCTGGCACTTAGGTTTTGTTTTGAAACAAAGCGGGTGTCCTTATATTTTTTCTCTGGATTGTCTCAGAGCGAAAGACTATGTTGAGTTAGACGTCTTAGTATAATCAGCACGCAAAATCAGTGAAATAGAGGGGGGAGCGTTAACGCCGGCTCTGTTCGTTCCTCTATGATTCGGCAAACAGGGCTTGAACAGGCGGAGTTTGTTAGTCTTAAGGTACACGACAAACAGAGTCTATAGTGCAATTGCTGCTTGAGGCAGCTAAAGCTTGATAAGAGTTTGTAGCTACGCTTTATTTTTTTGAGATAACAAAGCTTTCTAATATTAGAGCTGTATCATCTTGTATGCGCTGAGTGATAAGCTCGCGAAGCTTGTCGTCGTTTACCGATATATGGTGAGAAATGATAATAGAGACTGCATAGTGTTGGCTTAATGGCAAAATATAGTATCTGCTCGGAGCTCCTTTGACTTCATTTGATAGCCAGGTGAGCATTCGTGAGGTATTTATATCAAGCCATTCAAAACTCTTTGGTGGGCTGATCAAAACGTGGGCTAGGTTGTCTTCTGAGTAGCTAGGATAGTGGCTTCGTATTTCTTTGTTTTCTGCTTCAATATGGCTTAAAAAGGAATCTTTAATATCTCTCTTTATTTCAGCCTCGGTAAAGCCTTTTAAATTCACTTTGTTGAGTAGCAGGGTTAGATTCAGCCATGCTAACTCTCCGGAAAGCCCTTTATTCTTTGGCCCTAAGTATTCCCATCGTCCCGCATCAATGAATTTTTTATCTAGCCATTTAGTCTGTTCAAAGTCATCCTCTTGAAGGCTGCTTAAGTCGATGTATTTAGTTCTTGCTTCTTGCTCACGAGCACTATCAAAACCAAATTGCTTACTGATACCACCTGGCAAGGTATATTCAATTTGCACTGTTTTATCGATATGAATAACGGTCTTTTTTCCACTTTTATGGTTTGGTCCGTTGATATCTACAGCTTGGTCTGTACACGAAAATAGAGCGCTTAAGAATGACATAGTGCCTACTAAGAGAATTGTTTTTGTTGACATATTAGCTAGTTAAAACTTTTCATATACTTTTTGACTTTAGCTGCTGATCTTGAGTCTCCTGCTAGCGTCAAAAAACGGTGGTAGGCTTCTAAACTTAAGAAGGGCAGGGTGTGTGGGCTTTCAACCCTAGTCCCACTTATAGATTTTCCGGCTACCTTAGGGAGAAATGATAAACTTCGTTTAATACTGGCGGTGCTCAAATCGTTTCGTCCTGCAATATTGGGCACTAGATCGAAGGGGTTATCCCTATCTGGAGCCGCTCTCTTAATGCCCGTCTTGTTCATTAATCGACTGGTTTCATTTTTATTGTTACCACCTGCATGAAATACCACCATATTTTTATTTAACGAGATATCTGGGTAGTTACGTGCATGGTATTTTAGGGCCTGTTTGAAAATTATACCGCCCTGACTATGCACAATCCACTTGGTTTTGCTGCCATTTAACTGGATATCTTTTAACACTGCTGCAAGTGCTTTAGCATTTTCTGTCATCCCTCCAAATATACTGTCAACAGCAGATTCATATAAATCTAAGCCTCCGCCCTCCGTAGGGTTGTGAAATAGTGTGTATTCTGTAGCTAGGTCTTTGGGGTAAGCGGTATCTAAGTGAGTGCCCATTAGCCATCTTGCTTTATCGAGATCATTTAGCATTCCGTTTACTGCAGCATGGCGAGTCGTAACGCTTGTCACTGGAATGGGTTTGCCCCACGCGCTAGTTAAGTTGTTTACTTCTTCTAATGACATCTTTTCCTTAAAGGGCTTTGGTTCGCCAAACCGCTTTATCTTGTACAAACATGTCCTTTCGTTTTTTGTCTTTGCTTGTGAGCCTAAAAGAGCTAGATTAAGCTCTATGGCACTAATTATTGCACTTTCGGAGGTGAGTTGATATTTGAGGATGAAATTACTTTTGAATCCTTTGGCTTTGAAAAAAGCTGGTCGCAGCTTTTGAACCCAGCCATCTTGGGGGGATGGGATGCTCGCTATTGTTTCTATTTCTTTGGCTACTTGTATTTGGTCGTAATCATTGAGGCCGTTGAAAAATGTGATGGCCTCTGGCTCTATATAGATTTTTCTGCCTGAGCTAGTAAAAATACTGCCTTTTCCTCGAATGAATCTAACGGCCGACCCAACTTTATCTTCTTCATTTAACTGCAGTTTCATTGTTAAAATCCTTTTAACATGTTCTCCAGGAAAGCTGTCCTTAGCTTCAGCGAGTACTATGAAAGTTAAACAGAATACTCTCTTGTCCAAGCATAGCAGTTAATATCTGTTTCTACGACAAAGCGCCTAATCTATTAACATAAAGCTTGAGACTTTCAATCTAGTTATCTGGCATTGTTTAGCTTGGTGTCGATTGCTAAATTACCAGGGGATGTTGTGGTATAAGGTAGTGTCTTCTGATAAAGCGACCTTAGAGTTAAAGCCCTCTTTTGATTGTGCCAAAGTTTCTAATTAGGTTGAAAGGGTATTACATCGGCCTATGATGCAATACTGACTCCTAGGTAACCCCTAAGCCATTTTTTTCATGCAATGGCCCTTGATCTGGGTGTACGGTGAAGGAAAAGGCTATGGGGCGGTCTTGCCAACTCCATTAACATTTCAGTCGTTTAACCTTGCAAAAATTTGGAGTAACAAGGGGGCTTCAGGGCTTACATGACATTGTTTTAAAGGCTTAAGCCACCATACTGGGAGGCTAAGCTGATAATCTTGTTTGGGATAAAGTAAAGTCAGATTGTTAGAACGACTAGGGTTTATAGGTGTTGGCTAATAGAAGGTTCTACTCAGAAGGCAAGCTGATTCATCATGAACAAGATTTGAGCATGCCTGCACATACATTATTTGGCCCTACGGCTAACTTACTTATCAGTAATATACTGTCTGACACTTGGGCAAGAGAAAAAGTGTTTGGTCGTAACACTATTCTAAATTTAAGTATCAAATCGTGGTGAAAACTTACATCTCAAGTAACTATGAGACGCTTGGGTTGTTGCTATAACGAGAGGTCTACTGTATCCGTGAGGATGGGGGGTAGATTTCAGTAGGAGTAAGGGGTTCGAAGGGGCTTTCTTTTATATTGTGCGCATTGATGAGAGAGTTAGATATCTATTAGAACTTCTAGGCTTTTAAAGTCTATGATCAGATTATAGGAAGTAAGTATGTAGTCTACAGGAAAGCTTAAAATAAGAGGTGATACTTGTGTGGCCTATGAAGAGTATTTTACCGCGATGTAGGGTCTGAATATGTAACGTTTAGTCACGTTTTTCTCATTGATTCGTCATCTCTATTATTACTTGAAGTTAAAGAAAGATACTCAGAGTAATTCTTTAAAAAACTTGTGGTGTATCGGGGTGAGGAGATTACCTTAATATCCTCACCCCGTTGCTTTACGACATAATTTTAACTAACAATAGCTGTCGTCCATGGCAAGCTTGCTGCTGTTCTACTTACAGTTTGATCCTTTAACGCCCGCACCTTGTTTAGTGTAATCAACAATAGCAACGTTTACGCACTGCTCAGAATCATTCTCTTCTGTACGATATTCTATAAGGTAAGACTGATCCGTCTTAATTTCGACCTCGCGTTCATAGCGGTTATTTACACGTTCAGCGGTTCCACAGTCATCATTAACACATAGTGTCGGTGGTGTATTTTTATCAATATCCGCTATGTGGTAAATAATTGCAGTGTCGTGATTAATGTATTCTAAGCCAAATTCGAATATGTCTAAGGAGTCTAAAAGATCACCACTTTCGCCATTTATAATCCTGATATTTGAAAAATAGCTCACATTACCAGATCCTTTATCATTGTCGTTGGCTAAAACTAGTTTCATTCTGCCAGTAAAGTATTGTCCAACGGGAATCTGAAATGACTGAATTTCACCATCGCCTATGTAAGCGTAATCTGAAATACCCCAGTTTTGGCTTCCTCCTAACTTAAATATACGATTTGAGCTTGCCTTGCTGTCTTCATCGAAGCCAATACCATGAATTTCTCCTGATACATTTGAGCTGTAATCAAACTCAAGTATGGTGTTTCGGTCTATATCAAACATGGAGGAACTAGCTAGCCATACATTATTTCTAAGAACTAATGTATGAACGTTATTAGTCAGGTATGCGCTTGCGTTACGACTGTATTGGTTCGTGAAAAGCTGCAAACCGATTTTACTTAGGTCTAATAATTCAGTTGGTGGATTTTCATCAGAAACAATGATGGCACTATCTGAATTTGACCAGGAAGAATCCATTCCGGAAATATGAGCCTTTATTCGATAATAATATGTGCCGGGGCTTAGATTGGAATCTAAAAAGTTTGTCTCGCCGCGTCTAGCTCGTGCGATGTCTTTAAATTCAGCGCCACTGTCATCGGATCGTTGG
Source organism: Agaribacterium sp. ZY112 (assembly GCF_041346925.1). Lineage (NCBI taxonomy): Bacteria > Pseudomonadati > Pseudomonadota > Gammaproteobacteria > Cellvibrionales > Cellvibrionaceae > Agaribacterium > Agaribacterium sp. ZY112. Next base: position 3,143,326 of record NZ_CP166840.1, on the reverse strand, counting down.
ATTTGAAAGTAATCTTCGCCTCGGGAATTATCCTTCCAATTAAGCGCAATATTATTATTAGACGCAATACGAGCACCTAGGTTAGACGGTGCGGGCACTGATGTTGTCGGTGTTTTAGTTGTGGCTGTAGTAGTGTTGGACCATGAAGATTGAGCGTTATTACTGAGTGCGCGTACACGATAATAAAACGTTGTTCCAGCTGTAAGTCCGGCATCGATATAATTAGTACTGTTACTTGGTGCCGTTGCTACCTGAGTAAAACCGCTATCGCTTTGCCTAGATCGCTGAATAACGAATTGTGTTTCTTCACTAGAATTATCACGCCATGATAATCGTATGGAATCTTCCGACGCTGATGTCGCTCCTAATCCAGAGGGGGCTTGAAGACTATTTCCGCCATTTCCATTGTCTACAGTACGCTGACGGAAGTTCGCAACATCTAATTTAACGTTATTAAGTGCTGTATGCGCATCTGCTTGCTCGGGCTGACCAATGGCCACACCACACGTTAGGCCTTCACATGTACGATCAGGATCGGAAAAGCGATTGAGCCTTTTTCGAGAACTGAAAGCCTGAGGGTAAGCCATAACGGTTGAAAAAGTTCTATCCACTCCATAACCAAGACCGTAGCTGTAACGAGCTCCGCCACGATCACCTTGGCGTCGTGAGTGTCCAAGGCCCATATTATGTCCAAGTTCATGGATCAGTGTTAAATAACCACATTGTATACCCGTTACATTAAATGCAGCGTAAGAGCTAACAGCAAAATTACCTATGCCACATATATTACCGTCTCGGCTGGCAATTAATGATACAAAGTCAGCACCGTATTCATTACGTAACTGAGATACTTCAGCACTCTGTCTAATTTCGGTTAATCTTGCAGACATGGATTGAGAAGAGGGGGTATATTCCTCTAAGCCAACTAGTCGAAGCTGAATATCAACTTCACTTTCTGCGTAGGCTTGATTCGCGTTTTCTACCCAGGATGTCATAACTATACTTGGGTCACCGTTGTAGCGGGACGCAGTAAAATCATCGTATAAAAGCAGTAGGTCGACTTCAACGGCGAGTGCAGATTGAGCAAGGCTTACGCTGACAGCCGTGGTTAGGCAAGATTTCCATAAAAGTTTAAGCATGATTTACCCTTATCAGTTGTGTATCTGACGTAAAGAAAATGTTTATATTGTCGTTTCTGGATTGGAATAATTAATTTTGATTATTTCCCAATACAACATTATTCCTTGGGAGTTAAGGTGAGCTATCTACTATTTTTAACAATAATATGCTCGCCTTTATTGCCTAGCGATTCACTATGGGCATGTGTGTCGTCCACCGGTACTGGAGGTAATTCTTCCGTAAAAAGAGCGCCACTTTCATGAATCCAGCCAGTATTTCCAAAAATTTCAAATGAGTAGGTATTATCAGATGCATTGATATGCCCTGATGTAATACCGTTCCCTTGGCTGAGTGTAAATGTCCCTAATTCATTTTTTAATTTCCCCCTCATGGTCATTACACCTTCTTTTTCTGATGAAATTTGCTCAACGGTCAATTCGTACGGCATTTTCACATCTGGTGCTGACACATGAAAAACATCACCTGGTAACGAAACAGCGACACGCAATGCGTTAGCTTCAAAGAACTGGCGCCCATCTTTCCTCTCTTGCTCATCTAGTGGCAGCGAGTCCGTATTTGGTGTGCTTTCTAAATCCCAGAGCTTTGGGTTTCTAACCGCTTTAGAGATGTCATCTAGGGAATGGTTTTCAATTTTGCTCCATCGCCTAACCTTATCTAACCTGTCCGCTAGGGTTTTAATATTTGGGTTAGGGTCTGTTATAGCTGAAGGGGTCTTGTGTGTAAGGCTGTTGGTTTTATTATGGTTTTTATTGATTTGTTTTATATTATTTTCATGGGTCGATTTCATTATGCTGTTGGATTGAATTAATTCATCCGTCTTATTTGTATTTTCATTGCCGTTGAATTTATAAGAAAATGAGTAAAGCACAACGATAGAAATCAGCGCAGCCCCTATAAAATAATGTCGATTCGTCATGATTAGCTCCACTTTTAACCTTGGGTGTATTCTTCTCATACCTGCGAATTCACCGATCTTTACAGGTTGATAAGGTTATAAAAATAATAATTTATTGTTGGTTGAGGTTGGCTCCGTTGTTTATGCATGCATAGTGCTGTTAAAGTTTATTGTTTTCAATTTTTTCCATGTGACTTCTTTATCAAAATGATTACCTTTTAAAGGCAAAGTCATAAGGTGCGAACTAACGCCATTTTTTTTGAGAAGCTTGACTCAATTTCTATATCAGTGTGCTCTCCACTTATATGGGGATGCTTATGATGTCGGAACGGTACTGTTAGATGTGACGCTGTAGTGCTTCTTGTATTGAAACTGAACTCTAGTTTTTCTAGCGTAGTGATGGGGGAGATCCTTAGACTAATTATAATCTCCCCATTTGGACTGAGGTATTTATGAGCCAGGAAGATTAGCCTTAAACTCAATGGTTTGCCCCTGTACCAAACGATCAGACTCGATGCTTAATGAGGGCTGTTTTCCTCCAGCCTCTACAAAAAAAGTCTTACTTTGCCCTGGTAACAAACCTTTTAGGCTATCTAGTGCACGAATACCATTAACTGCTGGGTGTGCATCGTAGTATATCGGAGCAACACCAATGTTTTTCACGGTGACACTGGATTCTATATCCGATGCAGAGAATGCTGTAATCTCAAATTTGTATCCGTTAGCCATGCCTGCCTCTCGTATACGATTGGCTGACTTATATTCTGGCTGGTCGTTTCCGATCATGTAGGTTATATGATATTGGGCGCTCAGATCTTCGTAGGTTCTGCCATACATTCCTTGATGATCTAGAGCATGCTGTTGGTCATAGGGGTAAACCATATAACTTAGTTCACCTCCATGCGGTGAGATTTTGTAGCGGTCTGAATAATTAAAAAACTGCCAGTTAGGTCGATTTTCGCTTGCGTGATTGCTCCACATAAACGAGTCGTCAAATATACCAAATTGATGATTTTTCATATTATTTGTTGCAGGGAATGCCGATAAAGATCCATATGCTGCATCAATTGAAATACTCCAGTGCAAGGTGTCTGCTAGATCCTGAGAGAGTTGGTCAACAAACTCTTCTTGAAAAGCATGGCTCGGAAAGTGACGTCCTAGTGTATTTAGCCCGTCGTAGATGTGGTACTCTGACCACAAGCCAAAACCAACCTGTAAAAATGCAATACGATTATCATTTTTATACTTATCAGAAAAAGCTTTATAAAAATCCAAATGAAAATCTTGTAAAGCCTTATGTCTCCAATCAGGGAACCATGTTGGCTGGCCGTTATCTGCATCACCTTTCTGCTCAGTGTAGGCTGGCATGTCTTTAATGTATTTAGGAACAGTAGTTTCAAAACCCGGATAGGTATATCTGAAGCGTATTATGGCTTGGTTTCCTCGGTCTGAAATGGCTTTGAGCTTGGTTTCAATTTTGTCCCAATCATAAGCGCCTTCTGTGCTTACTACCCAGTCATAATGCGCATAAAAATATTCCAATTGGATATTGCCTGGCTGAGTTTTTACGTTGTGATCATTCCAAAGGTTTTCCCAAACAACGATACCCGTCATCGGTTGTACTCCAGTGATCGAGGATTGCAGGGCAATATTCAACATTTCACCTGCTACTGGGTCTGTCTCATTGCCCGGATCTGTTTCATTGTCTGGGTCTGTTTCTTCTTGATCACCTACGGTAAGGGTAATACCTACATAATCAATATTGCTAACATCATGATTGTTGTTGGATTGATAACGAATAGTGATTCTTCCGTCACTATCAATATAGTCATTAGCGTTACGCTCTATTGACTTACTTTGCTTGTACCACTGCCAATTAGGAGCCTCACTGTTATCAAATAATTTTTTCCAGTTTCCTTGTTTTATGTTTTTAATCTGAAAATATCTCCGTTGATCAGATCTTCCTGGGCCCATAGTGTTGGTGGTGACATCAATTTTTTTAATGTCTGATGACTCAAGATTAGCGTCACCTATATAAAGATAAAATTCCCCTCTAAATTTTCTAGAACCAGGCTTTGCTTCAATATAGCTGTACCAATTATCTTCGGAACCAAATTGATCAAACGTAGATAGCTCCTGAATAGATTGATCGCTTACTGTTCCTAATGAGGCATGAAATACGCTGGGGTATAGAGTATATCGAGTTTTATTTCCCAGCTCTGGCTGGGGGGCTGCTACGGGGGTTGTGGTAGCCTTGATTGCAATATAGTCTATGTTGCTGACGTCATAATTATTGTCGGATAGATAGCGAATAACAATTTTTCCGCTGTCATCGATATATTCGTTTGCATCATTTTCAATATGAAATCTTTCTTGATGCCACTTCCAAGACGGCGCGTTATCGTTATCAATAAGTGTTCTCCAGTACCCTTGTTTAACGTTTTTAATTTGAAAGTATCTACGTTGATAATAAGGTCCAGCCCCCATGGTGTTTGTTATAAGATCCAGTTTTTCTATTTTTTCTTTTCTTAGGTTAGTTTCATCAAAATCACTTCCGCTTAGGTGAAAATAAAACTCCCCGTTGAATCTTTTTGACCCGGGATCCGCTTCAATATAGCTGTTCCAGTTGTCATCGCCACCAAATTGATCTAAAGCTGATAGGTTTTCGATTGGCTGATTGCTTAACTTCCCTAAGGATGCTTTAGAGTCAATAGGATGAAGGGTATAGGTGGCTGCATACGATTGTGAGAGGTTGATTGTGAAAATAATATATACGAAAGTAAACCAAATGGTTTTTAATGACAGTTTTACACTCATGGCAAAGCCTACGATAACTAAAATTTATTAAAAATAAACATTTCTCATAAAATGAATGCTGCATCAAGATGAGTTATCATTTCTATTAAATTTTTTTATAAATAAAAACAACTTATTGATCATCTGTCTTGAGTAACGTTTTACTTGAAATGTATTTGTAAAGTACCGCTATGATGAATGCTCATGCTTAAGTAGTAAGGGAACTGGTATGCGTTTTGAAAATATTAACGAATCGATTGTGACTTGTATCCCAATCGATCTCTGATTGCTCCATCTTGAAAAAACACAAAGATCAGGAAGAGCGGGTGAGAACTCTCAAAGTGTGATTTTAGTCTTGGTTATAATTAGAGTTGAAGCTGTGGATGAATAGTGAATCCATTGTTAGTAAACATACATAGGCTTGCGATGTGTAATTGCTTTTTATATGGAACAACCATGTGCTTATGATTCTTGAATCAAATTATTTAAGCTGTTGTGAGTCGTCGTTATTATAACCTGGACGTCGATGTGTCCTTATTCTGATTTTAGGAGGGTATGAGCAATTCGGTATTGGTATGTTGTTATGTAGGAGGGGGGGTATTCACAAAAAAGTAATCTCTTATCTTTGATATCTAGTCTTTCTGCCTCGCTCTCTTGTTATTCATATAGCTATACGCCCACCTTTTCAGATGTTTACTGCGATTTCATAACAAAGCACCATGCTGAGGCTTGTTATTTTGTCGACTGGTCGATGTTTTTCGGCGCATGTGGCCAAAAAAGTGTCTTACTCTTAAAGGGCTACTTAGATTTAGATTCACGTGGCAAGCCCAAATTATTTTACCGTGCTTATATGTAGTTTCGATGGCAGTGCTATATTTCTGCACGAGCCACCTATCTTACTTACTTATTTCTTTTGGTTATATATAATAAGGGGGAGCCTTTAAAGCGGATGATGTAATGCCAGATAAGTTAAGCAAGTATTCTTATGCAAGTATTAAAGCGATTCCCTCGGGGGAGTTTGTTGTTGGGGAGTCTTACGAGATTATATATAGGCATACATTCGAGGCTGGTGGTGGCGGTCATTTTGTTTTCTTTAAAGGTGATTTTTCATCGGAGGTTGCTAATGACCCTGAAGAGGGGGTTTACCTTTGTCTTGATGAAGATCCGAGTGGCGAAAGCTATGTCTTGATTCGTCGCTTGCAAGGGTTTATCTGCCCTCATGACTTTGGTGCGTTTGGCAAGGAAGGCGTTAACGATTCGACAGCCATTCATGCGGCTAATAACTACGCGGCGTTAGTGGGCTTGCCTTTAAGGTTTTCCAATAAAACGTATTTTGTAGGTGACGCTTCTTTTGTGATTGAGGCAAGTAAAACAAGCTGGTTTTCAGATGGCCTAACACTTATTAAGTTTTCAGGTTTTGAATCTAGAAAAAAATATGCAGTACGTGTTGTTGGTTCTGGAAGTTATGTGGCGACGGTTCGCTTGGTTAAAGCGTTTATAAAAAACATTGGTATATTTGCCAATGTTCAAAAGGGGAGTGAGTTAGAGGGTGTAGGTCTGGAGTTGTCTGGTGGTACGAGTGCCACTCGCTTAAGCTCTGGAAGCTTTGATCACATTTCTATACAGGGCTTTAAAACATCAGTTAAATTTAATGATTATTGCTGGAAAATCACCTTAAATAACGCGCGCCTTATGTGGGGGGTAATTGAAACACCGAGTGAGACACAAGAGTTTGGTGAAAACATGGTATTACGTGATTGTTTTATTGCTGACACTTCTGGTGAGTTTTCTAGGTTCAATAAAGGTGAGTGGAAGTTTTACGGTACATCCTTTGATAATGCGCCATTCTCTTCGCATAACGATGCAGTACTGGATTTTGAAGGAGGGCATATAGAAAACCCTCTTAGCCAGAGTTCTGAGCCACGTTTTGCAGAGGCTTATAATTTCTCTTCTATTAGCTTTAATGCGACATGGATCGCGACAAATAATCGCGCCATAGCAAGGCCTCCTTTTTTCTGTGATACCTCTGTAGCTAAGCCTTCGGGCTTGTATTTTAATACTTGTAAGTGGGTTTGTTACGCTGAATACGACACCCGCGAAGGCGGGAGCAATGCCGGTGCCATGTCACATAACTTCCTTGTGGAAGGTGAGGGCACGGTACGTTCAAATAATTGGACCTTTTTAAATTGGCAAGATTGGCTTGCTATCCCTTTAGCTCGTAGCAGTAACCGTTTATTTAATGGCGATTTTGAACGCGGCGATCTCAGAGCTTGGTCTGTAAGCGAAGGTTTGGGTGGGGGCACCGGTATATTCGAGGTAAATGCGGTAACTGGTGAGGGGCAACGCGGCGCTTATTGTGCTGAAATTCGGGCACTTCATTTGGGCTCTCATGCGTTTGGGGGCAGTTTACATCAGTCCATAGCGGTAAAGCCTGGCGATCAAATAGCAGGGGGCTTAAGGCTAAAAAGCAACTGGGCATCTGTGGCCGGCGCGGGTTTTTTTCAAGTGTCATTGCTATACAAGTCGGCAGATGGCCAGTTGTTATTAGACAAGGTAGTGAAAAAATACAATGAACAGTTAAGCGATTGGCAGTACCGTCAGGTTGGCGGCATCGTTCCCGAGGGTGTTTCGACAGTGGAGTTAACGGTCATTGTTCTTGCAAACGAAGCTGCCGAAGATGTCAGTGTGTGGCTTGATGATGCCCATATAACTGTTTATGGCTAAGTTTAAATTATGTCCTGTCTTTTATCGGCTAGCACGTATATATAGCCTCCGAACTTGCTAAGCAGCTATCGATAAAAGCGGGAATGGTGGGGTAGCCGTGCTCTAGTCGCTTATTATTCACTAGTGTCACCGCATTATGCGTTCTTTCTTTGAATAAATAATGATATGTTGTAACATATCTTATGTGTGAAGCTAAAGGACTATTGGCATATGCAAGCGACCCCTAGTAGAAAACTACCTGTTACCGTGCTGTCAGGCTTTCTTGGCGCAGGTAAAACGACGGTATTGAGTCATCTTTTGAACAACCGTGAGGGCAAGAAAGTTGCTGTCATTGTGAATGACATGAGTGAAATCAACATTGACTCATCGATTGTTCAGAGTGAGGTTTCTTTGAATCGCAGCGAGGAAAAGCTGGTTGAGATGAGCAATGGCTGTATATGTTGCACTTTGCGTGAAGACTTGCTGGAGGAGGTGACGAAGCTTGCACAAGCTGGACGCTTTGATTATCTCGTGATCGAGTCGACGGGTATTTCAGAGCCGTTACCTGTGGCAGAAACGTTTACCTTTGCCGATGAGCATGGGGTTTCCTTATCCGATGTTGCAGATCTAGATACTATGGTAACAGTAGTGGATGCGGTTAATTTCCTTAAAGATTATGACGAAGCTAAGTACTTGCAAGATACCGGTGAGTCTTTAGGTGAGGAAGATGAGCGCCGTGTTGCTGACTTATTGGTTGATCAGGTTGAGTTTGCCGATGTTATTCTGATCAGTAAAACCGATTTGGCATCGCCGTCTGAGGTTGAACGCTTAAGTGCCATTCTTAAGAGTTTAAATACACACGCAATCATTGCCCCTATCTCTAAGGGGCAAGTTGATGTTAATGAGGTGCTTAATACGGGGTTGTTTGATTTTGAACGCGCTCAGCAGGCGCCGGGCTGGTTAAAAGAGATGCGAGGGGAGCACGTTCCCGAAACAGAAGAATACGGCATTGGCAGCTTTAGTTATGAAGCTCGTAAACCCTTTCACCCAGAAAAGTTTCACCAGTTTCTTCATAACACAGAGCAATACGGTAAGTTGATTCGCTCTAAAGGCTATTTTTGGTTGGCCTCGCGCCCTGAGTTTGCGGGGCAGTGGAGTCAAGCCGGCGGTGTTGCCCGTTATGGCTTTGCTGGTATGTTTTGGAAAGCGGTGCCTAAAGAAAACTGGCCTAGTGATGAAGAATATTTAGAATCGATTGAAAAACAGTGGCAAGAACCTTTTGGGGATATGCGCCAAGAACTCGTTTTTATAGGCCAAGGCTTGGACCAAGTAGCAATCACTCAAGCGCTTGATGACTGTTTATTGAGCGAAGATGAGGTATTGAGTGGCAAGACGTATTGGTCGTCATTAAAAGATCCCTTTCCTAGTTGGGAGCAGGCATGAATATGATAACGACTGCCCACACCCTATCGGATGATTCATTTCAAGACAATGATGTAAATACCCGTCGTGCTGCCTATGGTGGTGAGCCAAATGTTTTTACGGATATCTATTTAGAAAATACCAATATAGCTATTTGGCAACGCCAGCTTTCACCTACATTAAAGCGCTCTGTCGATGTGTTTTTAACACAACACACATCATTTCAAACCTCAATGACGGTTACACCACAAAGCGCGCTTTCAAGTGTTGGCTTAGCCTTAGGTGGTGAAAACCAAAAAGAGTTGAGTGAAAATATTACAGAATTGGTGGATATGTTTTGTTACTTGTTTGAGCTTAAGCGAGTCGGCTTGCGCTTAACCGCTCTTGATAGTGCCATGTGCCCTAAGTTCCATGTTGATAAAGTGCCATGCCGTTTGCTCACTACATTTCACGGTATTGCAACAGAGTGGTTGCCCCATAATCTTGTTGATCGCAACAAGCTAGGTATAGGAGCTAAAGGTAAAGCAGACAGCGAATCGGGGCTTTATAAACACCAAACTGATATCCAACAGCTTAGCTGTGGCGATGTGGCTCTTTTGAAAGGGGAGCGCTGGGAAGGAAATGAAGGCGCAGGTCTGGTACACCGTTCGCCGGCTTTAAATGAAGGTGAGCGACGTTTGATATTAACGCTTGATTTTAGTTCTTGATTTGGATTCAGTTACCCTCTCTTTTTCACTTGAGTGGGTAACTAATCTAGTTAACTCTAAGCTTGCTTAAGTATAAGGCGTCTATTTCTAACGTAATAAACAATAAAAGCAGTTACTAACAGCAATACTAAATAAGTACTTATTGCTATAGGGCTAGCAAGCATATTTGAGGGGCGGTTAGCATTTTTTGCTAAAATAAGCGGCTGAGTATTTTGGATGATTTTTGGGTAAACCTGCTTGCCTTCTTTGGTGCCAAAAACAAGCTTTTCCACATCTAAAGATATATCCCCTTCATTTAAGCTTGCGAAGCTGAGTTTAAATAAACTTGCATGACCACTCGACGATGTCTCCGGTGCAAGCAGGGCATGTACAAGCTCTATTTTTCCATTATCGGTATTAACGTTGTTTTTCAGTGAAAAGCTGTTTTTATCTTTCCATAGACTGCCAAGTTGAACTGATTTTTTATCTTTCTCAAATATTGGTTTAATACGTTTTTTATTGTAGTTAGCTTCAAATTGCACACCGTAGACATTAGGCATGTTTTTAAGATCTATGCGCAATGTAATTACTTCACCGACGTGAACATGCTCTTTATCCCATGTTATTTGTGCTGTTGCTTCTACGTAGCTATGGGCCGTGTTTAACAATAAAAGGCTAAATAAGATACTTTTTATATGCAGATGATAAGTGTTCATAAGTGCATCCTTATGTTTGTTTTTATTGGTTATGGGGCTGCTAGCAGCCCCATAACCAATACCTTAATTATGCTTAAGTTTAGTCTTTAGAGATAAATATAGGTTAAGGCGTATTTATAGACCACGTTGAGCTAGCTAAGCTTAACCCCATATCTGCACTGCTTATTAAACGGGCACTGCTCGTTCCTGTTGGCGCTGATGTTGGGCTTTGCTCTATTCGCACCATTAACTCCCAGTCCTCTGGGTTACCCCCAAGGCCTGCCGCATTAACTGCAGGGCTATATTGTTGGCTATTGAGTGTGGTCGTTAGTTGCCCCTGATTAAAACCAAACTCCATTAGGCTAAGTGGGGTCGATGAAACATAGTCCTCATGATTGGGAATGCCATCAATCATACTGCCTACGTGAAGGTTTCCACCTGGGCTTGAAGACTCGTAGAATAAATGAATATGATTTCCTAACGCTGGGTTTCTAAGTTCAATAAAGTAGGATGTTTCATCACCGCTGGCTTCTAAGCCAAGAGCAAATTGAGTGGTGTCTTCAGGGCTTATGGAAATGATAGCTTCAGCATAATCACCTAGGCTTGCAGCATTTCGCTGCCAGCTAAGTACATCGCCTTCGGTATTGATACCGGCGACCCCTTGAGTTGCTATGACATTGTTAAATGTCAGCGTGGGCGCTGGAGTTGGATCAACAGAGGCTGGGTCACAAGCAATTAATCCAAAGTGACTGCCTAAGATGGTGAGGTCAAAAATGTTGATAAGCCCATCACGATTTAAATCTGCAGCAGCGAGATAATTTGGGTCGTTATCATTGATTCCATATAAAGAAGAAACGACGGTGAAGTCGGCAATATCGATATGACCATCACTATTTACATCACCAGCATACATCACAACATCAGCGACCGTACTATCAGAGCCTTCTGTGGTTTGAGACACACTGCAGTTACTCACAAACGTTTCATTGCTGTAGGTGACTACCCAATTACCAGGGCGTAAAGAGTCAAAGTGGTAGTCGCCGTTTGCATCAGCGTAAGTCGAAATAGAGCGCTCACCTAAAGTAAGGGTAACGAGTATTGCGCTTGGTTCACTACCGGCTGGCAGACTGACATTACCGCTTAAACGAGTGCCACCAGGTATATGAATTCCGTCGTCAATAACAACTCGGGTGTCTTCCAGACCCATGATAATTCGTTGACCATTAATGTCGGCGGCATTGGCGGTACAGCTGATATCAAAATTTGCGCTTTCAAGTATATGAGTTGTGAAATATAACGTGGCGAAAGTACCACTGCCATTAATGGCGGGGGCGGGGTTCATCATACTTAGGCTGCCGCTCCAATCACCTTGATTTGGCGTATTCATTTGTGGTGTGATCTCTAAGCGACTTGTTATATCAAAGAGATTTGCATACTCACTGTGATACAACGATGCTAGGTTTGCATCTGTTTGGCAGCTAATTTCAAGACCATATAAATCGCTTGCGTTAACATTGATATCAACACTAAAACTATTATCCCCTAAAGGGTCAATATTTACGGAAGAGGGCACTAATACTATTTTATTGCCTCCAGACTCTTGGTGATCAAGTTGAGCTACGAAGATATCACTCCAGCCATTGTTATCACCTGCGACAAGCATATCCGAATCAGATTCATAAACTAGATATAGTGCGTTACTTGAAATAACTGGGGAGAAACTAGGTAGGTCGGTTTCTGCACCATTACTCAATTCACTGATTTTTTCTGTTGTGCTTGTTTCACGGTCATGGACAAAGATATCTTCAAATCCATTGTTATCGTTATTAACTAAGTTAGACGCTCGAGACATAAAACTGACATAGCGGCCATTGCTGGAAACGGAAGGCGCTTCACTATGACTGTTGGCTTGCTGTCCACTTGATGACACGTTGACTCGGCTGGTAGTAGATTCTTGTGTGTCTCGAATAAAAATATCGTCGTGTCCATTATTGTCGTTACTTACTAAGTTATCTGCGTTAGATGTAAAGACGACAAAGCGGCCATCGGCAGAAAGCTCGGCACCAAAGCTTGGACCGTTCATCGCTTCGATATTCTGGCTGTTAACATTTACGCGTTGAATTTGGCTTGATGCTAGATCATAAATAAAAATATCATCAAAGCCATTGTTATCGCCGGGAACTAGGTTTGACGCAGGTGATGTAAAAATAACAGCGCTTCCATCCTCAGAAATTCTAGGGTCGAAGCTAGGCATATTGGCCTGCTCGCCTGTATTACTAACATTGATGCGCTGGGTTGTTCGCTCATGTCTGTCGTAAACAAAGACGTCCTGAAAGCCGTTGTTGTCATTAGCAACTAACTGATCATCATCGGAAACGTATACAACAAAGCGGCCATCGCCTGATATGTCTGGCTCGCGAGCTTCAAACATCGATTCAGCACCACCAGGTCGCAAGTTAACTCGTTCGGTACTGTTGTTTACTCGATCACGTACAAAAATATCAGCTAAGCCATTTGTGTCGTTTGAAACTAAGTTGGATGCGTAAGATAAAAAGACAACATGCCCACCTTCAGCTGAAATCTCACCTAGGTCACTTCGCCCCCCTATAGCCTCATTACCGCTATTGCTGATACTTACACGTTCAGTTTGATTATTAACAACATCGTATACAAAAATGTCTTCTTCGCCATTATGGTCATTATTGACTAGGTTATCGGCTTGAGATTGGTATGCCACTAAGCTTCCGTCTCGCGACACGCTTGCAGAATAACTACCAAAATTAGTAGGCATTCCATCAAAGCTATTGCTTGCTTTTGTAGTATTAAGTAATTCAGCGTAACTGCTTGATGCTGATAAGAGGGTGTAACTGGCTAGTAATAACGACGTGGGAAAACCACATGTGTATTTTTTGATTCGAGCTAACTTCATTTTCCACCTCCTGTGGATGAGCATTGAAAAACGCTATCGCACCTAGTGATGGCTTGTGGGGCTAAACCCACACTTTGCTGCGACGCTTTTATGTTGCCCTCATCAGATTAGAGGTGTTTTTGATTCCTTTTTTTTTAATTAGATGAATTTATAATATAGAAATAGATGACAAATCCTGCGATTTATTTTGCGAACGGTTCGATATATTTATGCTAAACCATTTTAAAGAGATGAGGTTGGCATTGTTTGGTTTATGCCGAGGTGAGGAAGGGGACGCCAGTGAGACTATGTGAAGCTCTAGTGTATTGACCGTTTCTGGGAGTGGGGGAATTAACATCACAAGCACTGACCAGAGGCGTACTTAACCGTGCTAGTTACATTACTTTAGGTGATTTAGGCACCAATGACCTAGTTTTTATCTGGATTCCTAAGGGATACGTACGATATGTGGATGGACGGTATTGCAGTTGTGTAAAAGAAAGTGCGTAGTTATTTATGAATCGACACTGAGTTTCTTTTGTGAAAAAGTTCGATTGATATAGATGTCTTTTTCTTATCCTTTGTTGTTGCTCTCTATTGTTGCTCTCTATTTTCCCTCTTGTCTTATTATTTTATTGTTAAAGGATATTTAATGCGCCATTTTTTTGCAGATGAAGTTGTGTCCGGTTCTTAATGTCCGATCTGTTCGGTCTCTTATTTTCTTATCTCTTGTGCTGATCTAAATCTGCCAGAGTCTGTATGGGCATTTATGTTTTTTGGGATGATTATTAATAATAAACAGGTAGATATGTTGGCGTTTGAAAGAAAGTGATTGAAATGCTATGGAAAGGGCGTCATAGAGTGGGTATGAGCGTCAGTGGCTTAGTTAAATAATTAGGTGTAATCGGTAATAGCACTGATTCATTTTTTATTTTTTTTGGGCGTCCGAATAATGTCCGGTTTTTTGGGCTGTTTTATTTTAAAAAAATGTGAGTTGTCTTCGCGAATTTATATCTCAAGCATGCTTGCAAATAACATATTCTTGCTCTACCTTTTTACCTCCTTTGGAGCACGGTGGAAGAGTTTCCTATATATAGCGATCAGTTTTCATTGAGCGATAGCAGGGGGGAACCCCTTTTAAAATGACTTCTGTCCTAATAAAAATTATTCATTCGCGTAAATAGAATAGCCCCTTCACTCTGTTGTTGAGTTTAATTTGAATGTTTTAAAATTACTTATAGAGTTGAAAATATGAATCTTTACAGGCGGACGCTTAAGCCGGTGATTATAGGCTTAAGTACATTATCGATCGCATCTTTAAGTTTTGCTGAATCATACCAAGTTGAAGCAGAAAAATTCACCCTCTCAGGTGGCACTTATAATGATGGGAAAAAAAGAAAAGTAACTCCAATAAATATTGCAGGATTACGTGCTATTAGTTACGTTAATCCTGAGGATTATATTCAATATACAATCAACGGTGTAAGTGCTGGTGACTATGATCTTAGTTATAATATCAGCAATGGAGATATTGGTAGCTCTAAGATTAGTGTACAGATCAAGCAATCTAATACTTGGCAGACGGTTGCACAAACTACTGTGCCAGTGACAGCTTGGGATGATTTTCAGCCCTTACATGTTGGCCATTCAATTAGTCTACCAAGCGGTAAAGTTCAATTGCGCTTATTGGCTAGCGGTACAAATATTAGTCAGTGGAATTTGGACTCGTTTGTATTAACAAATGAAATCAGTCCTTCTCCTGAGCCTTCTTCATTACCTTCTCCAGAACCGAGCGAAACTCCCACGCCTTATGATGGAGTCAATATTGACGTCAATTTCGATACACGGCATCAAATAGGTGGCATAGATACATTTGATAGACGTAAATACATCAATATAGCTGAGACTTTCACCAGTAATGATTGGTATAGCGTAGGAACCAACGAGTCCGAGGATCTGATTTCAGACTTTTTGGAAGGTTACGATGTCTATTTTGGCCGAGATACTGGTACGATCACTAGCGTATTAAAAACAATTGCGCATGAAGATCCTGCAAAACCTGGCTTTGCGGACCCAATTAAACTGACCCAAAGCGGTAATAACTACAAAAAGAAGTTCACCAATAGAACTGAGCCTCGTTATGTTTCTCAGCGCCGCCATGAACACCGTGGCACTGACATGATCGTTGCGGCTCAACTTCACCCTTTCTGGCCTGATGGGCAATTAACTAATCGCGGTTGGGCCCTATCGCAAACAGACACCGTGAATGAACCCATCGGTACTGCAACGGGCGATTTTATGGGGCAGTTTTTAGCAAAATACTTTAAACAATCTGATTCTGACACAGAAGGCTATGTTAAACCTAAATTTGTTGAAGTTGTAAATGAGCCTTTATTCCATCTTTACGATTGGGCGCAAAACCCAGTTGAGCTTAACGACGTTTTCCGTTTCCATAACTCGGTAACAAACGAAATACGTAAGAAAAATCCCGATGTATTAATTGGCGGTTACACACCGGCATTTCCTGACTATGATAAAAATAATTTCGATCGTTGGGAAAGTCGAGACCGTTTATTCTTCGATACAGCTGGTGCAAATATGGACTTCATCTCTTTGCACTTATACGATTTTCCTGAGCATGCCAATCGCGAAAAATATCGTAAAGGTAGTAATATCGAAGCGACTATGGACATGGTCGAGCATTATACTTACTTAAATAACGGTAGCGTCAGCCCCTTGTTGATTTCTGAATATGGCGCTTCAGCTCACTTACAGCGAAACAAGCCGTGGACGCCTAAACGTGACGCCACCAAAATGAAAGCCTATAACTCAATGTTAATGGCATTTATGGAGCGGCCAGATCAAATCCTAAAAGCTACGCCGTATATTACGCTTAAGGCGGAGTGGGGCAGAATCGCACCTACAATTCCTCAGAGTACACGTCTCATGGTTCAGAATTTTGAGCGCGAGGGTCAGACAGGGCCGCAGTGGGTTTATTCTGACATGATTAAGTTCTACGAGCTGTGGAAGGATGTTAAAGGTACACGTGTAGATACATGGTCTTCAGATCAAGATATTCTTGTTGATGCCTATATTGACGGCGATACAGCCTACGTTATCTTAAATAATTTAGTATTCGAAGATACTGAATTTGCTTTTAATTCTCTTGGTCTTAATTCAAATAATATTCGCAGTGTGGATATTAAGCATATGGTTTACGACGAACGAGATTATGCCGTCATTGATACAGCGCGTTACACGGAACTACCAGCAACATTGACCTTGGGGTCAGAGTCAACCATGGTGTTAAAGATTGCTTTTGATCAGACTGTTCAACTCACGGAGCTTAGTGAGGAAAGTAAGTATTACGCTACTAGCTATAAGAAACCTGTTGTAGCAAATCAAAATATTAGTTTTGATATTAATAATGTTTCCCTCGCAGCAAGTGGTGAAGCAGTCTTACGTTTAGGTGTTGGCCGTGATCACGGCTTGTCATTAATGCCTCAGGTTCTAATTAATGGGACTCCGCTTGATGTACCGGAAGACTTCCGTGGATACGACCAAAAGCAAGGGCCCACCCGGCCTGGTCGTGAGAATTTCTTTGGTGTGATTGAGATTCCAGTTGAATATGCTGCACTAAAACAGGACAACCGAGTAACAATCACATTCCCAGATAACGGTGGTTTTGTGACAACTGCGGCACTACAGGTATTTAATGTCACTCGTGAGTTAAACCGAACCGGCAGATAGTATCCCTTTAATGAGGTGTATAGACGCTGATACTGGTGTTTATACACCTTTTTTACCGGGTGTAATTAAACAGATGCAGATGACTCGCCTCACGACTGAGTATTAATTTGAAGATTTATAGATAGTTAAGTAACGACCATTTAAACTTGAGTGTAATATCCTCCACATGACTCTCTATGCTGGTGTTATTGTTGTTATTTTTTTACTTAGTTAAACTTTCTTCCTTATTACTGTGATCTGCCAAATACCGCTGTCCAATAGAGGCGGTAGAAGCTATCGGATTTATCGACAAGAGCAGAGCCAAGTTCGCTGTAGTTGGGGTTCATGATATTGGCACAGTGGCCTGGGCTATTTAACCAACCTTGCATCACACTTGAAACACTCTGCTGCCCCGCAGCGATATTTTCACCAATGTAGTTGTAGTTATAACCTTGTTTTTGTGCTCGCTGAGCCGGGCCCTCACCATCGAGATTGGTGTGATCAAAATAATTCTTATCAGCCATATCCTGAGAGTGTAGTTGGGCGGCATTGAACAGCTTACAGTTCCAAGTTAAGGGACCTGTTGCGGCAAAGTATTGGCCGCCGCACTGGCGCTCACTGGCTCGGGCCTGATTGTGAGCATTGAGTAGCTCTTGCTCTATAGTGCTACGGTTGCAGTCTTCGGCTTGCTGGTCATTTGCGTTAAGTTCGTAGCTTGCCATTAAACGAACACCTGAAAACTCAGATTCAGCAGCCAAAACGATTTTATATTCACCCTCGGCTGGGTTGTTAATGTTACAGCTTTGAACCGTAGCTTGGTTTGCCACTTGGTTACTAGATTCACATAAGCGGGTAGGGCTTGCTTGGCTGTCGTAAAGACTAAGTTTTAAATAACCCGTACCTTGATTGGTTTGCACACTGAGCTGTTTTGTATTGTTCGGGATTAATACAACAAACTCTAGTTTTCTATTTGAGCTGGCTTCTAGGTTGTATAGGGCTTCATTGTTTAGTAGCAGTATTGCTTGTGGTGACTCTTCGTTAGAGGGTTGCGAAGATGCAGCAGCAGAGGGCAAGGCCGAAGGTAAGGCTGTGGGGAGGGTGGAAGGCAACGGGCTTGAACCACTGTTCCCGGGTAGGGCTCCACCATGATTGCTACCGAAATCACTACCACCGCTACCTGTATCCCCCTCTGATACACTGCCACTAGGGCTAGGCGAAGGCGCCTCAGTTTGTGTAGGGGAATCGGAGTTGCAGGCTGTTAGCAATAAGATTGAACTGAAAATGAAGACACTGCTTGTACGAAATAGCATTTTTTTCAACCAGTACGTATTTTTTGCTCAGGTTAACAGCTGAAGTGGGCTATTACTGTGTGATGTCGCACATTTATGGTGCGCTTCAGTATTTATGCCTTTTATATTCTATGTATCTGCTCCATTACAGTGAGTTCATGATAATTTTTCTTTAAATACTTCCATTCATAAGAATTCAAATTATGATGGGGGCTCCGTGTTATTTTCTTTAAGGGCCAGCCATGACAGATGAAGCTAAACCGCCATTTCCACCTTTCGACCAAGAGTCGGCAGCACAAAAAGTTCGTTTAGCCGAAGATGCATGGAATTCGGGTGTGCCTGAACGTATTGCACTTGCTTATACCGAAGATAGCCAATGGCGTAATCGCAGTGAGTTTATATCTGGCCGCGAAGAAATAGTTGGCTTTTTAACACGTAAATGGGAAAAAGAATTAGAGTACCGACTTATCAAGGAGCTATGGGCAACATCGGCTAATAGAATTGCTGTTCGCTTTGCTTACGAATGGCATGATGAGCAAGGGCAGTGGTATCGCTCTTACGGAAATGAGAATTGGCAGTTTAGCGATAAAGGTTTGATGCAAAGCCGTCACGCAAGTATTAATGATTTAAAAATATTAGAGTCTGATCGCAAGTTTCATTGGCCTTTAGGGCGCCGACCAGATGATCACCCAAGTTTGTCTGACCTAGGCTTGTAATAGTAAACATATCCGCTTTTGAGCAATGAAGCCTAGCTGCTTGGTTAAATTAACACCATAGCCACTAGGCTTTCGTCAAAAAGACCCTACTGCATGGTTCTTAGTAGCTTAATCTAGATATTCTCTGTTTCGCAGTACTGAGATTTTTACATTTGTCCGTGGCTATTCTTTATTTTGAATACAAGGCCGCACTGCTTTCGATGATGGCCCTGTATTTTCCTTCCATTTTTCCGCCAATAATATTTATTCTTCGATCCATTTCTTCAAGCCATTGCTTGTCTTGATAGACCGACTCAGGCAGTACATCTTTTCGCTGTGTTTGGCCAACAAATAATACCGCGTCGATAAGATCGGATAATAATAGATCTCGACTATCTAGGCGGCTTAAGCGAATACGCGCTTTAGGCAACATATCAATAAACTTCACATCTTTTAACGCACTGTCTGTTACAGATATAATACTAGGTTCTGGTAACTCAGCTAGTGCTTGGGTAATTGTGGGATCTGTAAGTGGCCATACGGTATAGACCTCTCCGGGATAGGCTAACTCAATACGGGTTACCAACGGTAATTGTTCTTTCTCTATGTTCTTAGCTAAAGACGTAGGTAGCTTTATTATGTGGAAGGCACCAAATACCATTAATGTTTTTTCTTTTTTATCGATAGATTGTTTAACAGTTGAAAAGAAATGATCGGTTTTTGTGCTGGCTGCCTTTTTCCACTGATTGTGCTCGGTGGTTTTTTCCCAATTAAAGGCCTCTTCAGCTAAGGTGATTTTTATTCGTTGGCTCGCATCAACGCTTAGATTATGTTGACGAACAGTGGCGAAAAAGTTTTGGTAAACAGTTGGCATCCAGGCCGTAAAAAAAAGCGAGTCTCGATAGACTTTTTCTAATTCTTTGGTTGAAGCATCCTTTCCTTCAAGGTAACGATTAAGTAGGTCTTGATGGCGACTATTGCCAAACTCCACCACAATATGCTGTATTTTACTGTTGAACTTGGGCTGAGTGACTAGTTGGGTAATGGCCTCCATTACCGGGGTATTCCAGTGGTAATCACCGATCGCAACGACATTATGTGTTTCAAACGCCTTTAGTACAGCCGTGTGTACAGCTTGTGTGTGGGCGCTGATATCTTTAAGCTCACTGTTATCGAAATCTATTTTTGCCTCATAGGGAAGGTAGTCACAAGCAGCTAGTAAGCTTGTTAATAACAACATATACAACGTTTGTAGTTTCATAAATTGGGTTCCAGCATGATGCATGGTTATATTACGGTGTTAAACTAGGATGACTTAGGTTTTTAGGTATTGCTTATTTGCTTAAACGAAGAGATCAGTGGCTCTATAAGTGTTATCTGCCTAGGGTTTAAGTAGGCTCGGGCTTGTTCAATGTAGCTAGGTGCAAGATCAGCCCAGTATTGCGCATCAAAAGTAAAGTCTCTTTCAACGTCACCAAGATATAGGTAGCCTTCAATCAATTCATGCAGCGGCTGTTTAAAAGGCATCTGCTTTATTTTTGATCCCCCATAGCTAATGTCTGTAAAACGACATTCAGAGAGTTTTCCGTTTAAAGCTAAGCTTATTATGGTAGGGGGACTCCAGCCATCAGCGATACTATGATCCGTTAGGTGGAAGTGTGGCCACACCGATACAAAGCGGTTTTGTTGATAGTCATCACAAAGTTGACGAACATTCTTGGCGGTAAATTTGGGGCTTTTTTTAAGTAGGTGTCTTGCCCCTGCAAGTACAATCGTGGGTTTGTTTTCGTCGATAAAACGGTTTTTTATAATTGAAAACAAAGCCTCATCGCGTCTACTGTTTTGTTTGATGTAGTCGGCCTTCGATTTAATCTTCTTCCAGCTAAATTCATCCTCCGTTAAATGGATTCGAATAAGTGTTTTCTTTTCCCTTTTTCTACGTAGGTTGATATCTCTGACTGATTTTAAAAAGTTGATATATTGGGGCGCTAACCAGACAGGAAAAATAATAGAGTCTAATAGCACTTCGCGGATGTCACCCTTATATATATGATCAGTGAACTCTATATAGCTATCAAGCATGGCTTGATGCTTGATGTTTCCCATTTCTACTACGATATCTGTGCAGGTGTTTAATACACGTTCGTCAAATATGATGTCACAAATGGAAGAAAAGATGCTTGGATACCAATGGGCCTCACCCAACCCCAAGATTTTATTTTCGCTTAGTGTTTTACAAGCAAAATCGATCGGATTTAGCTGGATTTCAGCTAAATCCGAGTTTTGTTTTAAATAATTACGATTTAAGTGTTTAAGCATATCTGAGTGATCTATGCGTTATTGAATGCTTCAAGAGCTTCAGCAACGTGTTCGCCGATAAATTTCAATTTGTCAGGGCGCATCATGTCGCGGTGAATACAATCAATTTCAATCACATTGATGTTGCCATCCATATAGTTATTCCAACCATTGCGATCAAGGAAGGCTTCACTTTCAGGCTTTAAGGCATTAAAAAACAACATATCACCTTGGTAGACGTAGTCGACTTTATCGCGAACCCTAGAGTTGTTATTGATAACAACCTCAATCATAGCTGAGATAGTCTCGGCTTTAAGGTGGGCCATTGAGCTACCGGCATCTTGTAATATATCAACCACTTCTTGCCGGTTTAAGCTGCTGTGAGCTTCTTCATCAAACTCTACACCGGCCATACGTATTAATGCACCTAAAGCTTGATGTTCACCTGGTGGGTTCATTGTTTGCCACTGCTCAGTCGGGTAGGAGTCGAGTAGAACTAATAGGCCTACTTCTTGCCCTTGTTGCTGTAATACCGCAGCCATGGCATGAGCGATCATGCCGCCAATGGACCAGCCCATTAGGTGGTAAGGGCCAAAAGCTTGCTCCTCGCGCAAGGCTTTAACATAGTCTGCGGCCATGTCCATCATGTGTTCAGGTAGTGGCTCATCGGTCTGGGCTAGGTTTTTAGATTGCACACCGTAGAGCGGGATATAACTTGGAATAACTGGAGTCAGTGCCGCGTAACACCAGCTAAGCCCACCGGCAGGGTGCACACAAAATAGTGCTGGCTGCTGTTCTCGTTTACGTAAAGGCAGCAGAACATTTAAGGCTTGGTCATCATTGGTGCCGGCAAGTTTGGCTGCAATCCCCTTAACGGTCGGGGCTTCAAAAACTGCGGCAAGTGACAACTCAATACCCATGATTTCTTTTACGTAGGCAATTAATTGCGCGGCGAGTAGAGAGTGGCCACCGAGTTCAAAGAAGTTATCTTCGGTGCCCACATTGGGGATTTCTAGTAGCTGGCAAAAAAGTTTGCAAAGCCGCTCTTCTACTAAATTGGTCGGGCCGGTACTACCAACCTGACCAGAGAGGTCGGGTTTGGGTAAGGCTTTACGGTCTAGCTTGCCATTTGGCGTAAGTGGGAATTCATCAATATGCACAAAGTAGCCCGGTACCATGTATTCAGGAAGTTTGTCCGCGATGATTTTTTGTAAGGCCAGCACGTCCATCTCTTCGCCTTGTTCATGATTGACGTAGGCAACTAAGCGCTTGTCGCCAGCACTGTATTCTTGGGCGAGCACGGCTACTTGTAATACTTCCGGGATCTGAGCTAGGGCGTGTTCTATTTCTTCAAGCTCAATTCGGAAGCCGCGAATTTTCACCTGAAAGTCACTGCGACCACAGTATTCAATGGCACCGTCTTCACGCCAGCGAGCTAAATCTCCACTTAGATACATACGAGCGTCATCAGATTCAGCAAATGGGTTATTGATAAAGCGCTCTTTAGTTAATTCCTCTTGCTCAAAATAGCCCAAGGCAAGCTGATCACCCGCAATATAGAGGTCACCCACAACACCGGGAGGTACAGGTTGAAGTTTTTCATCGAGTATATAAATCTGGGTATTCCAAACAGGAAAGCCAATAGGTACAGAAAGGTGGTCTTCGTTTGCTTGGCAGGGCCAATATGTAACGTCAATAGCCGCTTCAGTGGGCCCGTATAGGTTATGTAGCCTTGCCTTAAAATTTTGGTAATAATCATTAACTAGTTCAACGGGCAGGGCTTCACCACTACAAAAAACCTGCCTTAAGGATGTACATAGCTCAGCCTTAGCTTGCTGCACAAATACCTGTAGCATCGACGGCACAAAGTGCATGGTGGTGATTTTTTCTTTAGCGATAAGCTCAGCGAGATAGTTTGGATCTTTATGGCCTTCAGGTTTGGCAAGTACTAATGTTGCGCCCGTTATCATTGGCCAGAAAAACTCCCATATAGACACATCAAAGCCCGCAGGTGTTTTTTGTAACACTCGATCACTTGAGTCGATGGTATAGCTATCTTGCATCCACAATAAACGATTAACGACAGCCTTATGACTAATCACCACGCCTTTAGGCTTATCTGTGGAGCCAGAGGTATAAATGATATACGCTGGATCTTCGTCATTAAGCTTAACTAAGCTGTTAGGTTCTGTTGTTGCTTGTTTTTGCCACTGTTGTTTTAGCTTCGGATCGTCAACCAAAATGCTACTTGTTTGTTCAGGCAAAGCTTGGCAAACGGCACTGTTAGAAAAAACAAATTTAGCTTTGGCGCTTTGCAAGATATAGGCAATCCGCGCTTCAGGGTAGTCTGGATCAATAGGTACATAAATGGCGCCACACTTAATAGTGGCTTGCTGTACGATGATCAGTTCAACACTTCTTGGCAGCATCACCGCAATACGATCGCCTTTTTGCATGCCCTGAGCAATGAGCCAGTGGGCACAAGCATTAACCTTTTTCGCTAACTCATTAAAGCTATAGCTTTGTTCTTCAAATATTAAGGCTGTAGCATCTGAGCTGCTTATTATTTGCTTTTGTAAGAGGGAGGCGAGAGTTTCGCTTTGTAGTTTATGCTCGGTGTTATTCCAAGTATGTATTAATCTTTCTTTTTCATCGTCTATAAGTAAGGGTAGCTCACTTATGGTTGCAGCTTCGCTGTTTTCATTGCAGCCGTGTTTAAAAAATTCAGCCATAAAACTGAACATGCGCCTTTGGTGCTGAGCAAGTTCAACTTCAGAATACAGTGCAGGGTTGGCATCGATATCAATATTGAGAAAGCTATCTTGTTCATAACAATAAAAAGACATGTCATCAACAGGGCCTGCGCTGAGGTTGTAAGCTTTTGCTTCTGATCCATTAAAATCGTAGTCATACTGAAAAGGCATGATATTAACTAACGGGCCAAAGAGGTTGCGATTATCTTTTACTAAGTTTAGCTCCCGATGAAGTTCTTCATAGCGATAACCTTGATGGCGGCGAACGTTGGCAAATTCTTTATTGACGGACTTAATGAGCTCTTTAATTGACATGCCATCTTCAAAACTAACTCTTACCGGTAATATATTTACCCGCATAGCCGGAGTTTGAATGGCAACAGAGCCCAATCGGCCCATAAGTGGTACACCAAGCACCACGTCTTTACTGCGCGTCATTCTATGGACATAACTGGCCATTGCACTAATCATAACGCTATACCAGTGCACTCTACAGAAGGAGGCAAGTTGGCTCATGTCTTCCTTTACTTCACTTTCCATTTTGCCTTTTTTACGCCAGAAGAAATCAGAGGTGACCGTTGGTTTACCTGCAAGGTTGATCGTATCGTTGTGATCTTCGTAGCGATTTAAATAAAACTGGCGATCTTTTTCATATTTCCCAGAGGCTTTGTAGTTATCGTCTTCGGCTAACAGCGCATCTTGAGAAACCAGTTGAATATCATCAATGAGTTGATTATTCATTAATTTGTTGTAAATAGTCGCCACTCGAGACGCAATGAGTGACATGCTATAGCCGTCAATAGCAATATGGTGAAGCGAGAAAAACCAAATATGCTTTAACTCACTCATTTTTAACAAGCTCATTCCAAATAAGGGGCCTGTTTCTAAGTTTACGGGCTCACGTAGCTGTCCTTTCATCCAGCTAATAGCTTCATCCATCGCCTTATTGCGCTTACTGTAATCCAGTCGCAATACCTGCCAAGGTTTGCGTTGAACATACATTCGCGGACCTTCGGTGGTTGTAACAAATTGGGCGTGCAAAGAGTCAACTTCATTTATCGTGATCTCGATGGCCTTTGCGAGGACATCGCAATCAAGCTGCCCATCAATGACGATATATTCACCGGTTTTATAGATAGGATTATCAGGGTCGCGACACTGTGCAAACCAAATTCCAGACTGAGAGTCGGTCAGTGGTTGCAGCTTTGGGTTTTGCTCTGTATCGATAAAATCTTGAACGTCAACCTTGATATTCATGCCGCTTCTCCGCTGTTATTCTCTTTCTTTTTAGATAATAAATTCCACCATGTACTTAGTTCGACATTGGCGGCCAGTTCTATAAAGCTTACTTGTATTCCCTGTAGTTCAAGTTTGCCGACTAAGGACATGATCTGTACAGAATCTAGGCCGAAATCTAGCAGGCTGTCTTCATAGCCCGCTAGGTCTTCAAGATCAACGTCTAATAACTCAGCGATCGCTGCTTCAAACTCTTGGTAGCTTGCTAACATGGAAGGGCTTCCTTTCTTTTATCTTCTAATGGCTCTTGTCTATTTTTTACGTTTTTTTTAAGCGATTGTAGTAATGCCTGAGTGTGTGTAATCATGCCGCAACGACCTGCGACAAGATCTAAGGCGATAGCATGTTCTTCGGGGCTGAAATCTGCTACGGCATCACTGACCATAAATGCTTTAATATCGGACATAAACGCCTCCATACAGGTTTGCAAACAACCAATATGTGCGTAGACACCAACAACGATTAATTGGTCTCTTTTCCAGTTGTGAAAACGTTCTAGAAAGTCTGAACGTTGAAAAGCACTGTAACGCCATTTTGTGAGCACCGTATCAGAAGGTTTAGGTGCTAGCTCTGGAAGGATTCGAGTAAGTCTTTCATCTGCTTTTAAACCTGGCCCCCAAAAATCGCTTAGTAAGGCTCGATGCTCTACTGTTTGATCTCCTGGCTGAGCGGTATAGACAACAGGGATATCAGCTTCGTGGCAGGCATCAATAATGGCTTTTATGTTCTTAATTAAGCTTGGGATAGGCTCCTGGCTTTTATCATAAAAATCAATAAAGTACTGCTGCATATCGTGAACAAGTAAAACACACTTGTTGGTATCGACTTGCCAATCAACTTTATTGCTTTTGTATTCCAAAATATCATTTAGTTGATAGGGGGCTATACGTGGAATGGCCATTACACTTCCTTTGATTCTGAAAATTGCTGTGCAAGTTGTTTTTTATTAATTTTCCCAACTGGGGTCTTGGGGAGTTCATTTATAAATTCAATGCGATCAGGTATTTTGAAGTTGGCTAACCTTTTACCGCGTAAGAATTTCTTAATTTGATGTGCTTTGGGTTTGATGCTAGGGCAAACGAGGATGGCGCAACTTTTTTCGCCTAAATAGTCGTCATCTACCGCTATTAGTGCTGCGTTGTGAATATCGGGGTGGCTAAGTAGGTGATTTTCTATTTCTTCTGCAGCAATTTTTTCACCGCCACGATTAATCTGGTCTTTGTCTCGACCTACAACTTGAATGTTGCCGTGCTCGGTTAGCCGAACTATGTCACCAGTAATATAGTAGCCCTCGGCATTAAAGCTTCTGGCATTGTGCTCTGGCGCATCGTAGTATCCGCAAATGGTATAAGGGCCTTTGGTAAGTAATATGCCACTTTCACCTTGCTCAACCTTGTTGCCACGTTCATCAACGATTTTAACTTGATCAGCGTCGCACATTGGGCGACCTTGGCTTTGTATTATTTCACTTGTAGGGTCGTCCAAACGAGTGTAATTAACCAAGCCTTCAGCCATACCAAACACTTGTTGCAGTTGGCAGTTGAAGTGTTCTAGAACACGCTTGGCGGCATTGTTACTTAAGCGGGAACCACCAACTTGCAGTAGTTTCAATGAGTTGAGGTTCCAGCGCTGCTCTTGCACTAGGTCTAGCCATAAAAGGGCTAGCGGAGGCACTAAAGCTGCCACGGTGACTTGATGCTTTTCAATTAACTCAAATGCTGTTTGTGCGCTTGGATCGTGAGCCATGACAACGCAGCCGCCAGTACTAAAACAGCCCAGAGCACCAGGGGAGCTTAGTGGGAAATTATGCGAGGGGGGCAGGGCGCATAAATAGCGAGTTGAACTATCAAATTTACAAACCTCAGCGCTTTTTGTCAGGCTATACCAGTAGTCGTTATGGGTGCGAGGAATCAGCTTTGGTAAGCCCGTAGTACCACCTGATAGCTGGAAAAAAGAAAAGCCTTGCTCAATAAGCTCTGCTTCAGTAGGGAGTTTGACGGATTTAGTCGTATTTCGACTCAATAAATCATTGATATGTACCGTGTTTTTCGATTGAAGTAATTCTTCAGAAAATATAATTTTATGATTACTGCAACTGTCTGGCCCATTGCACACCACTTTGACTACTTCGTTTGGGCTTTCGAATTGCATGTTGTTTAGGCACTCAAGTGCACTGAAGCCCAATTGGTTGGCGGTGATAATTAGTTTTGCGCGACTGGCTTTGAAGAAATACTCTAATTCACTTTCTCTATGGGCAGATAACGCTAATACAGGTTTTACACCAATTTTAAGTAGTGCTAGATACACAATATAGAATTCAGCGATATTAGGCAGGTGTATAACCGCGTGATCACCAAAACGACAGCCTAAGTCAATAAATGCAGCCGCTAAAGTATCAATTTGTTGGTGGAGTTGGCGATAGGTAAAGGTTCGCTCGCCACAAATAATAGCATTAGATTCTGGATGGGATTTGGCTCGGCGATCTAATTCATGGCATATGCTAATGTCTTTCCAAAAACCTTGCTCTCTATAATATCGCTGTTCTGCTTCGGGCCAATTGCTGAAGAGTGCTGCATCAGAAGCTTGCTTATTCATACACGCTCCTCATTTTTGATAGTTACTTTTTTATGGAAAGATTGAGCCGCCTCTTTAGCTTTACTAAGAATCTTAATTCGATTTAATTTTGTTGTTTCAGCTTCTTTGGTCCTATTTAAATTAACGCCGTCAGATGGTTTTTTTGGCTTTCCTTCAGAGTCTAGGCTGATATTCAGAGCATTTAGAATAGTGCGCATTTTATTGCCGGTTTCATCGAGTTCATCATTGGGTATAGATCCTTCGACAATACCGGCACCAGCAAATACTTTTACTGAAAACTCGCTGACTTCAGCGCTACGGATGACAACCACCCATTCACCATTTCCTCGAGAGTCAACCCAACCTACTAAGCCGGTAAAATAACGGCGATCAAATGGTTCTTGCTGGTCTATAAATTGTTTGGCGGCCTCTTTAGGGAAACCACATACTGCAGGCGTAGGGTGGAGGTCTGTAGCAAGTTTTAAGACACTGGTGCTTTCATTTTGCAAGGTACCTTCTAAATAGCTGGATAAGTGCAGCATAGAAGGGGTGGAAATTACCGATGGCAACATGGGCGAGTATAAATTACTGCAATGGTTTTGCAGTGTGTTTTCAACCGCCTCAACCACAAGAGAATGCTCACGAAGATCTTTGTCACTTTCAAGTAGGCTAAAAGAAAGAGTCTCGTTTTTATTTTCTTCTATATCGCGTTTACGTGATCCTGCTAGAGGGTTTGAGCAGACTTGCCTGCCTTTTCTTGATACTAATAGTTCAGGGCTGGAGCCAATTAAACTGTTTTTATTTTCTCCTTCACCAATTTCGGCACAAAATGTATAGCCTTTGCTATTTTGCTTAAGCAATGTTGCTAGTAAATTGTTTAAGGCGATAGGTTCGCGGCTTTGTATCGTGAGCGCGCGCGAAAGCACCACTTTTTCAAAACGGCCTTTAGTCATTTCCTTCAGCGCTTTTTGGACGGCATCAGTGTAGTCACTGGGCTTAGGCTCAGGAGCTATAGACGGTGGCTGGGTGGGTGTGGGCTGCTTGGTTTTTAAGTGCTCGGGCCGTAAGGAAGAGGCCACATAAAGTTGTTCCGGCACTATAAATTTTGCTGTCTCCGACTCGCAAAAAGGGATGATGCCAAGTGCTACGGGATTGTCGCATTGTGGCGTTTTTGAATCAGTTAATAGTTCTCTAACCTTACTATCAAGATTAGAAAAGCAGGTTTTTACATTTAATGATTTTTGTTTTCCTATTCCCAGCAGCGCCATAGATCCATTACTAAAGAAAAATGGCTTACTGTGTTGTTGGTAGTCTTCGATAGCTTGCGCCATCTGAGCGCTGCCTAGCATAGTTCGTTTCATTATCCGTTGACCTTGGTACGCTGAGGATTTTCAACAGTACATCAAATGATAATGTAAGGGCAAATGAGAATTGATCGTATGTGTGATGATGTGAAATTCTGGAATAAATGACGCCAACTTTTTTGGGGGGCAGCCTCTGTGGATGCATAGCGGATAGCTTTCAGTCCTGCTTAATATCTCAAAAAACTAAGCAGCTCCGACTTCGATGTCTCTCATTGATGCTGCTGATATACGTGGCGGCTTAAGCTGTGTTTTATTACGAAGTAAGGTTTTTATAGGGAAAGTCTAAACCTTACTGTTTTTTGGCTAAGTTTAATCGGTTTGACACGCAGGTTAATTACTTGGCATCCATCACGGCCATAGTATTTATTTAGCGCGGGCTTATGGGGAAGAGGGGCTAGCTTCTTCTAAAAATAGGTCTGCATTTGTACTAAATTGCTGTTATTCGCCCTAAATGCTGTCACAAATCAAGTCAGTGCTATTTGTAATGCATATGAGAAGTGTTATCATTTGCATTAAGTGTGGGTAAATGCTGCTCGTCATTAGCTGGCATACTCGGTTTAATCTGAGCAAGACGCTCTACTAGCTTGTATTTAACTTGAGGCTTTGCCATACCTATTTTTACTGCTCCGTTAGGGCATGAATTCTTACGATTAAGGGAAAACAATGATAGTTAAATTTACACATAAGCCTTTGGCTCTGGCTTGTTCTGTACTGGCGATGTCAGCTGTATCAGCAGCTGCGCAAGCAAATGTTGATGGTAAAGGTGATGTAGAGCAAATGGTGGTAACGGCAACAACAACCGAGCATGACTTAGCAACGGCACCAGCTTCGGTTAGCGTGATTACAGCTGAGGACATTCAAAGTATGCCGGTTGCCAATATTGGTGAGGCCTTAGAACACAGTGTTGGCTTAACGCTTCAACGTAATGGTAGTTCTGGCCGAAGTGCTGTGCGTATCCGTGGTTTAGAATCTAGCTACACCTTAATCTTAATTAACGGAAATCGTACTGGGTCAGCTAATGCCTTGATTCGTGGTAATGATTTTGATCTTTCAAGCATTCCTTTAGATTCAATTGAGCGTGTTGAAGTCATTCGCGGGCCAATGTCCTCACTCTATGGTTCCGATGCTATGGGTGGTGTGGTAAATATCATTACCAAGCAATCGTCAGAAGATTGGACTGGTGACATTCGAGCTGAAAAGTCATTAATGCAAGAGGGTGAGGGCGGTGATCAAACTCGTGTCAGTGGCTATGCTTCTGGCGCCATTGTGAAAGACAAGCTCTTGGCTAAGATAGCTGTCGATTATTATGACCGCGATGAGTGGCTTGTATACCCTGAGCCAGCCTCTGCTAACTCAGGAATTGAAGGAAAAGAAGCGAGTTCTATCTTAGTGGGCTTGGATTACTTGCTATCAGACACACAGAGTTTGAAGTTTGATCTAACTAAGGTAGAGGATCAGCGTGAATACGATTGGTATCGTGGCCCTGCCTTACAGAATACTCAGCAAGAAAGTGATCGTTTAACTGTCAATCTAGCTTATAAAGGCAAGTTTGATTGGGCCGATTCTCAAGTGCGTTACTCGTATGAAGAGTTTGAGCTGCTTGATCAGAGTACAGCCTACGCTGGAGATACACGTACACCAGACGGTACAGCGAATGCTACGCAGACCAATAATAATATTGATGTTCTATTTAACTCTAAGTTAGGTAAGCATCTGCTTTCTTATGGTGCTGAATATCGTACAACCGAGCTTGCTAGTGACAGGGATATGCCCTTTGGTGCTGAGACAATTTCACAAAGCGCCGCTTTTGTTCAGGGTGAGTTGGATTTTGGTCGTTTAGGCTTCACTTTAGGTGGGCGTGTGGATAATCACGAAGATTACGGTACTCATTTTAGTCCTCGAGCTTATGTGGTTTTCAGCGCTACGGATAATTTAGTGATTAAAGGTGGTGTCGGTTCTGGCTTTAAAGCACCTGAGCTGTTCCAGTATACGGAAGGTTATACGGTCATCAGCTGTAGAAACCAGTGTTATTTAACGGGTAACCCAGATCTAGATCCAGAGAAAAACACCGCGTATGAATTAAGTGCTTTATATCAGGCAGATCGCTGGAGTTTTGGTGGTGGTTATTTCCATAATGAGGTGACTGACAAGCTTTATCGTGATGCGACAACCATGGTTGGCATTTACCCCGGTGACGGTGTTACACCGATGATTAGTTATATTAATTTGTCAAAAGCAGAATACAAAGGTTGGGAATTTGATGCCTCTGTAGATATTATTGATAGTTTGCGTTTATCCGCTAATTACACAGTGACAGATGCGAAAGACACAGATACAGATTTAGACCTTGATTATGTGCCAGAGAGCTCTGCTAATGTAAAACTGGATTGGCAGGTTATTTCTAATTTATCGACATTCGTTTCATATCGTTATGTCGGTGAGCAAACTATTTCTGCTGAGAAAGTGCCTTCCTACGGTGTTGTAGATTTAGGGGGAAGCCTGGATATTACTGATAGCTTTAATGTTAAGCTGGGCGTGACTAATTTAAATAATGTTTTATTGTTTGAAGAAGATGAAAACTTTGATTACTTGGAGCGCGGCCAATCCGTATATCTAAGTGCAGGTTACTCTTTCTAATTTTTAAAGGTATCAGCCCCTTTAACCGATGTTAAGGGGCTGATAATGATTTTCAATTAGTGGCTTCTTATAAGAGCTGCAATTGCTTCTTATGTTCATAAAGCCAAATACTCTTGCTTCTAACTTTAATCTTGGTCAGCCTGTTTCTGAGTTTATTCAATTTTTTACTTGCGACTATGCTCTAGCTCATTATAAAGACGATCTTTTTTTAGAACTTTTAATTGATTTCCCAGCATCCTTACAGAAATCCAGAAACAAACGAAAATCCGACTTTCTTGCTGGGCGTTATTGCGCCTCTCTTGCGCTAAAATATTTTAATTATAAAAACTTACAAGTACCTATAGGCACCCATCGCTCTCCTAGTTGGCCTACGGGTGTGCATGCAAGTATTTCTCACTGTAACGGTGTTGCCATCTGTGCAATGGCAGAAAGCACAAGGCTAGATTATTTAGGCGTAGATTTAGAGTGTATTGACGATGTTTCTGCTATCTCGGGCGATATTAAAACCAGTTTATTGAGCCCTTCTGAAGAACAACTGATAAATAGCGCTGCGATGCTTGGATCAATAGACAAAACTGTTTCTTTAAGCTTGGTCTTTTCAGCAAAGGAAAGTTTATTTAAGGCTCTATATTATTCAGTTGCTTGTTATTTTGATTTTAAAGCGGCTGAGTTAGTTGAGCTAGAGCCAACTAAAGGCTCGTTTACTTTAAGCTTAAGTAAAGAGTTAGCTCATAACTTACCTCGTCATAAAAAAATAGCTGGCCGATTTATTATATGGGAAGGCTATATCGTCACCTGCGTGTATCAGCTCTCTTGTAATTAATTCTTAGCCTCTAAAGCCGGCTCAAAGCATGCTCTGCGTAAAGGGCTGGAGAGGCTCATTATCGTAGCGCTTATGGCTAATGCAATGGTGCCGATGCTGACTATGCTTAGTGTTGTGCCAGCGATTTTTGCCAATATGGCAGCGCCAGACATGGCCAATGAATCACCTCCTGCATCTAGTGCCGTCCAAAGCCCGTTCACTCTCCCTAAGTAATGATCAGGTGTGTGCGCTTGTAGTAAGGTGTATTGTAAAAGTGAGGCTATTGTATTTAAGTAGCCGAAGACAAATAAGCACAATAATGTCGGCCATAAGTAGGCGGTCGTTAGGCTGAATGTTAGACCAAATGCCACGACACAGGTAAATACTGCAATACTCACCCAGGTCATAGTTTTTCCAGGCCGTTTGATGTTTTGAGCCCAGCCACTGAGAAACGCGCCACATGCAGCGCCAGCGGGAACAGCTGCATAAAATAAACCAAGTACCCAAGCTTGATTGCTAAAATATTGCGCAACCAGTTCGGGAAAGAAAATTCTAATGGCTGTACTAGCGCTTATCAGTGCTCCCATAATAACTAGACTTCGAATAAGTGGCTGATTACATATGTATTTTAAAGCATCAAATAAAGCTGTTATTGGCTGGACGTGATCTACTTGTCTGCTCGGCCGCATAGAGGGTAAATGCAATAGAGATATGACTGTGATGATTGTGCCCAGTGTAGTGAGTCCATAGGCCCAAGCGACACTGCCAAGGCTAATGATTAAGCCGGCAAGGGCTGGTGCTGCAATACCAATAAGGCGCATTGAAAGCATGCTGATTGCTCGAGCTTCTAATAGTTTTTCTCGGCCTACAATGTGGGGCATGCTTGCTAATAATGCGCTAATACCAAGCGCGCCAAAAAAACCGTTCCATAGTGAAAAGGTGTATATAACAGAAAGGGATGCTTGGGCAAAGAGCGCATTTACGGTTAGAGTAGCGTAACCCAGACCACAAATACTACGTGCCAATACGATAAGTTTTTTACGATCGTAACGGTCTGCTAAGACTCCCCCTAAAAGTAAACCAGCAAAAAGCCCTGCGCCTTCAAGTGCGAGTACAAGCCCAACCTGTAAGGTATCACCACTTATTTCGTAAACCTGTTTGGGTAAGGCAACCACCAACAATCCTAAGCCTAATAGTGATATGGTTCGAGCAATAAAAACGGCTCTGAAGTGGGCGTTGCTTAGGATTAAACTACAATCGAGCAGTATTTTTTTATTCATAATGTACTTTTAAGGCGAACTAGAAGTAGGGCGTTTTTTATCCGTAAGCATTTGAACAATGCATTTAAGCTGACAGTGTTGCGCCTCCATCGATAACTAGATTTTGAAGGGTAATGTGACCTGCCATGTCGGATGCAAGAAATAATACGCTGCTGGCAATGTCTTTAGGTTGGGCAAGCTTGCCAAGTGGGATGCCGTTTTTGTATGTGGCTAGCGAGCCTTTTAAGGTCCGAGCCAGAGCGTCTTCGTCGGCCAGCATAGACTGCAGCATTGGGGTGTTTGTTGATCCGGGTGACACTAAATTACAGCGTACGCCGTATTCGGCGAGCTCTAAACCTATGCAGTGACTTAAACTTTCTAATGCTGCCTTGGATGCGCAGTAAGCCGCCATTTTCATGCGTGGTACTCGAGCAGCATTTGAGGCAATATTAATAATGACGCTGTTTTTTTGTTGCTTAAATGTTTTATTTAGTTGCTGTACTAAATAAAACACTGAGGACACATTAACATCTAAGCAGGCCTGCCAATCATCGCCACTTAATTCATCTAAATTGCCAAGTCGTAAGACACCCGCAGCATTAACAAGTACGTCTACTTGTTTATCTTTATTGAGTTTATCTTGGCATACACAAGCTATTTGCTCTGGTGAGCGTAAATCTAACAAGCAAGTGCTAAAGGGGTAGTGTTGTTCTTCAAAAGCGAGATCAAAGCCTGTGACTGTGGCACCTGCTTGGCAAAAGGCCTTTGCTGTTTCAAGCCCTATACCGCGTCCTGCCCCCGTTACCCATATTCGCTTGTCACTAAAATTAAATGCACTAGAGTCAGTTACCGGCTGTTCTTGCATGGACCTAAGTCTCTTTTGAAGTTTGTACTAGGGCACTGAATCAGCCCTTGCTCATTTGATAATAATTATCATTATAGTTTGAGTTGGCGTGTGTCTGTCAATTAATATTATGCTTAGGAGCTAAAGGTGTTAGTAACTATAAAGAGACTTAATAAAGAATTTGTTTGTTTTAGCTTAATATGTCGACAGCATACTTAAATTGAAAATGATCTTTAGTATTAATACTGAGATAATGAGTTTAGATTTAATAACGATGATTTTATGAATAGCATTAGTAATAGCCAAGAAAAAGACCCTTTAGAGCTTTTGTCAGACTGTGCCTCAAACGCACATGCTCGTATTCAGAGTGACTTTAGCGATATCAATCCTGTTGTGGGGGTAAGCCGCAAGTTACGAGGCATGGGCATTAATGCCGACACCATGACAATCGACTGCTTAAAGTCGGGTAAGCGTATTATCATTATTCTGCAAGATGAGATGCCCGCGATTGTGCGTTTTCAGTTCTCTTATATTGAGCAAGACCCTGCAGACGAATTTGAGCTGCTAGCTCTTAGCGAGTTGAGCGATGATCGACTCTATGAGTGGATGAAAAACTACTTCTCTTAAACTTGATATAAACATAGATCATAAAACCGATGCAGTCTGATCCTAAAAAATTAGTAGAAAAAAATCGAGAGCTTATTCATTCTGAGTTGATGAAGGTTGTCAGCCATGTTCAGCGAGATAGCGCTGAGTGGGTTTTACATACGCTGATGATAGAAGGCTGTGATGTGCCGTTTAAGTTTAAACGTAAAGGTAATTATCAAAACCTGAAAGGCGCTCGAGTCAACCTTACTTATTATGTTGATCAAGAAAGCGTTGCCGGTATACCTTTTGAAGTGATGAAAGTTGTGCGTATTAAGCGTGGTTAATACGACAAAAGCTATTCAAATTTAGGTTGTGTAAAGCTGAAGAAGGTGGGGCTCATTATTAATAACCCCACTTTAGTCTTATAGAGAAAACATCAAAGCAAGTTCGGGGTAGGTTTCTGTACAACTCACAAAGCGAGTCTCGGTACAGTCTTGATATTTCATTTGCACAACACCTGCTCGAACGTACATCTTTGATGTTGCATCTAATATAACACCGGCGCGACCGCCATAGGCTTGTTGATCATCTAGGCCATCAATAAAGGTTTGCTTGTAAAGGACACCTGCGTACGGTTTGAATTTACCAAGCTGGGTGACTATATAGGTCGCGGTAGGGGTGATCTCGTAAATGCTAGGGTCGCCGTTGAGCCATGCTTGGCCTTCAAGGCCTAACTCCAAACCTTTCGTTACAAAATAACCACCACCTACACCAAGAATTAGGTAATCTTCATTAAAACTACTGCCTGAGCCTAAGGTCACACCGACTCGTTTGGAGCCTTTAGCAAAAGGGTCGGCAAGTGCAGTCTGTGAAAGTACTAAGCTGATACCTAAGCCTAGCGCGGCAAGCGTTTGTAGAAACGTGTTTTTCATGGGATTCCATTCGCTGTAAGTTGAGATAAAAACAGAATAACAGTATTCAAAAAATTGGCAAAAAAAA
Organism: Agaribacterium sp. ZY112; assembly: GCF_041346925.1. Lineage (NCBI taxonomy): Bacteria > Pseudomonadati > Pseudomonadota > Gammaproteobacteria > Cellvibrionales > Cellvibrionaceae > Agaribacterium > Agaribacterium sp. ZY112. The sequence continues at coordinate 3,106,954 of NZ_CP166840.1, read as the reverse complement.
GCCCGCAACTGCGGGCTTAGTTACATGCTAGGTTTAGAAACTGTACACAAGAGTAATCGATGTTTGTGTATCGGCATGCTTCTTACCAGCAAGTACGTGAGTGTTGTGATCAACAACATAGGCGGCTTTCATCGCTAGGCTGCCAATAATACGTGCGGTAATAGCGGTTTCAGATTTACTTTTGGTGTTTTGGTGTTCTTGTACACCTATGTCACTTGCAAAGGTTTGAGTAAACGCTGAGGTTTCGCTGATGTTGTATAGGAAGTTAAGTGAACCACGAAGAATAGGATTGGTGCTGGCTTCGCCTGGAAGGAACTCACCGTTAGCATCAATGCTATCTTCTGTTTCAGCAAACGCGGCACCCGGACCCACGCTATAGTCTAGATGACCTTTGCTGAAGTTAAGAGCTCGATCACTAAAACCGATAGCGAGTGTTGACTGGTATTCATAACCGGTAAATTTATCTTGCTCGTAAGAAGCAAAACCAAATAGACCCATGTACTCGTCATTCAGTTTGTAATCTGACTGTGCAGACATAAAGTATTTTTCGGCAGTGGTGCGCTCGCCTTTATAGGTTACGCCTGTATCTGCGTCTTCAATATCAACCTCGTCTTTTGACTGCAAACCTTCGATCACGAAGTGATTACGGAAGTTGGTAAGATCTTGATGAATATCCGCACGGCCTGTAATAGAGCTGGTTTCGGTATTACCGGTTGTCATAATCAGACCAAACTCAACAGTGCTTGGTACAACCTCTGCGTCTTCTGCAAAGCTTGGAAGGGCTGCGCCGATAGCTACGCCACCAAGGCTCATTGCTAATAATTTTTTCATCCGTTCGTCCCCCAGGATAAAGTAGTTAAGATGAGTAAGTGTTAGTTAGAGGCAGTGTGACTGCGTCTATTAAGAATCAGTTTGTCGAGGCCAACGCACACAAAGTACACAGCCCAACCAGCTAAGATTACGTCACTAAAAAAGTGTCCACCTTGCATGATTCGGGTTAATCCAATGGCAAGGCCTAAGGCAATACCACCAATTAACCAGCGTTTTTTTCTATTAATCCAGTACAGTGCCATTAAATAAAAGCCAATAGAGGCATGGCCGCTGACAAAGGAGCAGTTTCGTTTGCATTCACCACTGTAATAAAGTGGTTTACTGTAGTTAGCATCGCCACCAAACTCTTGCACATGTACGGGGCGAGGGCGGCCAAGGCTGTTGTCTTTAAGTACCAAGTTGACCAAGATACCTGGGCCGAGAATAAGGCTGCTCAATAAAAAAACGGCCGCAAGTTTATCATTACGACGATGCTTTTTTGCGTAATAAATACACAAAGCTATAAGCACGAGTAAAATAAGCGCATGAATCTTGGCAAAAAACCAATATATAGCGCGAATCAATAGATTATCGTTCCAGTAAAAGCCGTTGTCATAGAAGTAGGCGCTAATATCTATATCTAAATTTGGAAAAACCAAAAAGAAGATCAGGCAGGCAACAAAAGCGGCGCCTATTCCGTAAGGAGCTAAGCAGCTTAACAGGCTCGGAGCAGGAGTCGTGTTGATGGGCTTATTCATATCCTTTAAAGCCTTGTAAATAATAAACAAATACAGTGTGCTCTTTGCCTTTCAGCACAAATTGATGCAGCTTGGCTAGATAGCTCGAGTGTTCGAAACGCGCTAATTGGCTGGCACTTAAGGGGTGTTTAGCAACAAAGATAATGTCTTGCTGGCTGCCTGTAAGTTCACGTAAGTTGTATTTTAAATCGTAGTGATCACGCACATTATCTTTATTTGAGTTCCAGCGGTAAAGCCGGTCTTCACCTGGTTGTGCATGAAAACCAAGGTAGGCAAGTAAGTCCCGTTCGTCACTTGCTAGTACAGCACTGGGGTGACGCTCAAGGTAAGGGCTTAATTGTTGAGCCATTTCTTCCCAACCAAGTACCCGCTGATAAGGGGTGTTGCGCTTAGTCGCTTCAATTCCTAGATAGCTTTGCAGTTGAGGCCAATGGTAAAAACACGAAAGCAATAAGAGCTGGCTTAAACAAGTAAGGCGTATAAGTTTTGAGTAGCCATTTGTAAAGTGGCATAAGAGGCCAATCAACATCGACGCGCCAATAATCCAAGGCGCAGCCCAGTTTATAAATGCTCGTGAGCTAAGGGCCTGTAAGCTAATAACCAATAGAATACCAAGTGCCACGCAGATCAGCATTAGTACTTTACTGCGCAGCTCGCTGTCTAAGCTTAATGCCTGTTTTAAGCTCTTGCGCACACGCCAAAGCATATAGCAAGCAATAGGCCCTAGGACAAACAGTTGACCAAGTACAAACTCAATAAAGCCTATTAGATTGAGGCTGTTTTTATCCTGTTGAGAAATTTCAGAGGTATGGGCAAATGCAATCCATTCGTGCTGGCTGTTCCACCAAAGGTTCAGGCCAAAGAGTAGGCCTGCAAGTATTGCCGCAAGCCAAGGCCTGTAATTAAGTAGAAGTTTTCTTTTGTCTGAATCAATTAAAAGATAAGCAAAAATTGAGGCCGGTAAAAGCGCCATGGTGTACTTGCTTAGCATACCTAAACCGCAGGCAAGCCCTAAGCTTAACCACCAAAGCAGCTTGTTCTGCTCTAGCGCTCGAATAAAGCAATACAAGCTTAAGGCCCAGAATAAAAACAGAGGTGCATCGGTGGTTATAAATTCAGAATTAAAACCAACAATGGGAGCGACTAGCAGTATTAAACCTGCGACAAGCGCGCTTTCACTGTTTGCTAAGCGGCGTGTTGAAATAAAGACTAACCATGCAGTCGCAGAATAAAGTAGTGGTGCAGCAAGCTTTACGCTGGTCACAGAGGCCCCAAAGAGTTGGGTGCTCAGAGCAATAAACCACGCAACCATCGGTGGTTTGCTGTAATAACCAAAGTCTGGATTAAGCGACCAATGATAATAATAGGCCTCATCGTAAAACAGGGTGAGGTGAGGCTGGGTAATAACCACTATGCGATAGGCGGTTAATATCAGTAAGAAGCCATAAAATACAAACTCAGGACTTTTTAACTTGTCTTGTATCCCTTGCAATACGGGTATTGGTGTTTGTGAGTGATGAGAGCCCTGACCAATAAAGTAAAATTTAGTGGCTTTCCAGAGACCAATAATAGCAATCAGAGAGATCATCCACTGGGCAAAGTGGTAATCGTTCTTATCAAAGAGCGCTACAAAACCGGCAATAAATAACAGGCTTAAGGCAAAGATAATCGAGCCTGCGGAAATACGAGCCTGCCGTTTTTGGGTGATATACCAAGCCCAAACACCCACTGCGCTACCAATGCCTGCCCCTACAAGTACATCAATTGGCCAGTGAACGCCAAGCCATATTCTGCTAAGGCCAGCAAGAATGGCCACTGCCGCTAACAGGAGTTTTTGCCACAGTTTGTCGCTAAACAACATCAAGACCGATGCAGTTAAAAATGCGGTGGTGGTGTGCCCCGATGGAAAGCTTTTACTTTTTAAGGCTTTGCCCACCAAGTGGAAGGTATTGTGATCAAGCACAGCAGGTGGGCGTTCTATATTGAGGCTGCGCTTAATCAACTGGGCAATAATGCCGGCCGTAACGCCTGCAATAAGAATGCAGTAGAGCAGGGGGATTCGTCTATGTGCAAGCAGTAATAAAAGTGAGAGAATAAAGACACCGTCACCAAAGCTTGTGAGGTGGTGCAGTAAGGCGGGGCTAAAATGTGCGCCCATTGCATTAATGCTTAAAAATGCACTGTGGTAACCACCTGTGACAAGTAAGACCGCTGCACATAACCAAGCAAGCGCTACAAAAATAAGCAGTGCTTGGGCAGTTTTTTTATTTTGTTGCAGTGCTTGCTCGCGACCGTGCTGTAGCTCGCTAAGAAAGTGCGTTTTTACAAAAGTAAAATAATGGCTAATAACAGCTAACAAGATGCATTCCTTGTATCTAGTGGTGAGCTTCGACGACACGCACTAGAATTAGGCCGCCACTTTTATGTAATTGATTAACTGCAAGAGGGCTTACTTCATCCTCAAGCCGTTTTAAGCGATCAATACGAACAAGAGATAATTCGCCGAGCGCGGGTGTGCGTAACTCGGTGATTTCTTTACGATAGACACTAAAGGTAGGCATATGCATGCGGTAAGCCACTACAGGCTCACCTGAATACTGCTCTTGGCTTACTCGAATCATGTCCTGAATGGGCGCTTGTTGCAGATTAAAAATAACCGTTACTATCACAGTAAAAAACAAGGTGTTTAAGCTTAAACCCGCCAAACTAATACGCTGCCATGTGGCAAGCTTAGGCGCAAAAGTCAGGGCAATCATAAGTACAAACAAAACGATTGCCCAAACTCGATAATACTCAGGTAGCGCTTGTTGCCAATTTGCTAATGTGGCTTGATCAAAGCCCTTACTGGAATCGGCCGCAGTGCCTAGTAATTCAGGTAAAAAGATAAGCAAAGCTGAAAACAGTACAGGGAAAACCATGGCCCAGCGATAGTTGTTTTCAAGCTTACTCAGGGCACACATAAGAATGATTAGTGGCACAAAGCTGTTAAGAATGTAGTGAGGCAGCTGTGTCTTTGAAAATGAAAACAAACAAAAGATGACACAAAACCACAACACTAAGTAGCGGCTAAGCTGACCCTGCCAATGCTGTTTGGCTTTTGCGAAAACAGGGCCTAGCAAACCTGTTAATGGCAAGATAATCAAAGGCAAGACAGCAACGTAATAGAATAAGCTGCCACCATGGCTTTCTCGAGTGTCAGAAAAACGCTTTAAATTGTGCTCGAGGATAAAACCTTCAAAAAAGCCGTAACCCTGTTCAAGACTGACGGCGATAACCCAAGGGGAAACCACTAAGGCATAGACAAACCAGCCTTTGAAATTAAAGTAGCAAGACCAGTGTTGTTTGAGGCTTTTGCTGCTGACTAGGTAGATAAAACTGACAACTAAAGGAACCGCAACGGCTACAGGGCCTTTAGTTAAGGTGCCCAAGGCCATCCATAGGTACAAACGCAGAGCATATTTTTGCTTGCCTGTTTGTATGTAACGCCAGATATCAAAAAAGGTAAGGGTTAGAAATAAATTCAGTAAGGCATCAGCAATTGCTGAGCGCGCAATTAAGGCTACCCATAAACAGTTAACAAGAAATAGGGTGGCTATTTGGGCTTTTTCACGACCTAGCTGTTCTTTAACAAACAAAAAAACAGCCCAAGCCCAAAGGCAGGCTGCCAAAACCGAAGGCATACGAAATGCCCACTCGTTAAAGCCTAAGGTTTTGATGCTGAGAGCTTGAATCCAATAAAAGAAAATGGGTTTGTCGTAACGTGGCTCACCATCGAGATAGGTAGCTGAATAAACGCCACTTGCGAGCATTTCACGTGTGGCTTCAGTAAACGCTCCTTCATCTAAATCAAAGAGTGGTAAAGCACCTAAGCCTAGCCAAAAGCTAAGCCCTGTACATAAAACAATAAACCAAGGTGAATATAAGAAAGATTGGACTCGAGCGTTCACGCGATTCTCTATATAGGCTAACTAATATTAAGCTTGTTCGTTGTCTGAGCTTGAATTATCTGAGTCAGATTTAAACGAATAGCTAAGCGGTTCACGTACTTTGTAGCTTTTTACATTAGTTGTCTGGAAGAAAATTCGACTTAGAATCTCCGACAACACACCCGTTGTTAAAAACTGTAAAGAAGCGATGATCAGTAAACTGGCAACCAGCAAAAGCGGCCTATCGCCTATGTTTTCTCCACCAATGTATTTAACGCCTGCAAGATAGGTCAATAATAGTGATGCTAATAAACCAACCCATAAACCGATAGAGCCAAAAAAGTGGCCCGGGCGAGCACGGAACTTGAGGAAGAAAAACACCGACAATAAGTCGATAAGGACACGAAAAGTGCGGCTAATACCGTACTTGCTTTCACCACTTAAACGCTCACGATGGTTTACAACGGTTTCACCAATACGATGAGGAGGGCAAACTGTCGCCATCCAAACAGGAATAAAGCGGTGCATTTCACCATAAAGACGAATCTGCTTAAGTGCATCAGCGCGGTAGACCTTCATGCTACAGCCGTAATCATTAAGTTTTACGCCGCTGACTCGTTGAATTAATCGGTTGGCAAAACGTGAAGGAACCTTGCGGCTGACAAGGTGATCTTTACGGTCTTTGCGCCAGCCTTGCAGTAGATCTAAGTCGCGCTCTAACAGTTCTTTTACCAAACGAGGGATATCAGCAGGGTCATTTTGTAAATCGCCATCCATGGTTGCGATAAGATCGGTATCTGCCGCATCAATGCCTGCTTGCATGGCCGCAGTTTGGCCAAAGTTGCGTTGTAGCTCAATGTGACGGTAGCGATCACCGTATTTTTCAACGCATTCATTTAGGCGTTTGGCGGTGTCATCTACGCTACCATCGTTCACTAAAATGGCTTTCCAAGGGCCATCGTACTGGCCTAGGGCATCTTCTAAGGCATCGAACAAAGGTTGTACGTTGTCTACTTCGTTATACATGGGTACAACGACAGTCAAACTAGGTAAAGGCATCTATGGCACCTGTTTTTCAGATTTATTAAAAGTAAGTATCAAAGCGCCAATTAAGCCTGCGCCGATGTTTGTGACCAACACTAGTAGGTGAAGGTTCAATGCAGCGCCAACTAAAACAGCGCTGTCGTAGCCTAAAGGCAGTAATGGTAAGGCAAAGGCCGCTTCAAATGTGCCCGCATTGGCAAAGCCTGTAATTGGAGAGAGGGCACTTGCATCCGCTAATATCGTGGCCAACCACGCATGTTGAATATCTATCTGTCCTAATACGCTTGCAAGCCATGCCAGCGCACTGAGTTTTACTAACCAGATTGCACCGGTACAAAGGTAGAGCATTATAAGTAAGCTTGGGCTTTGTACCAATGGGCGTATCGAGCTAAAGCGTGGCGCTTTAGCTAAAAAATAAACAAGTACAGCAAGCACAACAGGTGTTGAGGCTATGATAAGCCAAATAATACTGTTGGCTTGATCGCTTAAATACGATGAAGACGCGGTGATAGACAGTAAAATCAGCAGCCAGTGTGCATCAAAAACCCGCAACAACAAGAGGGTTGCCGAGCTGTAAGAGTAGCTGATATCAAGTTTTTTTCGGCTGAGAAGGGGAAGCGCTAATTCACCCAAGCGCATGGGCAATAAGAAGCTAATGGTGTTGTGACTTAAGCTGACACCACTCACATTGACAAAACTGACTGGCTGTAAACGTCGATAGGCCAGAAACACACGTAAGACGCGCAGCCCGTGACTTAGTAGTATTAATGCCACCACAAGTGCTACATCCAACACACTTACACGCTGCCACGCACTAAGTACATCTCGCCAGTCGAGGTGCGCTTGAGCCCACCACACAAGAGCGGCGATAAATAAGCTGGCAATAACAGCTTTGGCAATAAGAAGTGGGGTGTTGCGCATGAACCGTGAGCCCTAGCGTTTGGCGCTGCTTTATACCATAAAATGTATAAGAACACAGGCTTATAGGTGACAGACTTTGCCGATGATGTACTGTGCTAGAGATCTGGTTACTTAATTAAGCTGATGATCCCCCCTTATCTTTAGGGCTGCGTATTAGGGGGCAGAGACACCGTATCAACGAGACCATGACCAAAAGCACCGTTTATCCACTGGGGCGTTAATAAGCATAACCGTTATATTGTCATGCGAACCTGCATCTAATGCTGCTTGAATTAAGGCTTGGCAGCATTTTTTGTTATTCTGCTGTTGCTCTAAGATCAGCAACAGCTTTTCTTTACTTAACACATCACTTAAACCATCGGAGCACAGCAAAATACGTTTTCCTTGATGCCATTCGCCAGCAACACTATCAATATTGATGTGGGCCGCTTGTGAAAAGCCTAGGCACTGAGTAATCACGCTTTTCTCTGGGTGGCTGTTTAGTTCTGACTCGTCAATGGCTCCATTTTGCAGCAAGAGTTGCACATAGCTATGGTCGGTGGTGAGCTGATGCAACTCTGATGTCGCTTTATCACTTGCCGGATTGTAAAGATAGGCTCTTGAGTCACCTACCCATGCTATTTCATAATCAAGCTCAGATTCCTTTAACGCTACGAGAGTCGAGCCCATGCCGTGATGTGTCGCGTCTTTTTCTGCGGTGCTTATGATCACTTGGTGGGCGGCTAATATAGCTGCTTTAAGCTGCATGCCTTGCTGTACCTTGTCGCTAATGACCTCAACAGCCAATTTGCTTGCGACCTCACCAGAGGCGTGGCCACCCATGCCGTCAGCAACTATATATAAGCCCAAATTAGCAGCGTGCAGAAAAGTATCTTCATTATTTTCTCGTTTAAGGCCAATATCTGTTGCGCCGGCGCTGCGGGTGTTAAACATAAAGTTATGACGTATCCGTGTGTCGAACTCATTTATAATGAGTTATAAATCAATGTAAACAATGCCATAGGCAGAAAAGAGTCAAGGTGCTGCTTTTTAAAGCGCCCGATATAATGCCCTATTCAAGACTTAAGTTCTAAGTTTACAGCCTTTGCTTTTCAATCCTTGCCTTTAATTTGGTAGTAATAATGTTACCCACTTTGATTCTGTATCGCTCTGATTTTTGCCCCTTGTGTGATGAAGCAATGGAGCTCTGTTACAGGCTGAAATTATCAAGCCGTTTTCGTGTAATAAAAAAGGATATAACAAACGATAAAAGCTTGATGGTGAAATATGCCCATCGTATCCCTGTGCTTGAGGCTGGGGCATCGGAATTAGCCTGGCCTTTTGATCAGTTAGAGCTTGCTCAGTGGGTCTCACAGCTGCAGCTTGATGGATGAGTTGGGGGGAGAGTGAAGTGGCTGTGCAAGTCTATCTGCGTTAATCAGAAAAGCTCTATTTCATCATTGTTTTGAATGTCGTTCTGCTCTTTCTCAAAATGATGTTTGTATATTTCTAAGGCTTCTTGTACAGAGCCGCCACGCATTAAATATTCAAACATCAGATGTTCTGCTTCCATGGTGTAGCTAGACTTAATGCCGTTTTGCACGTTTTTCCATGCATTGGGGTCACATATTTGATTGTCGCTACCTAGTAAGTCGCTGACTTTCTCTAAGCTGGTGCTGACATGATCTAAGCGCTGGCAAACTCTATCGTAAAATTGAAAGGCCTCGATAGAGGCGCTGATATTACTTTGCAGTTCAGTTGTTGTTGTGCTGACATCTTTTTTAAAGACATCAAGCTCCTCAGGATCATTAAGTTGCTTGGCTTGATCGGCTATAGAGTGGGTGTGGTTGGCAAGGCTGGTAAAGCTTTGGGTCAGTGTCTCAACAGACACGTTGCTGTCCCCAAGGGTGGCTTCAATTTGGCAGATTGCCAGATAGAGCATATTCACGGTTTCACGAACGTGAGACCAATCCTGACTTAATGACGAGACGCCCATTTCTCTGTCTTGGCTCATGAGCCTTCCTTGCTATTAATACGGTCATATTAAGCATAGGCTAGAGCAATTTTTTTGCTTCATTTTTCCTTATAAGCGGCTCTGGTTCACCCATGCGATGGCTGTATATAACGGCATAAGTCAGCACGTTTTGAACATAGCGGCGAGTTTCTTTAAATGGGATAGTTTCAATCCAGGTATCGAAGGCCAGTTCATGCTCTGTCTTGGCCTGCCAACGTTTAACTCTATGAGGGCCTGCGTTATAAGCTGCTGCAGCTAAAATACGATTGCCTTCATATTGCTCCAGTAATTGACTCAAGTAGAGACTGCCTAAGGCAATATTGTGTTCAGGCAGATACAGATCGGCAAGTTGATGCTTGATGCCACCTTTTTTGGCCGTTTGAGACGCTGTTTTGGGCATTAGTTGCATTAACCCTCGAGCACCAACGGGCGATTTTGCCTGAGGCGACATTGCGCTTTCTTGGCGGGCTACGGCGAAAATAAGGGTTGCATCGACGTTAGTATCTTTAGCGGCGTTAGTAACAAAGGACTCGTAGGCAAGGGGGAAGCGCATGGTTAATTGATCCCACTGTTTACCCATCGCCATGGCTTGAATTGCGCGATCGTAACGGCCCCACTCGGAAGCCAGTTTTGCAGCTGCAAGTAACTGCGCGGCCGACATATTAGATGTTTCGTAATACCACTCCGCATGTGCTTCTCGCTCACGTCCTGTTAGCCAGAGTTCATGAGCTCTTCGCATAGCTGGTCGCTGCTTTAACAGCTCTAATACCTGCTCATCGACTTTGCTATCTTGAGCTTGTAACTGGTAGTTTTGGCCCAAGAAATCTGAGGCCAAAAAGCCATAAAAACTGCGGTTTTTACTGAGCTCTAGATAGTGCTGTCTGGCCTGAACGGCATAATTCGGGTCAAGTTCAAGCTGAGCTCGGGTTTGCCAATAGCGCCAACGATCACTTTGCTGTTCTTTATTTGGCAGGAGTTCAATGCTGCTGACCACATCTGCCCAGCGCTGTTCTCTTAAGTAGCCGCGAATAAGCCGCTCTATGCTATTAACTTGGCGAACAGAAGGGCTACTTTCCAATAAGCGCTGCACATCGCTAAACTCGCCTTTACGTATCAAACGCTTAATAAGGTCGGTTTTGGTGTCGTAAACAATGGTTTCGTTGAAAATACGTGCCGCCTCATAACGTTCCCAGTGAGCAAGAGCCTCACTTGGGTGGCGCTTTGCATAACCTCTAATACCAAAGGCAATGACGCGCTGCGTATCCAGTGTTCGGGTGCGATAATTTTTATGCTGGCGTATCAGGTAGGGCTTAGCATCTAAATCTTGTACTTGCTTTATGTAAGTATCATAACTGGCGGGCAATAGAGAAGCGCAGTACCTTGCTAGGCCTCGTTTACCTGCCTGCATGCTTAAGAGAAAACGCTGCCAAGCGTAATCGTCTTGCCAGTAATCACTTTTACGCCACTTTTTGATTATGGGGTCGCACTCTTGAGGCAAAGAGCTAGGTTTGAGCCACAGGGCTTGTAAATCGTGCCAAACACTGTCATCACCACTGTCTGCACGCCAAAGCATATGGCTGCATCGAAGTGCAGTGTTCGCGAGTTCATCGTCGTACCAATAGAGGAATTTCTCACTGTTATTTTGTTTAGCAAGAATGTACAAATATTGTTTATGCAGATTTTTACCGAGATAGGTATCACTGTTCTTCTCTAAAAAGTCTTCAACAACAGCGTTATCAAGTGGCTTTAAAGCTTTGCGAGCGATGCTGTAGTCAAGGTAGAGGGCAAGAGGGTAGTCGCCTAATTGATCGTAATAGGATTGAAAGCTAACAAGGTCGCCTTTTTTTAGGCTGCTTTTGGCCAGTTCGTAGTGATAACGCTGCTGATCAAGCTCACTGGCCTGACTGCTTGTTCCAATTAACAGGCAGAGTAGGGCCAGCAGCGTTCGTACTTGCTTGGCTAGACTTAATAGACTCGATCTGCGATTAACGGTGTTATCTTTAGACATTGCGCTTTTGTACTACAAGGTGCTTGGGTCTGACCCTATCAAAATCACTGGCTAAGATCAGTTTGCTCAGTACTGAAGGCCATTACTTACTATTATTTTGGCGTAAAAGCTGGGTCGCTGCTAGAGATAAATCATTCTAAAGAGCGAATAAATCTCTTAAGTGCTGGGGTGTTGGCGGGCAATCGCTTATTATTCTGCGCTTTTGCTTTAGGAGAATCCTATGCCCTTGCTTCGACTGGAAAATGTGGATCTAGCTTTTGGAGAGCGCCACATTCTTGATCAGGCTTCTTTATTGCTCGATAAAGGCCAGCGAATAGGTCTAATTGGTCGCAATGGTGAGGGTAAATCGACGTTATTGCGTATCTTGTCAGGCAAACAAGAAGTGGATTCTGGCACGGTTTGGCGTCATCCAGACTTGCGTGTGTCGGTGGTAGAACAAGAACTTCCCCCCAGTTCTGAGCAAGCCGTTGCAGACTATGTTGCTCAGGGCAGCGCCCAACTTCTACACGACTTGGCTGAGTACGAGAAGGAGAGCCATACAGAAAGTCAAAGTCTTGATCGCCTAGCTGAGCTTCAGCAACGTATTGATACTGCTGATGGCTGGACCTTTGAGCACCGCTTAAATCGTATTCTTAAGCAAACAGGCTTAGATCAAGGCCAGAAACTAGCGGAGCTTAGTGGCGGTTGGCGCCGTAAGGCAGCTTTAGCACGCGCTTTAGTGAGTGAGCCTGATTTACTGTTATTAGACGAACCAACCAACCATTTAGACGTAGGCCTGATTCAATGGTTAGAAGAGTTCTTAACTAACTTTAAAGGCGCTGTGATCACCATCACCCATGATCGCGCCTTTTTGCGCGCCACATCGACTCAAATTGCAGAGCTTGATCGAGGCATCTTGACCTCATGGAAAGGCGATTACGGTCGTTTTCTGGAGTTCAAAAAACAAGAGCTTGAAAACGAGGCTAAACACAATGCCTTGTTTGATAAAAAACTAGCTCAAGAAGAAGCGTGGATACGTGAGGGGATTAAAGCCCGCCGTACACGCAATGAGGGCCGAGTTCGAGCACTAAAAAAATTGCGTGAGCAACGTGCTGAGCGCCGCAATGTAACTCAAATTGAGAAAATGGACATCACCGGTGGCACCGCCTCAGGCAAGCTGGTAGCAGAACTCAATTCTGTTTCCGTGGCTTTTGCCGAGCGTACGATCATTAAAGACTTCAGTAGTATCTTAATCAGAGGCGACAAAGTGGGTCTTATAGGGCCCAATGGTGCTGGTAAAAGTACCTTATTAAAACTCATTTTAGGCGAGTTAGAGCCTAGTTCAGGTAGCATTAAATGCGGTACACGTATCGATTTGGCCTACTTTGATCAGATGCGAGCCCAGCTAGATATGGAGCGCAACGTTGTTGATAACGTTGGTGAAGGGCGCCTTAGTGTCACGGTAGACGGCAAAGACAAGCATGTATTAAGTTACCTACAAGATTTTTTGTTTAGCCCTGAACGAGCACGAACCCCACTTAAGGCTCTGTCGGGAGGTGAGTGCGCTCGAGTCATGCTGGCCAAGCTCTTTTGCAAACCATCTAATTTACTGGTGATGGATGAGCCAACTAATGATCTCGATACTGAAACTCTGGAGCTACTAGAAAGTTTATTGGTTGATTATCAAGGTACAGTGCTGCTTGTCAGCCATGACCGAGAGTTTGTCGATAATGTTGTCTCTTCAAGTATTGTCTTTGAAGGCGACGGTAAACTAAGTGAATATGTTGGTGGTTATCAGGACTGGATTAATCAAGGGGGAAGCTGGGCTGCCATCAGCAATGAAGGGCAAGCCTCAGCGTCAAAACAGGCTGCCGCGCAAGCCAAAGTTGCAACTCAGAGCCCAAGTGATGACAAACCTAAAAAGAAGCTCAGTTACAAGCTTCAGCGCGAGCTGCAAAATCTACCAGAAAAGATAGAAAAAGCGGAAGCAAACATTGAGCAGCTTAATGCGCAAATGTGCGCTGCTGATTTTTATAGTCAAGAAGAGAAACAAGTTCAAGCGGTGTTGGCTGAGTTAGCCGATCAAGAGCAGAAGCTAAGCACTATGTACGAACGCTGGGAAGAACTTGATGCCATGTAAACATTTGGAGCGTGCTTAATGGTATGGCGCTTCTGTGATGCGCTTTATCTTCAGGTCGAAGCACCTTAAGCCAGAGTGTTACGACAAGGCGATATAGCCTCTGTCGCAACACTGCAGCTAATTTAAAATAAGCATGTGTTTATAGGATTTATCTTCTTAAACCCTAACAGCAAGAACATCAATTTCGGCGCCGTGCAATACACCATTAGCGGTTGAACCAAATAATAGGGCCAAGCCGTGCCGGCCATGGCTACCAACAACGATGAGATCTGCATGCTGCTCTTTAGCAACTTCATGAATTTCTGAAGATGTTTGGCCTACGGCAATAATTTGTTTGTGAGTATCTAGTTGCATGTCATCAACTAAAGCGGCCATGCGTTTCTTTGCTTGGCTCTCTATAATCGTTTGCGCTTCACTCATATCTAGAGGGACATCTCCACCATAAGCAAAGGCTAATGGCTCCACGATATGGCACAAACTGATATCAGCCCCCTGTGAGGCAGCTAAAGCTCGCGCTTTTGAGAGTACTGCTTCTGACTCCTTGCTCAAGTCCAGGGCTACCATAAGATGTTTATAGGTGCTCATACTTCCATTCTCCGTCATTAAGGTGCAGCATACGCGGCTCGAATACGCCAAACCTTAAGTTTATATCGCCAAGCCTTGCGCTTAAAGCCCTGAGATACTCTAGACATGCAGACTTACCTACCTTATTTAATGATAGTACTTGCTGTGTGTATGGCAGTTGGCCCAGTGATGATGTTGAAACCCAGTGCAAGGGCAAAGCGCCAAGCAGCGTTGCGAGCTGAAGCGGCCCAGCAGCATTTACTTGTGAGTATGCTCAGTCCAGATGATTTGGGCCTAAGGGTGAATTACCAGCTGCCTATTGAGCGAGCTTTAGAAGAGAGCGTAGTGGAATGGGAGCTTAGTCGGCAACGCTTTGAACATGGGGCTCATTTTCATAAAGATTGGGACTGGAGCGATAAGGACTTGCAGCAGAGCTCTGCAGGTTTGCCGCTACAGCGCTATTTAGATCAATTGCCTGAGTCGATTTGTGGGGTGGGGCAGAACCGTATTGGCTTGTATTTAGTTTGGCGGGAAAAGGGCTTGGGCCCAGAGCCTAAGGACATTATGCTTCAGTTAAGGTCTTGGCTGCTTGAGTTAAAGGCTTTGTAAACTGTCAAAGAAGACAGCATTAACTCTTAAGCCTCAGAACTTTCCTTAGGATTAAATTGAGCTTCAGGCATAAGATCTAAGCTAAGTGCTTTACGTTTATTGTTGGCAAGTTCAGCCAACTCTTTGATTAGTTTGTGGCGGCGCTCATCGGTTGAGTTGGCCTCCATAGCGCATTGGGTGGCTTTTTTATAAAAAGAAAAACCTCGTAGCACGTCTGTGCCACCCATGGATTTATGACCTTGCACCACTAAGCTCACCACGGCTGCCATCATTTTTGCCCAAGCAAGCTCTTCAATGAGTTGGTTCATTTGTGACAGTTCTAGTCGCCCGGCAGCTTGTCGCTTTCTAATAATGACACCTGCTTCATTCAAGGCAAATTGGGCCCTAGCTATTTGAGCATCGCTTTCGCGTATACGATTAAGCTGAACTTGAAACTCACTATTGTGGAGCTCATCTCGACGAGCGAGGGCGTTTTCCCTTGTAATCTCTAAGCTTTGACTTGAGGGAGCAAGTTCGAGCATGCCATCAAGTAAATCGATGATATGGTCGATAAGAATGCCTGTGATTACACGAGAACCTGTAAGCGTTTCAACTTCGACACTTAGCTCCTCAAGCTCAGCTACTTTCTTACGTAGCTTAACTAAGCGCTGATGTATCAATTTATGCCGCATTTGCCGATGATTAATGAGACTGACAAAAAATAACGCAAAAATAGCTAGAGCAATGCAGATTAAGACGATGGATTGATCTGACACTTTAAGGCCAATATATTTAAGCAAGGCAAGGCTAAACGGCTTGCATGTTAATAGAGATATACAGTCAGTATAGACAAGCGCGAGCTAAGTGATAAAACCAAATAGGGGCGTCGAAGTCCACATTTACAAAGTGGTTTTCTTGACCTTGGCATTCTTAGCACTTATATATGTGCACCTCAAAATCACGGCAAGCTCTCGCAAAAGCGCCTAGGCTGTGTTTTAGTAATAATAGAGAGAGCGTTTAAGATCTATTTTCGCTCAAAAAATCGACATTCGGTACAAGCCGTAAACTGGAGTAGCATGGGAAAGTCGTTAGTTATTGTCGAGTCACCGGCAAAAGCAAAAACGATTAACAAATATCTTGGTAAAGATTTTGTTGTTAAATCGAGCGTTGGTCATATTCGGGATTTACCCACCAGTGGTTCTAAGACAGAGCCTGTTGATGCAAAAGAGCGCGCCCGCCAAGCGGCTATAACGCGTAAATTGTCACCGGAACAAAAGGTGATTCATAAAGAGAAAAAATCGCGTGAACAGCTTATTAAGCGTATGGGCATTGACCCAGAGAATAATTGGCAAGCTGATTATCAAATCCTGCCCGGCAAAGAAAAGGTTGTAGCGGAATTACAAAAATTAGCGGAAAACGCTGACGACATCTATCTCGCAACGGATTTGGATAGAGAAGGAGAGGCCATTGCTTGGCATTTAAAGCAGGCCATTGGTGGTGAAGGCAAGCAGTATCATCGTGTTGTCTTTAATGAAATCACTAAGTCGGCCATTCAAGATGCGTTTAAACAGCCCGGTAAGGTTGATCAAAACCGTGTAAATGCTCAACAAGCACGACGTTTTCTCGACCGTGTAGTGGGCTATATGGTTTCCCCTTTGCTTTGGGAAAAAATCGCCCGAGGTTTAAGTGCCGGCCGTGTTCAGTCGGTTGCTGTGCGTCTTGTATCGGAGCGAGAGCGAGAAATTCGTGCTTTTATTCCAGAAGAATACTGGACAGTGCATGCAAATTTAGCTGCAGGTGCTGCCGAGAAGCTTTACTGTGAAGTTAAAAAACAAAACGGCGATGCATTCAAACCGGTTAATGAAGAGCAGTGTATGGCTGCGGTTACTGCTCTTAAAGGCAGTAACTACACAGTATCAAAGCGTGAAGATAAACCTACCAGTTCTAAACCCAGCGCGCCTTTTATTACCTCAACGTTGCAGCAAGCTGCATCTACGCGCTTAGGTTTTGGTGTAAAGAAAACCATGATGATGGCTCAGCGTCTTTATGAAGCGGGTTACATCACCTATATGCGTACCGATTCAACAGCATTAAGCAAAGATGCGGTTGAATCCTGTCGCAATTTTGTTGAAGAGAACTTTGGTTCAAAGTACTTACCTAAAGAAGCTCGCAATTACAGCTCTTCAAATAGCAATGCTCAAGAGGCTCACGAAGCCATTCGACCTTCAAATGTTGAGCTAAAGGGCAGCCAGCTCACTGGTATGGAGCGCGATGCTGAGCGTTTATACCAGCTAATTTGGAATCAATTTGTTGCGTGTCAGATGAAAGAAGCTGAATTCACATCAACCAGTATTGTGGTTAGCGCCGGTGATTTTGAGCTACGCGCTCGCGGTCGTGTGATGCGCTTTGACGGTTACACCAAAGTCATGCCGCTTGCACCGAAAAAAGATGAAGACGGCATCTTGCCTGATGTCAAAGTGGGCGATGCACTTAACTTAAATGAGCTGTTGCCCAAGCAGCACTTTACTAAGCCTATTGCTCGCTTTTCAGAAGCAAGTCTGGTGAAAGAGCTGGAAAAACGCGGCATCGGCCGTCCATCTACCTACGCGTCTATTATCTCAACCATTCAAGATCGCGGTTATGTGCATCTTGAAAACAAGCGCTTTTATGCCGACAAAATGGGTGACATTGTTACCGAGCGCCTTGTAGAAAGTTTTGAAGAACTGATGGATTTTGGCTTTACCGCAAGCATGGAAGAGCGCTTGGATGATGTGGCAGAAGGGCGCCGAGATTGGGTAGATCTACTCGATGAGTTTTATGGCGATTTCACCCAGTCTTTATCAAAAGCCAAAGATGCCGATGCAGGTATGCGTCGCAATGAACCTGTATCCACCGATATAGAGTGCAGTAACTGTGGCCGTGATATGCAAATTCGCACCGGCAGTACCGGTGTTTTTCTAGGTTGCTCTGGCTATCAGTTGCCACCTAAAGAGCGCTGTAAAAACACCATGAATTTGGTCTCGGGCGATGAAGCCGTAGGCTCTGAAGACGAAGAGGTGGAACTGCAACAACTGCGTATGAAGCGCCGCTGTCCTATCTGCAATACCGCGATGGATAGTTACCTGCTTGACGAAAGCCGTAAAATTCATATCTGTGGCAACAACCCAGATTGTGACGGCTACGAAGTTGAGAAAGGTGAGTTTCGTATCAAAGGTTATGATGGCCCCGTTATCGAGTGTGATAAGTGTGGCTCTGATATGCAGTTAAAATCAGGACGATTTGGTAAGTATTTTGGCTGTACCAGCGATGATTGTAAAAATACACGTAAGCTATTAAAAAATGGTGAAGCCGCACCTCCCAAAATGGACCCGGTGCCGATGCCTGAGCTTAAGTGTGAAAAGGTCGATGACACTTATGTTTTGCGTGATGGTGCTGCGGGTATGTTTTTGGCGGCCAGTGGTTTCCCTAAAAACCGCGAGACTCGAGCCCCAAAGGTGCTAGAGATATTACCTCATGCCTCTGAAATTGACCCTAAATATAATTTTTTACTCAAGGCTCCCACTGAAGATAGTGACGGCAATGAAGCGATAATTCGCTTTAGCAGAAAGTCAAAAGAGCACTATGTGCAAACAGAAATAAATGGTAAGCCAAGCGGTTGGCGCGCTACCTACGAAGGCAGTAAGTGGGTCATCGAAGAGAAGGCTAAAGCTAAGCCCAAGGCAAAAGCCAAACCTAAAGCTAAAAAAGCGCCCGCTAAAAAGAAATAACATGGCCTTATCACAGTTAGAGCAGTTAGAACTCAGTACGCAGAAGCTACGCATGCTTCAGCAAAACCTGGCTGTTTTAACTGATCTAAAAGGTTTTGCACGCAGCAGCTTTTTATACGCTTCACTACTGCAATACAGAGATATGCTTGAGCAATTAGCTCGAGCTTTGGGTTTAAATGTTCGCAATCTTATCGTTCAAAATAAAGAGCTTTCTGAGCTAGAGGCTCTTTACCTTATCTTTTCGAGTCTAGATCAAAGCAAAACAACGTGGCGTCAACAGCATACAAGTGCTGAAACGCCAGCCTCACTCATTGCTTCAAATGCTGCTGAGGCAGCTCAGCACTGGACCGATACTGAGCCAGACTACTTGCTCGGCTCTCTCGCTCTATGCGAGCGTTTTATCTCATTAAAATCTCAACTAAGCGGCGAATACTAAAGCCTGCCTACATCTGCTACAATCGCCGGCCTTTTGTCCATTACCTTGCAGTATTATGTCCGACCTTTATGAAATTGTAGAATTACCCGATGGTGAAATTGCTTTACGTCGTGCAGGGGAAGAAGAGGACGGGGACCCACTAGTAACCATTAGCTTTTCAGAAGAAGCCTTGTACTTTCTAAATCAATCTAAGTTTGCGGTTGCCAAAGCGATGATCGAAGCGGGTTTGGATGCGGCAACAGAAGAAGGTGCAGATGAAGCCTCTGAAGAGCATCTTGAGAATTCAGTTCCAACGGTTTTTCATTAGATTGTAGGCTAGAGCCTTAAAAGCCCTAGCGCTAGTAATGTAGCATGTTGGCTGTTTAGCCTTTTACCACAACGCATCAAGTTGATCGCGCTCTTTGCCACTATGTAGTGGTTTAATCTCTGCCAAGAGGCTAACAAGCTCTTCTAAGATGTTTTCATGCATTTCCGCTTTTGTATTTGCATAGAGTAAATCATCAAGACTTTCTAGCTTTTGTAGAAGCTCAAGTGCCCCTTGCGCTCTTAAGTAAGAATAAAACTCCTGCAGGTTAGAGCAGCGATAAACCTCGCGAACCTGTCTTGCCAGCTCAACGCGAAACTCAGAAGCAGACTTAGATTCAGCTAGGCTCTTGAGAGCGGCAAGGTCCAATGTGAGCTGATTTACTTTGCTTTGAGTTTTAGTCTTTTTACGGAATATAGGTGTTTTTTGCTGAGAGTAGAGCTTCACAACAACAAATGCTAAAACAATATTAAGCAAAGCAGATAAGGTTAAGATACCAATCAGCAACTTAGAGGGGCCAGATGCAAGAGTGTCGACGTTTCTTGCAGGCGCTTGCTGATTACTTAAACGAGAAGCTTGTACTTCGGTTTGTTTCACTTCTTGCCCTGGAGACAAAGCAATGCTCTGCTCTGGTAGGCTTGCGTATTCGAGTTCATTCGTTACGGTATTCCACCAAGGCACGGATATACCTGCAACTTTTGAACGTTCAGAGTTGAGTACAATAGCAGCACTCTCTTTACGTGTACTGACTAAACCAAATTGGTCTTCAGCATCTTCCAAATTAGGCTGTTCTAAATACACTTTTTGTTCAGCACTGCTGCTATCTTCCAATATATGAGGCAGCTGTGCCGACTCTAAGCCACTCACTTTAAGGCTGATTTCTCGAGTGATGGGTGTGCCTAATTTAAATTCAAGCGGTGAGCTACTCCAGCGCTGGCTTAATTCGACCGAGCGAGCAGGAAGCCACTGCGCATCGGCTGGAAATTCATCGGGTATTGATCGGATACGGATCACTTTTTCACCGCTGCGAAGTTTATATGCCTGAGTGCGGCTAAAGCTGCCAAATAGGGCGCGTGAACGTCCACCTTGTAATACGTCTATTTGCCAATCCAGTGGTGGAATGACTAAGGTGCCGCTGCGCTGAGGCAAGATAGCGTAGTTAATTTCGATAACCTGATAATGCTGGCCATCAATGGTTCTTTGGTAGCGTTTTGACTCTAGCTGCTTCACAACGGCATCATTGAGTTTCAATTCTTCCGCGTTAATATCGTTTACGCTGACTTTATAATAAAGTCGATAACTTAATTTTAGTTGCTCTTGAACATAGGCCGAGCCCTTATCAACAATGGTCTCGATCATTAAGTTTTCTAATGTCGACGGAGCTTGGCTTTGCTCATGAACCGTAATTTCAATAGGAGATGTCGTCTCACCTACCAGTGTGAAAGGGGGGATAAGTAATTTGCCCTTATGTTTTGGTTCAAGCTGTATCGTCCACTGATTAATATAAGTCGTGTGGCCGTTGATGGTGTTTCGACTTGAGGAAGGGTAGGCGCGTTTGAGTTCAAAGTTATGTCGCAGCTTATCGATATCAGGTACTTTGCCTTGATTATCACCTTCAAAAATCAGTTGTAGCTCTAAGGTTTCTCCAAGGGCAAGTTCGCTCCTGTTTACCGAAGCGCTGAAGCCTGCAAAAACATCATGCGCTAATAATAAGGAGACAATGAAAATAATGAGGTGTTTTTTATTAAGCATCTTTTTATAACATATCTGAGTATAAAACATGGGGCTACCAGCGTTGCTGTGTTTCATCAGGTGCTGCACGATAGCGCTGCTGTCGTTGTATTTTCTGCTGACGATATTGTTGTTCAAATTTGTTGCGCAAGAGAGTGCTTGGGTCATCAGGAACCTTTCTTAGCCACTGTTCGAGAGCTTGATCTTCCTCGCTTAGTCTCTCTACTTCACGATACTGTTCTTGCGCTTGCTGCTGAGCCTGCTCTTGTTCTGCTTGCTCTTGCTTGGCTTCGGCCGCTTTTTGAGCTTGCTGTTGAGCTTCTTCGCTCTGCGGGTCGGGGCTAGGCTGCTCCGAGCTTTCTTGTTTGTTGTAGTGTTGATCTAAAGCTTCTTTATCGGATTTTTGCTCGGTATCCGCTTTGTTACTAGAGGCCTCTTGCTCATTATTTTGTTCAGTGTCATTTTTAGAGCCCTGTTGTGAACCTGAGTCAGAATCAGAATTCTGCTTAGGTGAATCTTGTGACTCATTTTGCTCTTGCTGGGATTCAGATTGCTCCTGCTGTGACTGACCATCCTGGTTTTGCTCATTTTGCTCTTGCTCGTTGCTGTCTTCACTAGCGCCGTCTTGCTTTTGTTGTTCATCCTGCTGGTTTTGGTCTTGCTCAGACTGGTCCTGATTTTGTTGTTCTTGTTGCTCTTGCTGTTTTAGTAGTTGCTCAATAATCGCTTTATTTTTTTGCGCATCCTGCATATCAGGTTGTTGCTCTAAGGCTTGTTCATATTTTTCTAGGGCCTTTTCTAGCTGACCACTTAGAGCCAAGCTATTTGCCGAGTTATAAGCTGCTTCTGGACCTTGCAACTGCCCCCATAACTCAGCAGCTTCTTGGTACTGACCATTTTTATAAAGCGAAGAGGCTTTCCATTCAGGATCATTAAAAAGCGTCTGTGCTTTATCGTAGTTTCCTTCTTCAAAAGCGTTATAGGCTCGTTGATCTGGGGTTTTCCAGACATCGCTTACAACATTAGCTTCTGTGTAATGACCATAAAAACTCATGCCCAGGAGCAAACAGATAAATTGTCCTCGGCGAAAAGCGAACAGAAATAAAAATAAAGCAGGTATAAGTAAGTAGGGGCCAAGGTCTTGCCATTGCTCGCCATTAAATTCAGATTGGCTGTCACCAATAGAGCTGTCTTTCAGCGCAAAATCAAAAAGGGTATTAAGGTCTAAGTCATCATTACTAAATGGGATGTAAAGTGCATTTAAGCTGTTAGCTGCTGCTTGCATTTGTTCATGATCAAGTTGGGCAACAACGATATTGCCATCGCTTTTACGCGCAAAATTACCATCAGCTAAGGGGATTGGGCCACCAGAGGCAGTACCGATTCCCCAAATGCTATAGTGGTTTTTACTCTTCTTGGTTATGTTTTTTAAGTTAGTCAATGCACTGCTATCAATGCCGTCGCTCACAACAATAATGTTGGCCGGTTGTGCGCCTGCATCACGAACTAAGTTTTCAGCGAGTTGCAAGCCTGCTTCAATATTTGAACCAGGGCTTGGCATGATAGCAGGGCTTAAATTCGGTAGCAGGGACTTTAAGGTCTTATTGTCATCAGATAAAGGAGTGACAATATGCGCATCACCGGAATAAACAACTAAAGCGGTTAAACCATCTTTACGTGAATTTAATAAGTCCTGAAGCTTGAGTTGAGCGCGCTTAATACGCGAAGGCTGTATGTCATTAATCGCCATCGATGGACTCAAATCCAAAACGATAACAACAGCTTGCTGGTTTTGTTGGGCATTTGTTTTTTGTTTAAGCCATGTTGGCCCAGCTAGGGCTAAGATTAAAAGAGCCCCTAGCAAAACCAGAAAGTAAGAGTTGCTTTTATTGTTACTCGACTCGGTGCCAGCTAATACATTCAAAAAACGCGCATCGATCGCTTTTTTCCAGCGAGTGCTTGCTTGGTTATGGCGAAAATTCATCCATGTAAAATAGATAAGAGGGATCAAAGCCAAAAGTAGCCATGGACGCAGAAAATGAAATTGAGTGATAAGTTCGGTCATACAACTGTCAAGATCGCTGAGCTGTTAGTGTCTGCATTGATACAAGCAAGCCAAGCAGTAGTAGGCTTATTGTCAATGGCCAGTAAAAGAGATTAATAATGGGGCGCACCTGCTTTTCTTCTAAGTCGATCATTTCAATTTTATTAAGCGTTTCATACACCTTCATTAACTCTTTAGGATCATGCGCAATAAAGTACTCACCGCCTGTCTTTTCAGCGATATCGCTGAGGCTTTTCTGATCTACATGACGACGGTTAAAACGATCATAAGGTGCTACCGCTACAGTATGAACCGTGACGCCAGCCTGCTGGGCTAACTGAGCTGCTTGCTCAGGTTCGATATTACCCGAGGTGTTAGCACCATCAGTTAATAGGATTAGAACACGTTGGCTCTCGGGCTGGTCTTTAAGCTGCTTCACAGCCAAAGCAATAGCATCCCCTATGGCTGTTTTAGGGCCAGCTATACCTAAGCTTGCCTCTTGTAGCAAAGTGTTAACAGTGACCAGATCGTAGGTGAGGGGGGCTTGCAAATAAGCACCGCTGCCAAAGAGTATTAAACCGACTCGATCGCCTTCTCGTTTATTTAAAAAGTCTGCAAGTATGTATTTGGCAACATCAATTCGCCTGAACCACTCTGTTTGAATGGGCATGTCGTTTTTTTTCATGCTATCGCTAATGTCAACAGCAAGCATAAGGTCTCGACCACTTGAGCTCATACTTTGCGCTTCGCCCAAACGAACTGGCTGCGACAGGGCAACAATAAAAGCAAACCACGCCCCAGATAAAAGAAGCAAGCTTAATAATCTGGCTGTACCGCCGGTGAGACTTTGCATTGGTTTAGCTGCACTGGCCCTAGCAAAGAAGGGCGCATTTAAAGAACGCTCTTTTCTATCTTGAGGCTTTAAATACCGATAGGCTAATAGGGGCAGAGGTAATAATAAGAACACCCAAGGCCAATGAATATCAAACATGAGCCCCCACCTTGTTACGACTGATAAGATGTCTCAAAGGGCGAATCCGCTTTTTGTCTGTTCTATGTTTTCTAGTCCACTGCTTGGCAAGTTCAACAAGAGCTTGGATTGCCTCTTCATCTTTAAATAATTGTGCTTCGGAGGCGTTTGGAGCAGCGAGTGATAGCTGTAACCAAGCATCAATCTGAGATTCAAAAAGCGTACGTTGTGCATCATTAAAAACACCTCTTTCATCTAATAAAGTGCGATACCAGCGTTCGCCATATAAAGCGGCTTTATGTTTGCGGCCAATAAAAATAAAACACCGTTTTAATAATATATTAACGGCTTCAATCACTTGCTGCGTGCTTAAATTGCCACCATTCAGCGCTAATGCATCTAAGCGTTCAACTAAATGCCTGCGATAGGCTTTGGCTTGGTGCCTTTTGAAGGCAACAATAGTGAATACTGTCACTATAAGTAAAAGCGAAGTCAGTATTAACCACTGGTGCATAGCCAAAGGCCAGAGTGAAGGCGCTTCTGTTAGGTGGATATCTGATAATGCTGAAAGCAACTGTTGCTGCATCGGATTATCTTGCACAGGGTTTGCCTGACTAGCTTGCGCCCCCTGACTAATAGGACTATTCATTTAGCCTCCTTAAGCGTATTACTTTGCTCAAGCGCGGGGCTTAAATTGGAATGAATTAATTCGTTCACTCTATGTGCGGTACTAAAGGCATGATAAGTAATTTTGTATTTTAAACATAAAGCTTCAATGGTCTCATTTAATTGATGCCACGAGTGACTGTATTCTTTTTGAAAGCGCTTGCTGTTTAAATTGACCTGAATTTGCTCGTCGCCATTGCTTAAATTTACAGAGCCCAACTTAGGTAAGTGGGCTTCTAAGGGATCGGATACGTGGAAAAAACGCAGCTCATTGTGGCGTGCAAGTAATGCTAGGGATTTTTCACTGCTTTGGCTAAGGTCATGAAAATCACTAATCAAGTAAATTAAGGAGCCAGGTCTTGCAATACGCAGAGCCTCTTCAAGCATGGTATCTAAAGAAAATGCCGTATTTGTATCACTAGAAGCTTGTTGTACTTGTGGATTTTGTTGATGTAGTTGCTGGTTGTACTCAACAATATGGTTGATAAACTGAAGGCTGGATTTTTTTCCTTGGCGTGGGCGTAAGTCGCATTGGCTATGATCATTAAAGATCAAACTGCCAATGCGGTCATGCCCTGCATATGCTTGCCAACAGCATAGTGCTGCTAAGCGTGCTGCAAGCACGGATTTAAATTGCACCTGACTGCCAAAAAACATACTTTTGCGCTGATCTAAGAGCACAAATACCGGGCGCTCTTTTTCTTCTTCAAAAAGCTTGGTGTGGGTGCGCTGCGTTCTAGCGGTTACTCGCCAATCAATATTTCGTACATCGTCACCGGCTTGATAGTGACGGACTTCGGCAAAGCTCATGCCTCGCCCTCGAGCCCGAGAGCTATGAGCCCCAGCCAGTGAGCGCAAAGATGCACGGGCTTTAGACAAATGAAAATCTTTAGCCAGCAAGCGCAATTGCACTAATTCAGAGGCATCAACACAGATGCCATCGAGTTCTGATTTTTTCACAGCGGTCTCTGTAGCTATCAGCAGGTAATAGGGACGAGGCTGATAAGCTCATCGATGATGCTATCGGAGGTAATACCACTGGCTTCAGCCTCGAAACTCAATATGATTCTGTGGCGAAATACATCGTGAATCACAGCTTGAACATCATCAGGGCTAACATAATCACGCTCACTTAATAGCGCATGAGCGCGGGCACATCGATCTAAGGCTATGGTTGCTCGAGGGCTGACGCCAAAATCGATTTGTTTATTAAGTGTTTCGCTAAGTTTGCTAGGGCGACGAGTTGCATCGGTAAAGCGAACAATATAATCCTCAACGCTTTCAGCCATATGTAATTCTAAGGCTTGTTTGCGTACTGATCGAATCTCATCTTGAGAAATAACTTCAGGTTTTTGAGCTTCAATGTGATTCGCTTCTGCACGACTTAAACGCAAAATGGCTTTTTCTGCTTCAAAATCGGGGAAGTCAACATTCACATGCATTAAGAAACGATCAAGTTGCGCTTCTGGAAGCGGGTATGTTCCTTCTTGCTCGATTGGGTTTTGAGTCGCCATTACCAAAAAAAGCTCTGGTAGCTGGTAACTTTTTTTGCCAACACTGACCTGACGCTCTGCCATGGCTTCTAATAAAGCAGACTGAACCTTGGCCGGAGCGCGGTTAATTTCGTCAGCCAATACAAGGTTGTGGAATATAGGGCCTGCCTGAAATTCAAAACTGCCATTCTCAGGTCGGTAAATATCTGTGCCTGTTACGTCTGATGGTAACAAGTCTGGTGTGAACTGCACTCGATGGAAGTCAGCCTCTATGCCATCAGCTAGGCTTTTAATCGCTCGCGTCTTTGCTAGACCTGGAGCGCCCTCTACCAGTAAATGTCCGTCAGCGATAATGGCAATCAATAAGCGCTCGACAAGTTTGTGCTGACCAATGATTTGGCTGGAAAGCCAATTTTTAAGTGCGCTAAGGTTGTGCTCTGAACTCATGATACTCTGCAAACTCTTATTATTGATGGGGTGTGACACCTAGGCTTATAGAAAGTTCAATATATATCAGATAGGAACTTTCATAGATAAGCTATGCTTTAATAGGGTAAATCTTACGAATATCAAGTACTTAAGTAAACTACATGGAGTGAAATGTGGAAATTGCACAAAAGCATCTAGAACAAATAGCAAATTTGCTAAAAGAACTTGATGCTTTAGCACCACAAGATGCTAAAGCAGCCAAACAAGAACAGGACTGGGTTCGCTTAATGCTTGAACAGTTTTCCTTGGCCGATTGGGTGGGCAGGCCTATATCAGACCTGCGCCAAGCCCTACTGAATTGTTATTGCTTCTCAGCTGGGCGCCAAGCCAAAGAGCCTGTTTGTAGAGTCTTTAACCCAGAGCTGCAGCGTGATGGTTGGGTTTGCCCAAGAACAGTCGTACTTTTTAATTATGAGGATTACCCCTTTCTTGTTGACTCGTTACGTTTAGTTTTAGAACAGAGTGAGCTTGCCATTCATGTTGTCAGCAGCAAAATTATAGAAGTGCAACGCAGTGAGACAGGTTTTTCACACTTTACTCTAGCGACAGAAAAGCCGAGCAAGCGAAAAAATAGCATACGTGAAACTTTTGCTTATTTTGAAATCAGTGCCATTGATGATGCTCACCAGCGAGATGCCTTAAGTAAGCGCTTGATCGACGCTGCACAGGATGTCGCTGTCGTAGTCAGTGACTATCCTGCCATGACAAACAAGCTTGATGAGTGCATCGCTGAGCTTAAGCAAGTTAAAGCCGATTCTGAAAGCTTGGCTTTTTTGAGCTGGCTTAAATCATCAAATTTCACCTTTTTAGGCTATAGGGATTTAAGCTTTGATCAAGTATTGCAAAGCGGGAAGCGAATCGAGGCAGAGGTATTAGAGGAAGATAAAGATGCGCGCTTAGGTATCTTTAAGGCCATTGATTGCGAATCCTTATGCTTACCGGCCATGCAATTTGTCAGTGGTGCGGCTAACTTTTATCAGAGCGATGAGGTCTTATGCTTTTCAAAATCTCGCACTCGCTCAACCGTGCATAGGCATGTTTACCCCGATTATGTTGTTGTAAAAAAATACGATGACCAAGGGCAGGTCTGTGGTGAGCGTCGATTCCTGGGATTTTATACCTATGCTGTCTCATCTATGTCTCCGACCGACATCCCTATTTTACGCAAGCGGGTAGAGCATGTGATTGAACGCTCTGGCCTTAATCCAAGATCGCATGACGGTAAACGTCTGATGCGCTGCATCCACTTGCATCCTAAAGAGGAGTTGTTTCAGGCCACAGCAGAGCAGCTCTATCAGAGTATTAAACGTATAGTAGAGTTAAACGAACGAGATATTATTCGCTTATTAGCTCGCCCCGATGCTTTTGGTCAATTTGTAAGTTGCTTAGTCTATGTGCCTAGGGAGCTTTATACGACCAAGTTACGATTAAAAATCCAACAGCTTATTGGTGAAGAAATAGGCTCTGATGATGGCGATTCGAACACGTTCTTTTCAGAGTCAAAACATGCTCGAGCTCACATCGTTTTTCGCTTGCGGGACAGCGATAAAATTGATCTCGATGTCGACGAATTAGAACGCCGCGTTGCGGATTTAGCCAAAGGTTGGCAAGAGCAGTTTAAACGAGCCTTGGATGACGGTTTAGGTGAAGCTAAAGCGGTTAAATACTACAAGCTTTGGGTCGAGGCATTTCCTCATGCCTATAAAGAAAGCTTTGATGCGCGTACGGCCGTAGATGATATAGAAACCTTCGAGCAACTCGAAACAAGAGAAAACATTTCTGTTCAGCTGTATCAGCCTCAGGGTTATGGAGAGGAGCAGTTAAAGTTTCGTGTCGCGCACCTTAGAGACATGCTCGAGCTCTCTGATGTCATTCCAATTCTGGAGAATATGGGGCTCAGAGTGCTTGGTGAAGAGCCATTTCAAATTCGTCGTGCTGATGGTGAAGTATTCTGGTTACACGATTTCCAGCTTCAGGGCTCTAATTCGTCGGTTAATGATATTACCCTCATTAAACAAAAGTTTGAGCAGTGTTTTAAACACGCCTGGCAAGGCCACCATGAAAGCGATGGCTTTAACCGCTTAGTGCTTTCTGCACAGTTAGACTGGCGTGAAGTGAATTTGCTGCGTGCCTATGCGCACTATATGAAGCAAACACGCTTTGAGCTAAGTCTCGATTACATCAGTGATAGCTTGGTGTTATACCCATCGCTTACTAAGCACCTGATTACTTTGTTTGATAAGCGCTTTAATCCTGAGTTAAGTTTAAGTACAGAATTACGAGACGAGCAGGCTGCGCGTTTAGTAGAGGCTTTAAATACTGAATTAGATAATGTCGCCGTGCTTAGCCAGGAGCAGGTTTTTAGGCGTTATATCGAGCTCATTGAAGCCTCTCTTCGAGTTAATTTTTATCAGCGCGGTGATAATGACGAACACTCTCCTTGCACAGTGCTTAAATTTGAGCCCAATAAAATTGCAGATATCCCAGAGCCTAAACCCGCTTTTGAATTCTTTGTTTATTCATCTCGGGTTGAAGGGGTACATCTACGCACCTCTAAAGTTGCGCGGGGAGGTTTGCGCTGGTCGGATCGTATAGAAGATTATCGTACCGAGGTGCTAGGCTTAGTAAAAGCGCAGCAGGTAAAAAATTCCGTCATTGTCCCAAGTGGTGCAAAAGGTGGGTTTGTTGCAAAACAGCTTGATCGCAGTGCTTCTCGAGCTGATCAACTCGCAGAGGGTATAGAGTGCTACCGCTTGTTTATTCGTTCACTATTAGAGCTCACTGATAATTTAGTTGAGGGCCAGGTAAAACGCCCAGAAAGGCTCATTTGTCGTGATGGTGATGATGCCTACCTTGTAGTTGCTGCCGATAAAGGTACGGCAACCTTTAGTGATATTGCGAATGAAATATCGATAGAAAAAGGCCATTGGTTAGGAGATGCTTTCGCCTCCGGAGGCAGCCAAGGTTATGACCATAAGGCGATGGGAATTACAGCGCGTGGTGCTTGGGTTTCCGTGCAGCGCCTTTTCCGTGAACAAGGTTTAAATACTCAAACTGACCCATTCAAGGTGATTGGCATAGGTGACATGGGAGGAGATGTCTTTGGTAATGGCATGCTGCTGTCAGAGCAAATTTGCCTTGTTGCGGCATTTAATCATTTACACATTTTTATCGATCCCTCACCAGATCCACAGAAATCCTACCAAGAACGCCAGCGCTTATTCGAGGGGCCTGCTTCAGGTTGGTCTGATTATAAAAAAGAACTTATTTCTAAAGGCGGTGGTGTTTGGTTACGATCGGACAAATTTATTGAATTAACTGCGGAGGTGAAGCAGCTAACTGGTCTGAATGTTTCTCGATTAACACCGAATGAATTAATTAAGTCACTTCTTCGGGCTGAGGTTGATCTACTATGGAATGGCGGGATTGGAACTTATGTAAAGAGTGAGCAAGAGAGCCATGCCAATGTAGGGGATAAAGCCAATGACTGTTTGCGGGTAAATGGGTCAGAGCTACGCGCCAAAGTCTTTGGTGAAGGCGGAAACTTAGGCTTAACTCAAAATGGCCGTATAGAGTTCAGTCAAAACGGTGGCGCCTGTAACACCGATTTCATTGATAATGCAGCAGGTGTTGATTGTTCGGACCATGAAGTAAATATTAAGATTCTGATCGATGCGCAAGTCGAAAACGGTGATTTAACAGAAAAGCAAAGAAATAAATTACTGCAAGAAATGACAGATGATGTCAGTAACTTGGTGCTTGCAAATAACTATCGACAAACATTGGCTTTAAGCTTGGCTGAATCTCAGGTACTCAACAGAATGAATGAGTATCGTCGTTTTATTGTTCAACTAGAGGAGAGCGGTCGCTTAGACCGCTCGCTTGAATACTTGCCTGCCGATGAGCTATTGCTAGAGCGTATTGCTCAAGGGCAGGGGCTTGTTAGGCCAGAATTATGCGTATTAATTTCATATGCAAAAGTACAATTAAAAGAGGCTTTATCCGATTCCGATATTGCAAACGACAATTATTGTGCTCAAGCCGTGTTCAATCTTTTCCCGGCAAAGCTGCATGACACTTATGTTGATGAAATACAAAAACACAAGTTACGCAAACAAATTATTGCTACTCAGCTGGCTAATGACTTTGTAAATCACTTAGGGATTACCTCGTTTTATCGCCTCTCGGAGATTTCAGGTAGCAGTCCTGAAGAGGTGGTCAAAGCCTATGTTGTAGCTCGTGACGTTTTCTCTTTGCACGAGTTTTTCTCTTACATAGGCTCGCTTGATTATAAGCTCGAGGCGAAACTGCAACACTCATTACTTAGCACTATGTTACGCCGAGTACGCCGTGGTACGTCGTGGTTCTTAAAAAATCGTCGCAGTGGTCTAGATGTCGCTCATGAGATAAAGGCTTTTGCAAATAAACTTAGAGAAGCACAAGCTTGTGTGGGTAAGCTATTACCCGAAGCTCACAAGGCGCACTGGGCAGAAGGCATTGAACAACATAAACAAGATGGTATCGATGATTGCTGGCTCGATTCGATACAAATGCCGGATAGTCTATTCAGTGGTTTAGGTGTGGTAGAGGTATCAAATCAGAGTGGGGCAGATATAAAGGCATGCGTAGAGACCTTTATCGAGCTTATGCACACCCTGAAATTAGATTGGTTTGCTAATCAACTATCTAAAATTAAGGTTGATAGTTTTTGGCAGGCAAGCGCAAGGGAAGCCTATATTGATGATCTAGAAGCCCAGTTAAGAAAGCTCAGCATTTGTTTATTGTCAGAGCGTTATAGTGGTGACATAGGTAAGCGAGTGGCCTGCTGGCATGAGCAGAATGACACGATGGTACGTCGCTGGACAACAATGGTCACGAAGGTTGAGGGTAGCAATAAGGCTGATTACGCCATGTTCTCTGTTGCACTTAGAGAGCTAAATGACCTCGTTCAGGTGACGATTCACAATTAGTTAAACAAATAAGGGTAATATCAAGGAAATAGCTCGGCAATGAGACAGTACATCGTCAATTTGAGTTTAAGCGCAGAAGAGTTTCAAAAGCTTTATCAGGGGCGCGCTCAAAGCGTTATTGCAAGAAGTCAAAGTGGAGAGCGCTTGCGCTTTCCTGCTTCGAGTCTAAGACCTTATGTCGGTTACAGTGGTATTAAAGGCTGTTTTGAAATCTTGGTTGATAATAACTCAAAGTTGGTCCACATTCGTCGACTCTAAAGCATCATTCCGCTATCCTATCGCGCAAATTACTAGCTGAGCCAGAGGTCATATGAGCCGCTCTACCATGTACGAACTTGTACGAAATGCACTCTTTTTGATGAATCCTGAAATATCTCATGATGTTTCAATGGATATGATGTCGGCGGCGGAGCGCCTTAAGCTGATAGGTTTGCTCAAGCCTCGCTTTCAAGGGCACAGTAAAAAGATCATGGGCCTTGAGTTCAGCAACCCCGTTGGTTTAGCTGCGGGGCTTGATAAAAATGGCGATTATTTTAATGCCATGGGTGCTCTGGGTTTTGGTTTTGTTGAAATTGGAACCGTAACCCCCGTTGCCCAATCGGGTAATGAAGCACCCAGACTGTTTCGTTTGCCTGAGCATGAAGCCATCATTAACCGCATGGGGTTTAACAACAAGGGTGTTGATTATCTCGCCAACCAAGTTAGAAATCATCGCCGCTACAACGGTAACATCGGCATCAATATCGGCAAAAACAAAGCAACAACAGATGAAGACGCCTTAAGCGATTACATTGCTTGCATGCAAAAGGTCTACGACTTAGCAGACTATATCGCCATTAATATTAGTAGCCCCAATACACCGGGCTTACGCGGCCTACAGTTTGGTGATGCGCTTGAGAAACTGATCTCAGGGCTTGCCGACGAGCGTAAACGCTTAGCTGATGATCATGGCAAGTACGTGCCTGTGGCAGTAAAAGTCGCACCAGATAGTGATGACGAAGGCCTTAAGTTTATTGCAGAAACCTTGATGAAACATGAGATGGATGGCGTTATAGCCACGAATACGACTGTTTCTCGTGATGCAGTTGCAGAGCATAAGCACGCAGAAGAGGCCGGTGGCCTCAGTGGAGCACCTCTTTCAGAGCTAAGCACTCAAGTGATCGCCAAGCTTCGTCAAAACCTAGGTGCGGATATGCCGATTATTGGCTGTGGAGGTATTAGCTCAACAGATGATGCTATCGCTAAAATAGAAGCCGGCGCTGATTTACTGCAAATATACAGCGGCTTTATCTATAAGGGGCCGACGCTAATTAAGTCAGTGAATGCTGCTTTTGATTAGATGCCGCCTAGTTTAGGCATAAAAAGAAAAAGCGGGCATTGCCCGCTTTTTTTATAAATGTGTTTAAGTGGAAGCGTTAGTAGTAAGAACTGTGCATATTACTTACTTTTTGTGCGCATGCAGCTGGATTAAAGCCACTCCATCGATCTTCTCGACCTTCTCGCCAACCACTTAGCCATTGGTGGCGTATAAAGCCTGTTTCATATGGGCATTTGTCTCGGGAGCCTCCTGAATATCCCGATTGGTAACCACGACTAAAAGCCAGATCGCTGCGATCGCGTTTTTGGCGCTTCATAGGCATCTTTCCTCTTTTGGGGTTATTGCTGTTAGCGGCACAGGGTTTGGGCTTACACTATGCACATATACCAACGGCAACGGTGCCCCTTACGCTCCCTGTAACAACAGCGAGCCTGCAGTTTCTCAATTTGTGAGCGCTGAGTGAACGATTTATTTCTTATAGCGTCTTGCTCCTTAATGGCAAAATCGTATAAACCCTAGGCATGGCACTAAGTAAACATGAACAGTAAAAAATCTTTAAAATCAATTGGGTAGAAGAAACATTGAATAACGATACAGCATATAAACTCTTTATTACCTGCCCAGCCGGCGTAGAAGCGCTATTGGAATCAGAGCTTAAAGGCCTAGGCATAAGTGAACTAAAGCAAACTGTTAGTGGTGTCTTTGTTCAAGCTAGCATAGAGCAGATCTACCAAATTAACTTATGGTCCCGCTTAGCGAACCGTGTTTTGCTGCTCCTTAATGAAGCCCCCTCAGGTGATCGAGACGCCCTATACGATGCCGTTGCAGCGGTTGATTGGTTTGAGCACATGGAGGAGGGCGCTCGCTTACGAGTTGATTTTGCTGGCAGCAATGATCATCTACGCCACACACAATTTTCAGCTCGAGTTGTAAAAGACGCTATTGTTGATCAGTTTGTACAACGAGCAGTGGAACGCCCAGATGTCGACTTGCAACATCCCACTCACCGCATCAACGTAAGGCTCGGTAAAAGAACATGTTATGTCGCCCTAGATTTAAGTGGGGATAGCTTACATAAGCGTGGATATCGCCAAGCCGGAGGTATGGCGCCGCTGAAGGAAAACCTAGCGGCGGCTATTCTTGTTCGCTCAGGCTGGCCTGCTAGATTAGAAGCATTCAATAAGCAAACTGAGCAGTCTCAACTCGGCTTTATTGATCCAATGTGTGGTTCTGGCACCTTATTGATAGAAGCTGCCATGATGGCTTTTGATCAAGCGCCAGGCTTGCTTCGCAAAACCTGGGGCTTCAGCAAGTGGCGGCAGCACCAGCAAGAGCTTTGGCAAGATCAGCATCAACAAGCCATCGCTCGAAATAATGCCAGTATTGCCAAGCAGCGAGACTGCAACTTATTGGCTATAAAAGGCTTTGAAATAGAAGCCAGCATTTCTGAACAGGCCCATACAAACATTAAGCGAGCGGGGCTTGCTGGTTTATTAGACATTCAAAACACTAATTTCTTGGAGCAGGATCTTGGTCAAGGAGCTTGCACTCAAGGCTTATTGGTCTGCAACCCACCTTACGGCATGCGTTTAGGTGAGGCGGAAAAATTAAGCTTTGATTATCGTGAACTTGCCGCTCACGCCAAAACATCGCTTACCGGTTGGCGCATGGCTTTATTTAGCTCTAATACGGATTTACTAGGTGAGACACGTTTACGTTATGAGCGTAAATATAAGTTTATGAATGGCGCTATTGCATGTGAACTGCGCTTATATCAATTAGATGAAGAAAGCAGCTTAAGTCGCGAAGAGCGAGAGCCTAGGAAAAAGCCCCTAAGTGAAGGTGCGGCCATGGTGGCGAATCGCCTGCGTAAAAACTTATCACGTTTAAAAAGCTGGCGAACACAACACTCAATTAATGCATTCCGGGCTTATGATGCCGACTTACCAGAGTATTCCGCAGCTATTGATGTGTATGCAGATCAAGTACACATTCAAGAGTATCAAGCACCAGCTAAAATTGATCCTCGTAAAACAGAAAAGCGTTTTAAGGCCATTTTAGAGGCCTGTGCCGATGTCTTTTCTCTAAAAGAAGATGAGCTATATGTAAAAACTAGGCAGAGAAACCGTGGAGCCAATCAATACCAACGTCAAAGTGCCCCTCAGGAAAGCGATTTTTTTAGTGTTCAAGAGGGCCAAGTTCAGCTGGCAGTTAATTTAAAGTCGTATCTTGATACCGGTTTGTTTCTAGATCATCGACCACTGCGTTTAAAAATTGCAAACGAAATCAAAGGCAAGAGTTTTTTAAACCTGTTTTGCTATACGGCAAGTGCAACCATGCACGCCATCAAGGGTGGAGCATGCGACAGTATCAGTGTCGACATGAGTAAAACGTATCTCAGCTGGGCCGAACGAAACTTAGAGTTAAATAATTTTAAAAAAGACAAGCATCAATTAGTACGTGCAGATGTTAGACAATGGCTAAAAGAATGCCGCCAAGGTTTTGATGTCATCATGCTCGATCCACCGAGTTTTTCTAACTCAAAACGAATGGACGACAGCTTTGATGTTCAGAGAGATCACACAGCCTTAGTTGAGCGGTGTATGGAACTTTTAAAACCCGGAGGTGTGTTGTACTTTTCAAATAATTTACGCAGCTTTAAAATCGACACAAGCCTACAAGAGCGTTTCAATGTTGAAGATATAACGACGCAAAGCATAGATAAAGATTATGAGCGAAATAAAAAAATTCATTGTTGTTTTAAGCTGGTGAACAAGTAGTGAAAGCCTTTGACTTACAAAGTAAATATAAGCCCGCGGGTGACCAAGTAGCTGCGATCAAGCAATTAAATACGGGCATTGATTCGGGGCTTGCTTATCAGACTTTACTTGGTGTTACAGGTTCCGGTAAAACTTACACCATTGCCAATGTTATTAATCACGCCCAGCGTCCTACTTTGGTGATGGCGCATAATAAAACCTTGGCGGCTCAACTTTATGGTGAATTCAAAGAGTTCTTCCCAAATAACTCGGTCGAATATTTTGTTTCTTATTATGATTACTACCAGCCTGAAGCGTATGTGCCCTCATCGGATACCTTTATTGAAAAAGACGCCTCCATTAACGAGCATGTAGAGCAGATGCGCTTAAGTGCTACCAAAGCCCTACTTGAGCGTAAAGATACGATCATTGTTGCAACTGTTTCAGCTATTTATGGCCTTGGTGACCCTAAGCTCTATATGAAAATGATGCTGCATCTTGTTGAGGGAGAGCCCATAGAGCAGCGTGCAATTTTGAGGCGTTTGGCGGAGCTTCAGTACGATCGTAATGATATGGATTTTAGGCGTGGCACATATCGAGTGCGCGGTGATGTCATTGATATTTTTCCTGCCGATTCAGATCAAAATGCTGTGCGTATAGAGCTATTTGATGAGGAGGTTGATCGGCTGACTTTGTTTGACCCTTTAACTGGCGAACAAGTTTCTAAATTAAAGCGAGTTACGATTCATCCAAAAACGCATTATGTTACTCCTAGGGAAAGAATCTTAGAGGCCATAGATTCTATTGAAGAAGAGCTAGGCCCTCGCCTTGAGCAGTTAAGAGACAATTCAAAGCTGGTCGAGGCTCAGCGTTTAGAGCAGCGCACACGATACGATTTGGAGATGATGAGAGAGTTGGGTTATTGCAATGGTATCGAAAACTACTCGCGTTATTTAAGTGGGCGAGACTCCGGCGCAGCTCCACCTACATTATTTGATTATTTACCTAAAGAAGCACTTCTGGTTATTGATGAAAGCCATGTCACCATCCCTCAAATCGGGGCTATGTACAAAGGTGATCGATCGCGAAAGGAAACCTTGGTCGAATACGGTTTCAGATTGCCGTCGGCACTTGATAATCGCCCAATGCGTTTTGAAGAGTGGGAGCAGCTAGCGCCACAAATGATCATGGTAAGTGCAACGCCTGGTAATTATGAACAGGAACACCAAGATCAGGTTGTTGAGCAGGTGGTTAGACCAACAGGCTTAGTCGACCCAATACTGGATGTGCGCCCAGCCAGCACTCAGGTTGATGATGTGCTTGGTGAAATATCTCGCACAGTTGAGCAGGGCGATAGGGTGCTGCTGACAGTGCTGACTAAACGCATGGCTGAAGATTTAACCGATTTCCTGCAGGAGCATGGTGTCAAGGTTCGCTATCTACATTCAGATATCGATACTGTTGAGCGTGTAGAAATTATCAGAGACCTTCGCTTAGGTGAGTTTGATGTACTTGTGGGAATTAACCTTCTGCGAGAAGGGCTGGATATGCCTGAGGTTTCACTGGTTGCGATATTGGATGCAGATAAAGAAGGCTTCTTACGTTCAGAGCGTTCTCTTATTCAGACCATTGGTCGTGCCGCACGAAATGTTAAAGGCCGAGCTATTTTGTATGCCGATAGAATTACAGGCTCGATGCAGCGTGCCATGGATGAAACAGAGCGCCGTAGAGAAAAACAGTTAGCTTTTAATAAAGAGAACGGCATAGAGCCTAAAGGTATTATTAAATCCGTTGCGGATATTATGGATGCCGTTTATTCACCAGCAGGAAAATCTAAGAGCAAGGTTGCTGAATCGAGTAGTGACTACCAGAAAAAATATGCTGACGTTAATGACGTATGGGAGCGCATAGCTAAGATGGAAGGTGATATGCTGCAAGCTGCAAAAGACTTGGAGTTTGAAAAAGCTGCCAATCTTCGCGATCAAATAAAACGTTTAAAGCTAAGTGCTGAGTAATCAATTTATGCTTATGGCTTGAGCGGCCTATATTTGAATGTACTTTTTAGCTAGGACCAAATAAAGCCGCTTTTTCTTCTGCGCTAACTTCCGTTTCAGAGTGGTTGTCTTGCTCTCCACACACTCGATTTCTACCGGATTCTTTGGCTTTGTAAAGCTGCTCATCTGCTGAGCTGATCAGTTGCTTTGGAGCCAAGTTCTGCCCCTTGCTAGATGTTGCTATACCAATGCTTATGGTTATTTTAAGTTCTGAAACATCATCCAAAGTGAGGGTATTGTTCTCGACGTTTTTCCTTAAGCGTTCGGCAACACGAGCGCCGATGGCGTTTGTGCTTGCAGGCAAAATAATTGCAAATTCCTCTCCTCCATAGCGACATGCAATATCTAACTTTCGCACCGTATTTTTTATGGTTGCGGCTAACAACTGTAGAGCTTTATCACCAACGAGGTGGCCGTAATTATCATTGACGCTCTTAAAGTGGTCGATATCAACAATAAGTAATGTTGTCGCCTGACCACTACGACAGGTGCGTTCAAGCTCTTGATCAAGACAGTAATTAAGATGGCGTCGATTAAATAAGCCCGTTAACACATCGGTGCGGACAAGTTCTTGAAGGCGCTGATTCTCTGCTTTTAATGCATTTAATTCAGAAAGGTGAGGGCACTCGCCTAATGAATTAGGGCAGCTCGATGTTCCTTCTCGGCTCATATGAGGCGTCAACTTGATATACGTGTAATGTAAAGTGTAAGCAACAAAAAGAGATCTGTCTTGTTGGGTATGTATCCCCGCCATAAGGCGGGGATGGCAGGCTGATAAGCCTGCGACGGGAAAGGGGTTCTAGGATGATTTAATGGCGAGCATCCTTTCGTCGGCTATTTTCTTGTTTTAGCTTTCGCTCGACTGTTTCAAAGGCATCCCGAACAGCTACATGCATAGACTCATCGTCATTAGAAACCATAATAGGGTTTCCTTTCATGTCGATTTCTATAGAGGCTCGAAATATTTTTCCTTTGTGCTTATGCTTGTGCGGACTGTCGAGAACAACTCGGCTGTGCATGATCGAATCAGAGAAACGATGTAATTTTTCAACGCGCTTATGGATAGTGTCATTCAACGCGGGGGAGGAGTCGATGTCTCGGTAGACGACTTCCGCATTTGATTTCATAGGCTGACCTCCGTCAGTGCCATAGTTGCTAAGAAATTTTGTGTGGCCCACGTCTTTACTATGGCGTCTGTAAAAAATAATTCAAGCTGTTTTTGCTATAAATAAAGGCTTTTTTAATCAGGTAATTTTTTGTCGTAAAATTCAACAACTATATTTGGAATGAGTCAAAACTTAGGTATTTAGGGCTTTATTGAAAACAATTTTGCGCGTACAGTAGTGCGATATTGTCGTGGACTTAAGCCTAAGGCCTCTTTAAAAAGGCGATTAAAATGAGGCGAGTCACTATAGCCGATCTCATGCATCACTTCCGTTATGCTTAAGTTAGTATTTTTTAATAACTCTTTAGCATTATCTAAACGCTGTTCTTGCTGCCACTGCAAAGCGCTTTTACCAAAACTTTTTCTAAAACGCCTATCAAAACTACGCCTGCTTAAGCCTAAGTCCTGAGCGATAACACTGAAGTTAATTTTTTCACTTAGCTTAGCTAGGATGAGACTCTGAGCATCAAGCATAAGCTCATCCGTATGAAGGGCTTTTTCATCATCACGTAGAGCCAGTTGTTGATAATTTTTACGTATGTCGTGAAAAAAGTGACGCTGTACTTCAACGGATATATCTTTGCCATAATGCAGTTCAATAAAGTGCACAACTAAATCGGCTAGCGTATTAACACTACCTGTGCAGTATAGGCGTCCGCTTTGAGTAATAAAG
The DNA here is from genome assembly GCF_041346925.1 of Agaribacterium sp. ZY112. Classification (NCBI taxonomy): domain Bacteria; kingdom Pseudomonadati; phylum Pseudomonadota; class Gammaproteobacteria; order Cellvibrionales; family Cellvibrionaceae; genus Agaribacterium; species Agaribacterium sp. ZY112. The sequence goes on along the minus strand of NZ_CP166840.1, from coordinate 3,067,384 downwards.
TAGTTTCTCTGCACGATAACCTTGGGATAACGCTTTTCAAACTTGTCAAAGAAATGCCAGTGAGTTGTCGCAATGCGTTCATTGAGCAAGCCGGCCTCAGCCATAAATGCACAACCTGTACCGACACCGGCAATACGGGTGGTTTCACGTGAAAACATTTTTTTCAACCAATTGCAAGTCCTCTTGTGCTTTTTTACAACAGGGAAAGGATTACGCCAAAGGGCTGGCAGAAAGACAATGTCAGCATGCTCCTGGTTTTCAATATCTTGTAGGTCAGCGTAATTAAAGATGTCGGCCCCAGGGCTTGGAAGCTGTAAATTTGCAAGCAGCTGGATATTAAGTCGCGGCGCATCTTGCCTTTTGGCTCGGGCAATATCAGAAGCCGCTTTAAGAAGCTCAATAGGCAAGCTTATACTTGTGGCAAGCGTGTGCTCGCAGATCAAAAAACAAACCGTTAAATTAGACACGACTTAAACTCTTGAAGGTATGGCTGATTCACAGCATATGATGACTCATTCCCCCCTAAATGTTCCAGTTTTTATGCGTTAAATTACTGCTTCTTTGAACCCTAAGCAGTGATAAACCGAGTTATGCGCAGTTACCTCCCTTTAATTGTTGGATTTGGTGGATATAACGCAGCAGGCAGGGCCTCTGGTCATCGTGCCTACGAGCGGATGATTTACGAAAGCTTAGGAAACTCGGATAAGCAGCGTGTGCTTGCCAGCTTAAAAGCCCTAACTGGCCTCGCTGACGATGTTGATGAGCAAACAGTGCTGAATGCTTCTCTTGTGCGCCAGCTCGACCCAAGCGTGCTCGATACCGATAAGGCTCGCTCAGCTATCAATGTTGAGTTAAATAGTGACGAACAAACGAGCACTCAATTTGAATTAAGTGCTCGTCAAATGCCATCAAACATACCAGAGACATGGAAAGTCGAAGCTTTAGATGAAAAAGCTCGTCGTTTCAGAATTACTGTGAGCGAACCACTAAAAGCTCGTATTGATGTACAAGATGCTTTGCAGGTGCGTGCAGCGGGTCAACTTCCTACAGGTTTTAACCCCGGCGATTATTATCGCTCCACTCATCATCCTCGCGGCCTACAAATGTCCATACTTGCCGCTTCAGACGCAATTAACAGTGTGGGCATCGACTGGCAGCAGATCCAAGACAGCGTCAACCCAGATGATGTTGCCGTGTACTCAAGCAGTGTCATGAGCCAGCTTGACGATACAGGTGTTGGCGGCATGATGAACGCACGCGTGCTTGGCAAGCGCAGCAGCTCTAAGCAGCTTTCTCTGGGCTTTACCAGTATGCCGGCCGATTTCACCAATGCTTATGTACTTGGTAGCTTGGGCAGTACGGGGGCTGTAACAGGGGCTTGCGCGACTTTTCTTTACAACTTGCGCTGGGCCGTAGAAGATTTGCGTCGAGGCCGCCGCAAGGTTGCGGTAGTAGGCTGTGCTGAAGCACCTATTTTACCCGAAGTTATCGACGGTTATGCCGCAATGAGCGCACTGGCGACGGATGATGACCTGAGAAAGCTCGATGGCTCTGAAGAGCCTGACTTCAGAAAGGCCAGCCGACCCTTTGGCGAGAATTGTGGCTTTACTATCGCCGAATCAGCTCAATACGTTGTTTTGATGTCTGATGATTTAGCAATGGAGCTTGGCGCAACTATTTATGGCGCGGTTCCCGGCGTATATGTCAATGCAGACGGCTACAAAAAGTCGATTTCAGCCCCAGGCGCGGGTAATTATTTAACCATGGCAAAAGCCGTGGGCCTTGCTCGCAACTTAGTTGGTGATGATATTGTTAAAAACTCAAGCTTTGTTCAAGCTCATGGCTCAAGCACCCCGCAGAATAGAGTAACGGAATCCCGGATTTTCGACCGCGTTGCTGAGGCATTTGGCATTGATTCCTGGCCTGTTACTGCTGTTAAGTCGTATGTAGGTCACTCCCTTGGCCCTGCAAGTGGTGATCAGCTGGCTTGTACCCTAGGTATCTTTAACCGAGGAGTACTGCCAGGTATAAAAACCATTGATAAAGTTGCCGATGACATTTACGGAAACCGCTTATCCATAAGCAATAAGGATCAAAACCTAGGACCTAATGGTGCAAAGGTGGCTTTTTTAAACAGCAAAGGCTTTGGTGGTAATAATGCTACGGCTACGGTTTTTTCTCCATCTCTTGTTGATGACTATCTGCAGAATCACTACAGCAGCGAGCAGCTCGCTAGTTATAAAGCAAAAGCCGCCAAGGTAGAGCAAGCACAAGAGAGTTACTTTGATGGAGCCGATACAGGCGACTTAAAACCTAGATATCACTTTGGAAGCGACTTGATTAATGAGGATGAGATCAGCATTAATCGCCATGAGGTAAGCTTCCCAGGCTATACCAAGGCCGTCGCCTTGGATGACAATGAAGGCCTAGAGGGTTTCTAATATGCCAGACAAGGATGTTCAAGGCTGTAAACTTACCGACCAACTAGGCCAGCGCTTGCGATTGGTACGCGAGCGAGCCGGCCTCAGTCAGCGCGAACTTGCTCGCAGGGCCGATGTCACCAATGGCACCCTCTCAAATATCGAGCAGGGTAAAGTAAGCCCATCGGTTGTGTCTTTGGAAAAGGTGCTAGCGGCAATCCCCATGTCTATGCAGGAGTTCTTTTCTGAGGATCTGGAGCTAAGCCCCTCTGTTTTTCGTAAAGACCAATTGGTTCAAATTCATAAAAACGATACTGATTACCATATTCTACCTTTTGGGGATGCCTCCAGCGGTGCCTACCTTGCACGTAAGGCCTATCATCCTGGCGCAAAAGTAACATCGGAGTGGATGATGCGTAATGGCGTGGTTGCGGGGCTGATTATTCAGGGCAGCTTAAGCCTGACTCTTGATGGCGCTGAATACGACCTTGCCGAAGGGGATGCTTTTAGCTTTACTATTCATCGCCCACATACATTTCGCAACAACAGTGATCATATTTGTGTTGTGGTCAGTGTGAGCCTCTCAGAATAAGTTCTCAGCACTTATTTTCCCGCCTCCTGTTAATTCCCAAAGCTGTCATCCATACTTCATAAAAATGGCCTGCTGCTTTATAGCCGCTTAATTTCGGCTAAGCGCAAGCTTGATGACGCTGAGATAATGAGGTTGCTATGTTTCAAGGACGTGCCTTTGAGCTTAAAGCCCTAAAAGGTGGAATTCGGCATTTGGTTTTTGACCTTAAAAACGAATCAACAAATAAATTTAACTTACTGGCGATGTCTGAGCTTGAGCAGGTGCTCGACGTACTTAAATCAGATCAAAAGGCAAAGGGCTTACTTGTCTCAAGCGCTAAAGATGCCTTTGTTGTTGGTGCTGATATCAATGAATTTGGCTCCGTCTTTGCTAAAGGTCCAGACTCTGTAGATGAGCACCTTAAGAAGAATAATCGTAGCTTTAACCGGCTTGAAGACCTACCTTTCCCAACACTTGTTCTCGTCTCTGGTTATGCACTTGGAGGAGGCTTGGAATTTTGCTTAGCCTGCGATTACCGTGTGGCAACAAGCGATGCTCAATTAGGGCTACCTGAAACCAAGCTGGGAATCATACCCGGTTGGGGCGGCACAGTTCGCCTTCCCAGACTTGCGGGGGTTGATGTCGCTGTAGAGTGGATTGCTTCGGGAAAAAACAACAAAGCAAGCAAAGCATTTACAGATGGTGTTATTGATGCGGTACTTGAGGCTAAGAAACCAGAACAAGCACTGGATTTAGCACTAAGCCTGTTGGAGCGGCTTATGGAAGGCAGCCTTGATTGGAGTGCGCGCCGTGAGCAGAAAAAGAGCCCCTTGCGTCACCCCGACATGGAATCAATTCTTGCCTTCGAAAGCTCAAAGGCTTACATCAAAGCTCAGGCCGGCCGACATTATCCAGCTCCAGTAACAGCCATCAGCGCAATGCAAAGTGCGGCAAAATTTAATCGGGACGACGCTTTAAATATTGAGCGCGATAGCTTCTGCAAACTGACTCAAACAGATACCTGCCAGTCACTTGTCGGACTTTTTCTTGCTGATCAAGCGCTAGTTAAAAAAGCCAAGCTGCTTGCATGTCAAAGTAATATAGATACTCAGCATGTTGCGGTACTTGGTGCCGGCATCATGGGTGGAGGCATTGCTTATCAAAGTGCTAGCAAGGGTGTGCCGGCACTTATGAAAGATATTACAACTGAAGGCCTAAGTTTGGGTATGAACGAGGCCAGTAAACTCTTCGCCAAGCAAGTTGAGCGGGGTCGATTAAGCCATTTAGAAATGGCTCAAGCTCTTAGCAACATCACCCCAACACTTAGTTTCGAAGGCTTTGGTGGCGTTGAGCTGGTTGTTGAAGCTGTGGTTGAGAATCATAAGCTTAAAAAAGCAGTGCTTGCAGAAACCGAACGCCACATCAGTGCCGATAGTGTTCTTTGCTCAAATACCTCAACTATTTCTATCGATTTATTAGCTCAAGGCTTAGAAAGGCCCGATAAGTTTTGCGGCATGCACTTCTTTAATCCCGTGCACCGAATGCCCCTAGTTGAGGTTATTCGAGGCTCAAAAAGCTCAGAAGAGAGTGTTGCTCAAGTAGTTTCTTACGCTCAAAAGCTTGGCAAAAAAGTCGTGGTAGTTAATGACTGCCCGGGTTTTTTAGTTAATCGAGTGCTTTTCCCGTATTTGGCTGGGTTTTCTATGCTGCTGCGCGACGGGGCTGATTTCCAGAAATTGGATCAGGTTATGGAACGCTGGGGATGGCCTATGGGGCCGGCCCAACTATTAGATGTGGTTGGTATCGACACAGCAAGCCACGCTGAGGGTGTCATGGCTAAAGCCTACCCCTCCAGAATGACAAAAGAGTATGAAAGCGCAGTCGACAAGCTTTATGCTGCAGAGCACTACGGCCAAAAAACAGGCGTGGGTTTTTACGCCTATGAACAAGATCAAAAAGGTAAGCAGTTAAAGGTTAATCACTCTGAAACTTACGAGCTCATCAAAAACCCTAACTCCCAATTAAAGGAGTTTGACGACGAGCAGATCATTGCCCGGATGATGCTGCCAATGGCAACTGAGATGCTATTGTGCCTAGAGGAGGGCATCGTTACCTCCGCACAAGAAGCTGACATGGCCTTAATATATGGCTTGGGTTTCCCGCCATTTCGTGGAGGTTTATTCCGCTGGATCGATCAGCTCGGGGGACAAAATTTCTTAACCATGCTTGATAAGTACCAAGATCTTGGCCCGCTTTACAGCTTGAGTCCAACCACGCGTGAGCATCTACAATCTGGCGCTACTTATTATTCGAGTAAGGCTTAGGAGGAAGGCGATGATGTTAAAAGACAACGATGCAGTAATTGTTGATTTCAAGCGAACCCCTATGGCGAGATCTAAAAATGGCAGCTTTCGGTTTAGGCGAGCAGAAGAATTAAGTGCAGACCTTGTTAATAGTTTGCTGCATGCTAACCCCAATCTTCCAAGCGAAAAAATAGACGATGTGATTTGGGGTTGTGTAATGCAACGCATGGAGCAGGGCTTCAATGTTGCTAGAAATATGCAGTTGCGTACCAATATCCCTCACAGCGTACCCGCTCAAACAGTAAACCGCCTTTGTGGCTCCTCTATGGCGGCTATGCATACCGCAACAGCACATATAAAAGCTGACTTGGGGCATGCTTACTTAGTAGGAGGCGTTGAACATATGGGCCACCTACCCATGGATGCCTCGGTAGATCCAAACCCGGCTTTGGGCTTATCCGTTGCAAAAGCTGCCGGCTCTATGGGTATTACAGCGGAATACTTGGCTGTACTGCATGCCATCAGCCGAGAACAAATGGATGAGTTTTCACTGCGCTCACACAAGCTGGCCGCACAAGCTCGAGAGCAGGGTGCGTTTCAGGCGGAAATTGCCGAAACACTTGCTCATGATGAAGACGGGCTGCCTTACACCATGAGGCATGATGAAACCATTCGTGCAGACACAACACTGGAGGCCCTAGCTCAACTTAAACCTGTATTTAACCCCAAAGGAGGCACAGTAACTGCTGGTAGCTCCTCTCAAATAACCGATGGTGCGTCCGCCATGCTTATATGCTCGGCGAAATTTGCCAAACAGCATGGGCTTCAAGCTCGCGCTCGCATCCACTCAACGGCTGTATGCGGTGTCGACCCTTCGTTAATGGGCTATGGGCCTGTGCCAGCTAGCAAGATGGCACTCGAGCGCGTAGGTTTAAGCATGGCCGATATTGATGTGGTTGAGCTTAACGAGGCCTTTGCAGCCCAAGCCTTACCTGTTTTAAAGGATTTATCCCTGCTGGATGAGTTGGATGAAAAGGTGAATTTACGCGGCGGGGCAATTGCTCTTGGTCATCCATTTGGCTGCTCAGGCGCCAGGATAAGCGGATCCATGCTGAATATTATGGAAGCTAAAGGCGCTGAGTTTGGCTTGGCGACGATGTGTATAGGACTAGGCCAGGGAATCAGCACAATAATTCAGCGACTTTGAGCTTTTTTGTGCATTTTCATAAAAAAACACAAAAAATGTAATTTTTATTAGTAGATATGTTGAATGCAAAAAAAGCTTGTGGCAGAATGGCGCTCCTTCGCAGGTGAGGCAGGTTTATTTACCAAATAAACCGTTTAAAAACATAGACTTATCTGTAACACCTCGAGTAGGTGGCTTTAGTGAATGCGGTCGTGGCGGAATTGGTAGACGCGCTGGATTTAGGTTCCAGTGCCGCAAGGCGTGAGAGTTCAAGTCTCTCCGACCGCACCATTTACTAATAAACATTTCTTATATATCTCCAACTAAAAAAAGTTGCGCGAGGAAAATCATGCAAGTTTCTGTAGAAACAACTAATGGGTTGGAGCGCCGTTTAACGGTTGGCATTCCAGCTGACACCGTTGATAGTGAAGTTCAAAAACGCCTCCAACAAGCAACCAAAACTGTTCGCATAAACGGTTTCCGTAAAGGCAAGGTGCCTTTCAAAGTTGTTAAGCAGCGCTATGGCGAAGGTGTACGTCAAGAAGTTCTTGGCGATACTATCAATAAAAGCTTCTATGAAGCCGTTACTAGCGAAAAGCTTCGCCCTGCTGGCCAACCAAGCATTGAGCCAACTTCTATGGAAGAGGGCAAAGACATTCAATTTGTTGCAACATTCGAAGTTTACCCTGAAATTGAACTTGCTGACTTAGGTGAGTCTGAGTTCACTCGTTATGATGCGGATATCGAAGAAAGTGACATCGACAAGATGATCGAAACCCTTCGTAAGAGCCAGGGTGAGTGGAGCGATCTAGATGCTGCCGCTGCCACTGATAATCGCGTTAAGATCTCTTACGAAGGCAAGCGTGACGGTGAAGTATTTGAAGGTGGATCTGCCGAAGGCCAGTGGCTGGTACTTGGCTCTAACTCAATGATCCCAGGTTTTGAAGATGGCTTAGTTGGCGCCAAAAGCGGTGACGAAAAAGAACTACAGCTGACCTTCCCTGAAGACTATCACGTAGAAAGCCTAAAGGGCGCTGACGTTGTATTCAGCGTTAAGGTTGAGCAAGTACAAGAGCAAACCTTGCCTGAAATTAACGATGAGTTTTTCACAAAATTCGGCGTTGAAAGCAAAGATGAAGCAAGTTTCCGTGAAGAAGTGAAGGGCAATATGGAGCGTGAAAAAACACGCGCTCTTCGTGGCAAGCTCAAAGAGCAGGTCATGGACACCCTCATTAAAGCAAATGACGTTCAGCTTCCTTCAGCTCTAGTGCAAAATGAGATTGACGCACTGCGCAATCAAACTATGCAGCAATACGGTGCCATCGCTGAAAAGATTGACGTTAAAGCATTGATGCCTGATGAAATGTTTAAAGAGCAAGCTGAGCGTCGCACGGCTCTTGGTCTTATCATTTCTGAATTTGTTAAAGCAGAATCACTTAAAGCTGATAAAGATCGCGTGCGTGAAATCGTTGAAGAAACAGCTTCAACCTACGAAGACCCAGAAGAAGTGATTAACTATTACTATTCTAACGAGCAGTTGCTTGCCAATGTTGAAGCTGCCGCCCTTGAAGATCAGGTTGTTGATACGATTATCGAGCGCGGCAAAGTAGTTGAGAGTAAAATCTCTTACGACGAAGCTATCAAGCCTACCGAAGCTGCCTAAACAGCACTTTCAGCGCTATCAAAAACCGGCTTAGGCCGGTTTTTTTATGCCCAGAATAAATTTTCAGCGATGGTGTGAGTGTTTTATGCACTCTTTGCGCACTTTACATACCAAGTTCACTCTTTTTCACGTTCAGACCGTGAAACTTCGCCGGAAATAGGTAAAATGAAACTCGATAGACTAATCTAAGTGTGTGTTTGCGCACGTAAATAGCCCCAAGCATGCAGTTTTTAAGGTAAGCATTAAATGACTAATAACATTTGGACAGGTACAAACAACTTGGAAGTGACCGATTCTTTAGTACCCATGGTTGTTGAGCAAACCGCTCGCGGTGAACGCTCTTATGATATTTATTCACGCCTACTTAAAGAGCGTGTGATTTTCCTTGTTGGCCCCGTTGAGGACCACATGGCTAACCTTGTTGTTGCTCAGCTTCTGTTTTTAGAGGCCGAAAACCCAGATAAAGACATTCACCTTTATATCAATTCACCCGGTGGCAGTGTCACTGCAGGTATGTCTATCCATGACACCATGCAATTTATTAAGCCCGACGTTAGCACCATGTGTATTGGCCAAGCATGCTCTATGGGAGCCTTTCTGTTGACAGCAGGTGCAAAAGGCAAGCGTTTTTGCCTTCCAAACGCACGCACCATGATTCACCAGCCATCAGGCGGTGCTCAAGGCCAGGCGACGGATATCAACATACAGGCGCAAGAAATTCTTAAAATTCGCCAACGCCTAAATGAAATTATGGCTGAAAATACAGGTCGTAGCGTAGAAGAGGTTGCTGTTGCAACGGAGCGAGACAACTTTATGAGTGCCTATGAATCCAAAGAATTCGGCTTAATTGACGAAGTTCTTGAGACAAGAACCGCTGCAAGCTAAAAACAGGCAGTAAAGGCACTTGAATTTAGCATCACGAGCCCCCATCGTGATGAGTTGTAGTTTTTAGATTGGAGAGGGTCAATGTCTGACCAGAAAGGCGGAAGTGACGATAACGGCAAATTGCTCTATTGTTCTTTCTGCGGAAAAAGCCAACATGAAGTTCGAAAGCTCATTGCTGGGCCTTCTGTTTTTATTTGCGATGAGTGTGTCGACCTTTGTAATGACATCATTCGCGAAGAAATCCAAGAGGCAAGCAGTGAGACTGGCAATGATACATTGCCAACACCCCAAGAAATCTCGGTTAAGCTGGGCGAATATGTTATTGGTCAAGCTCAAGCTAAGAAGGTTTTAGCGGTAGCTGTTTACAATCACTACAAGCGTTTACGTTTGGGTGACAAAGGTAATAAGCCTGAAGTTGAGCTTGGTAAAAGCAACATTCTTTTAGTTGGGCCTACCGGTAGTGGTAAAACACTATTAGCGCAGACTCTTGCCCGCATGCTAAATGTCCCTTTCACTGTCGCAGATGCAACCACATTAACCGAAGCTGGTTACGTGGGTGAAGATGTCGAGAACATCATTCAAAAACTGCTTCAAAAATGCGACTACGATGTTGATAAAGCTCAGCAAGGTATCGTTTACATTGATGAAATCGATAAGATTAGCAGAAAGTCTGATAATCCATCCATTACTCGTGATGTAAGTGGTGAAGGTGTACAGCAAGCGTTACTTAAGCTTATAGAAGGCACTGTGGCCTCGGTTCCACCTCAAGGCGGCCGCAAACATCCTCAGCAAGAGTTTTTGCAAGTAGACACCTCTAATATTCTGTTCATTTGCGGTGGTGCGTTTGCTGGCCTGGATCGCATTATTCGTGAGCGTTCAGAGAAGGGCGGCATAGGCTTTAGCGCTGAAGTTAAGAGCAAAGACAGTTCTAAAAACGTGGGGGAAACCTTAAAAGAACTCGAGCCGGAAGATCTTATTCGTTTTGGTCTTATTCCTGAGTTTGTTGGCCGCCTACCTGTTATTGCGACCCTAGAAGAGCTTGATGAAGAAGCTCTAGTTCGCATTCTAAAAGAACCTAAAAACTCACTTGTTAAACAATATGGCAAGCTCTTTGAAATGGAAGGCGTTGAAGTCGATTTCCGCGATGAGGCTTTAGCCGCTGTTGCTAACAAGTCAATGGAGCGTAAAACCGGTGCTCGTGGCCTGCGATCAATCATGGAAAATGTCTTACTAGACACCATGTATGATCTACCTTCACAAGAAAATGTTGCCAAAGTAGTGGTTGATGAATCGGTGATTAAAGGTGAATCAGCGCCACTACTCGTTTATGAATCAGTAGAAACCCCTAAGGCACTGCCTGACGAGTAAAAAAACGGCGCTTCGGCGCCGTTTTCATTTCCACCTGTTCCACACTGTAGATGCACTGTATTTAAAAAGAAGATTAGCTATGACTGATACCACAAAAGTTGACGACACGACCTTACCGCTACTACCTCTGCGTGACGTCGTGGTATATCCACACATGGTCATCCCCCTATTTGTAGGGCGTGAAAAATCAATACAAGCATTAGAGCAAGCAATGCTTGAAGACAAGCAAGTACTGCTTGTCGCTCAAAAAAACGCCTCTGTTGATGAGCCCAACGCAGAAGATCTGTTTTACTTTGGTACCGTTGCTGCCGTTTTGCAGTTACTTAAGCTGCCAGATGGCACGATCAAAGTCCTGGTTGAGGGGCGCTATCGGGCAAAAATTGAAGATATTCGAGACCAAGGTGAGTATTTTGTTGCCGACTTTGAAGGTTTTCCTGCTCACACAGAGGCTGATCGTGAGTCTGAAGCCCTGATGCGCTCACTTATGGCTGGCTTTGAGAACTACGTTAATACCAGCAAGAAAGTGCCAAATGAAGTACTGAGCTCTATTACAGGCATCGACGAACCCGGCCGTCTAGCCGACACTGTTGCTGCACAAATGTCCTTGGAGCTCAAACAAAAGCAAAACTTGTTAGAACTTGTTAATGACCACGAGCGCTTAGAGCACCTCATTGCTTTACTTGAAGCCGAAGCAGATCTTCATCGTGTAGAGAAAAAGATTCGCGGCAGAGTAAAAAAACAAATGGAGCGCAGCCAGCGTGAATACTATTTGAATGAGCAAATGAAGGCCATTCAAAAAGAGCTTGGTGAAATAGGCGTTGAAGCTAATGAGCTTGATGAGCTAAGTAAAAAAATTGCTGATGCAGGCATGCCTAAAGAGGCTGAAGAAAAGGCTGGCGCAGAGCTAAACAAGCTTAAAATGATGTCACCCATGTCAGCCGAAGCTTCCGTTGTTCGAGCATATATAGACTGGATGGTGAGCATTCCTTGGAAAAAGCGCAGTCGTGTTATGCATGATCTTGCCCGAGCTGAACGTATCCTTGAAAAGGATCATTACGGTTTGGCCGAAGTCAAAGAACGCATAATGGAATACCTTGCTGTACAAAAACGCGTTAAGAAAGTTAAAGGCCCAATTCTTTGCCTTGTTGGCCCTCCAGGCGTTGGTAAAACCTCACTAGGTGAATCGATTGCTAAAGCGACCAATCGTCAATTCGTAAGAATGGCACTTGGCGGCGTTCGCGATGAAGCTGAAATCCGAGGGCATCGTAGAACTTATATCGGATCTATGCCTGGCAAGCTAATTCAAAAGATGTGTAAAGTAGGGGTCAAGAACCCACTATTTTTACTCGATGAAATTGACAAAATGGGTATGGATCATCGTGGTGATCCTGCCAGCGCCTTGTTGGAAGTCTTAGACCCAGAGCAAAACTCCACTTTTAACGATCACTACCTCGAGCTTGATTACGATCTAAGTGATGTCATGTTTGTATGCACCTCAAACTCAATGGACATTCCAGGCCCATTACTCGATCGCATGGAAGTCATTCGTATACCTGGCTATACCGAAGACGAAAAAATCAATATTGCTAGCCGTTACCTTGTTCCTAAGCAGATTAAGAATAACGGTTTAAAAACCGAAGAAATTGATATTGATAACGAGGTTATTCGCGATGTTGTCCGTTATTACACCAAAGAAGCAGGTGTACGCGGTCTGGATCGTGAGATCGCAAAAATCGCCCGTAAAGTAGTCACTAAAAACGTTAAACAAAATAGCGCAGAAAAAATAAACGTAAACATTGATGCACTTGACGACTACCTTGGCGTTCGCAAGTTTGATTTTGGCCGTGCCGATGAAGAGAACCAAATAGGGCAGGTGACGGGCCTTGCTTGGACTCAAGTTGGTGGCGAGCTACTTACCATTGAAGCCTCGGCCGTTTCTGGCAAAGGCCGCATGGTAAAAACTGGCTCACTTGGTGATGTCATGCAAGAAAGTATTCAGGCCGCCATGACTGTTGTACGCTCACGCGCACAAGTGCTGGGTATCAAGCCTAGCTTCCACGAAGATAAAGATTTACACATACATGTTCCCGAAGGTGCCACACCCAAAGACGGGCCCTCAGCGGGCATTGCAATGTGCACAGCTTTGGTCTCTGTGTTTACCAGCATTCCTGTTCGTGCTGATGTGGCCATGACAGGTGAAATCACCTTGCGTGGCGAAGTTTTAAAAATTGGCGGGTTAAAAGAAAAGTTACTTGCTGCACATCGCGGCGGCATTAAAACCGTGCTTATTCCCGCCGATAACGAGGGCGATTTGCGAGAAATTCCAGATAATATTCTCGCCGATCTTAGCGTTAAGCCTGTTAAATGGATTGATGATGTCTTAGAAGTGGCTTTGCAGTTCATGCCTAAACCTTTCAGTGATGAAGAATACGAGCAACTTGAGCGGCAAGCGAAAGATGGCGATTCTGATCAAAGAATAAGCACGCATTAGGCGTAATTGGAACTAATTCGCCTCTAGGCCTTAAAAACTCTGGCCTTTGGCGAATTGTCACTTGACCGACCAAAGAGCGCTTGGTATAAATTCTCCCTCGTTTCGCACACACATATTTATGGGTCTGGAGCGGGGCGCTTAGCGGGACATCGCATCACGCGACACGACCTGAGAAGCTCGCTCAGGGGCGAGCAAGCTTTTTTTCAGTTCTTTATGATAATAAGAGGGGTTCATTGTGAACAAATCAGAATTAATCGAAGCCATCGCAGCATCTGCGGACATTTCTAAAGCCGCTGCAGGCCGTGCATTGGACGCCGTTACGGATTCAATCACTAATGCACTTAAAGAAGAAGACCAAGTAGCTCTAGTTGGCTTTGGTACCTTCCTAGTAAAAGAGCGTGCAGCTCGTACTGGCCGCAACCCACAAACAGGTGCACCAATCGAAATTGCCGCAGCAAAAATCCCTAGCTTCAAGCCTGGTAAAGCGTTAAAAGACGCCGTTAACTAAGAGCTTTTTGCAAGCCGCTAGTGGCAATGTGCCTAAGGGCGGTGGATTAGAATAAGTATTAGTGGTTAAGCCACTTTGATAAAGGCGCATTCTATGCGCCTTTATCTTTTCAGCTATTGAGGTTCCCATGTTAGAAAGCGTTCGTCAGAATTTAAAAGGCACGCTTGCCGTTGTTGTCGTTCTTGTCTTTGTTGTACCGATGGTATTCACCGGTATTGCACCAAGTTTTTTAGGCTCTGTTGCCGGCACTGATGCAGCAAGCGTAAATGGCCAGCCCATTACCAATAACGAATTGCAGCGTGCTATTCGTAGCCAGCGTAATCGTATTTTACAGCAAGGCAACGTTGATGCTTCCTCTCCGTATTTATCGGAAGAGTCTATGCGCGGTCCCGTGTTAAATAACTTAACCCGCCGTATGGCACTTGTGACTAACGGTCAGCAAGATGGCATGGGTATTTCAGATAAAGTATTTGCTGAAACGCTGTTGCAAAGCCCAGAGTTTTTAACCGATGGTGAGTTTGATCAAGCTCGCTACCGCATGTTGTTGGCTCAGGCTAATTTCACACCGCTTACTTACCGCGATGAAGTAGCAGCCGACTTAATTGTTGCTCAACAGGCAGCTGGCTTAGCGGCATCCTCGTTTGCTACGGAATCTGAATTTCAACAATTATTAAAGCTGACCCATCAAAAACGCAGTTTTTATAATATTTTGATTCCTGCCGATAAAGCCGAAGCTGATATCGATATCAGTGAAGAAGAGCTTCAACAGTTTTATGATGAAAACAAAAGCGCATTTTTGGTTTCGGAAAAAGTTAAAGTTGAGTATTTAGAGCTATCTGTCGATGTAATTGCTCAAAGCCTTGAGGTAGACGAAGCAGATATACGCGCTCAATACGAAGCCGAAGTTGCTAATTTCCAAGGCAAAGACAGTTACGAAGTTGCTCATATTCTTTTGGAAACAGCAAGCCCAGAGCGTATCGCTGAAATTGAACAAAAGATTGCTGCAGGTGAGTCTTTTGACGCTCTTGCAGAAGAATATTCAGATGATATAGCAACAAATATGGAAGGCGGTAAATTAGGTGTGCTTTCTCCTGGTATGTTCCCTGAGGCCTTTGAAACTGCTGTATACGAGCTTGAACAAGATCAAGTCAGTGGACCTGTAGAAACAGAAGCAGGTACACACTTTATTAAAGTGTTAAGCAAGCATACGCCTGAAGTACCTAGCTTTGAACAGCGCCAAGACCAGATTCGCTCTGAAATCGCTTCTGCACTTGCAATTGAAGATTTTGCCTTACTGAATGAGCAGCTGGGTGAATTAACCTTTTCTTCAGACGATTTAAATGGCGCAGCCGAACAGCTGGGTTTAAGTGTTGAATCCAGTGACTGGTTTGAGCGTTCACGAGGTTTAGGCATTGCTAGTTCCGAGTCTGTGCGTATTGAAGCTTTTGACCCTGAAGTTCTACAAAATGGCCACAACAGTAAAGTCATCGAACTTGATGATACACGCAGTGTTGTTGTTCGTATTGCTGAGCACAAACCAAGTTACACCCAGAGCCTTGATGAAGTTAAAGACATTGTTAGCCAGCAAGTTCTTGTGCAAAAACAAGCTGACCGCCTTGTAACACTAGCTAGTGAATTACAACAGCGAATTGAAGCGGGAGAGAGCGCTGAGGAAATTGCTGAAGAGCTTGCCTACGAATACAAAGCTTATGAGCTTGTCAAGCGCGACCACGCTGAGCTTAATCGAGAAATTGCAGCGATAGCGTTTACAAGCCCAGCTCCTGAAGAGGGTATTCGTTTTGTTGTTGAGCAAACCCCAAGTGGCTCGATGGCCTTAGTTGCATTAAGCGAAGTGCAACAGGGCACTGAAGCGGATATGGAAGAGGGTGAAAAAGAAGCCTTTCTTGCACAGCTAAGCCAAGCGTACTCAAACCTAGACGGTTCAACCTATGAAGGCCGTGCTGTTGAGTTGGCAGATATTAAGTTGAAATAGAAACCTGAATTACAGGTGATACAAAAGCGCCTTAGGGCGCTTTTTTTTCGTCTGCGAAATGCTCGATAAAAGTGACAGGGCACTGAAATTCACTTAAATAATCCGCGTAATGGCTTAAGCGCTCAGCAGCTGTATTTATAAATGTTACTTGTGGGCTACTAGCTGCTTTATCGATTGCAGCATTCGGTTGAAGCTGTACAAATCGATTGACAATAGCGTCGCTTGAATCTATCACACGAACAGCTAAGTTTTCTGTAAAAGCCTCTATGTGCGCTTTTAAAATCGGGAAGTGAGTGCAGGCCAGCACCAAAGTATCAACCTTAGAGTGAGCCTCAAATAGGCGCCTTAGTAGCTCATGTAATGCTTCGGCATCAACAACACCTGTTCTTATAAATTCTTCACTTAATGCCACTAAATTGGGGCAAGCCAGCAGCTCAACATGACAGTGTTTGGCATGTTCATCTATAAGCTCATAAATATAAGGGCGCTGAATAGTCGCCTCAGTTGCTAACACAGCAATCGTTTTACTTTGACTAAGAGCCGCAGCGGGTTTTATCGCTGGTACCACACCAATAAAAGGAATATTCCAGCGCTTACGTAAGTGAGGGAGCAATAGAGTGCTTGCCGTATTGCAAGCAACAATAACTAGGTCTGGCGCAAACTGAGCTTGACAGTGCTGCATTAACTTCATGGCTCGCCCAAGCAATTCATGCTCACTGAGCTTGCCATAAGGGAAGGCCGCTTTATCAGCAAGATAAAAAAGATCGCAGTACACACCTCGAGATATTAGCTGACGGGTGATTGATAGACCACCAGCACCGGAGTCGTATATAACTACCTTAATTTTCTGATTCACGTTCGTTTTTTTAGAATCGCACCGCATTCACGGTGATCGGTATAGGGAAATTGATCAAATAAAGCCATTCTGTCAACAACGTGAGTACTATCAAGCAGCTCCAAGTTAGATTTCAGTGTACTAGGGTTGCAGCTAATATAAATAATATTTTCAAAGCGCTGAATAAACTTCAGGCTATCTTCATCTATGCCTGCGCGAGGAGGGTCAACAAAAACGGTCGTGAAGTTATAAGCGTCTAAATTAATATCTTTTAAGCGACGAAATTCACGCACACCATTAAAAGCCTGAGTAACTTCTTCGGCCGAAAGCCTAACCAATTGAATATTGTCTCGCTTATTTAACTCTATATTGTGAATGGCAGAGCGGGTTGAAACCTTGGCAAGCTCTGTAGCAAGTACTTTGTCAAAACCCAGTGATAAGGGGATGGTGAAATTCCCATTACCGCAATAGAGCTCTAATAAATCGCCACCAAAGCCCTCACTGTGTTTACAGGCCCAGTTCAGCATATTGCGATTGACATTAGCGTTGGGCTGAGTAAAGCCCGTTTCGACCTGCTGAAAGCGAAAACTACCCGATTGCAGCTCTAGCTCTTCTGTCACCCAATCTTGGCTTAAAGTGAGTTTTTGCTTGCGAGAGCGGCCAATAACAAATGCGTCGATTTGATTTTCAAGCTGCTTGGCTCGAGCCTCCCACGTTGAGTCAAGTGCTCGATGGTAGATAAGGGTAACTAATAATTCACCACTTAAGGTGCTTAAGAACTCAACTTGAAAGAGGCGTTTTTTGAGGATATCACAGGCATTAATCTGCTCTAACAGGCGAGGCATACAAGCGCAAATTTGCTTACCCGCAATATCAAACAGGGTAATCAATACAGGTTTTTTATAATTGCCCGGCTCATACATGGCGTAATGCGAGCCTTCATCATTGTGCCAAATACGAAACTCCGCACGCATACGATAATGGCTTGCAGCAGATGGGTAACTTTCTACTTCAGCACGATAAAGCGCAGCAAACTCTTCTTGGGTCTTCTGTAGCTTCTTGCTTAACTGCTCTTCATAAAGCTCTGGTTGAGCGCGACCGATAGGAAAACTAGACATGAATTAGACTTCATAAACGACAAAGGCGCGATTATATAACAATCGCGCCTTTGTGATGAACTTAAGCCTAGCATACTTAAGTTTAATAAAGCCCTATGAACTTAGACTTTAATCATCACCACCCATGACACCTAGAATATGAAGAAGGCTAGTAAATAGGTTGTAGATATTTAGGTACAAAGCGGTAGTAGCCATAATGTAGTTTGTCTCGCCACCGTTAACGATTCGACTGGTGTCAAACAAAATAAAGCCAGACATTAACAGAGCCACCATAGCGCTGAGTGCCAAACTCATGGCTGGAACGTGAATACCAAACAAACCAGCTACCATAAGACCGAGCATCGCAACAACAGCAATGATCAAGCCTGTCATTAAGAAGCCACCCATAAAGCTGAAGTCTTTACCCGTGGTTAATACATAACCAGAAAGACCAAAGAATACCAGTGCCGTTAAACCTAAGGACTGCATAATTAGCGCAGAGCCATTACTGTAAGCAGCAATATAATAATTAAGAGTTGGCCCCAAACCTACACCAAGTAAAATAGTGAAGGCAAAGACAACAAATATGCCTTTACTGGAATTAGCAGTGCGCGGCAGAACAAACCAAACAATTCCTAGAGCCGCTAAGCTACAGATCATTCCAACTCCGCGACCCACATCAGCCGCCATCGCTACACCAGCCGCAGCGGCGCTTGCAGCCAAGGTCATTGCGAGTAGGGTGTAAGTGTTACGCAACACTTTGGCGACATTTGCAGGGCGCGCCGCCTGTTGATTTTGACTATAAATTTCTTGCATGAAATAGGCTCCTCAATTCAGTCCTTTTACCATCATACTAGGTTGACCTCGGTTTTCAATATTGGTTCTCAATCTCGTTTTAGTTTGGGGCCTTATAGCCAAATGACATATTGAATAAGCAGGAATCTCTATGGGGAAATAAGATTTATGATAGAATCAGCCATAGCAAACCGTAAACAACTAATTTTCTGGTTTTTCGATGCCGAGCTCCTTTTTCCCGGCTGAGAGTGAAATCCTTAAGGACGAGAGCCTTGTTCTCAAGGCGCGAAATGACTTCGTTAGTTCCTCCCAGGTCAGTGCGATACGTATCATTTTGGTATACGTCGCCATTTTTACCGTATTTATGTACGGGCACACCCCATTAGTTAACCTTATCACTTGGTTATGTCTGTGCACTGCAACCTATATATCTAGATTGTACCTATTACGCAGCTATCGGCGAGAAAGTGAAAGCGCTCAAGCCAGCGACAATTGGCAACTTCTTATTACCCTGTTATCGGGCGCATCCGGTCTAGCTTGGGCGAGTGCGGCCTACATTATTTACCCCGATGATTCCGCATCCCATCAGATGTTCTTGTTTTTAACACTCGCGATTGTCTCAGCAGCGAGCGCGGTCACCCTAAGTGCTTACCGCTGGGCCAGTGCCAGTTTTGTTGTTAGCTGCTTAGTGCCTGCAGCTGCCAAATTACTTTTTAGCGGTGAAGGTTTCGAGCAGCAAATCGCAACCATGCTGCTTGTGTTTTGCTTTCTGATTCTGGCTTCAGCTCATTATCTTTATCGCTTTAGTAATAGAGCCCTGTTTTTAGGACAAGATAACAGTCGCCTGATTCAGGAGCTAAAACGTAATAACGAACGCCTTGAGCAAAGCAACTTGCAGCTCAAGCAGATGAAAACCGCTTTGCGTAAAGACAACGACAAGCTTCAGCGCCTTGTCATTAGCGATACACTCACAGGTCTCGCAAATAGGCATGCATGTGAAAGCCAAATAGAAATGAAGTGGCACCGCTGCAAAATGGCAGGCCAAAGCATGTCTCTAATCATGATAGATTTAGACTTTTTCAGGCATTACAACGAGTTTTATGGTCGAAGTGCAGGTGATCAAGCCCTTGTGGCCGTCGCTTCAATCATTAAAGAAGTTGAAAAAAGCGCACCCAACCAAATTTGTTGTTCGCGTTACGGCGGTGATCAATTTGCCATGATTCTCGCAGATACAGGAGCACTAGAAGCTAGAGAGCTTGCAGAACGCTGCTGTAAAAGCGTTGAAGCATTGCGTATCCCCGTCACAGAGTTAGCACACAATGCCTCACCTTGGTTAAGTGTCAGTATCGGCGTGGCCACAGCGTCTCCATCAAACGAAGAAGAAAGCCCAGAGGCCTTATTTAGGCGAGCAGAATTCACCTTGCAATCAGCTAAGCGTGATGGTCGCAATATGGCTCGCCATGAGTGTGAAGCCAGCTAATGCCACTATCTAAAAGCTAAAGCTCAGGAATCGATGCAATAAGCTGTTGGGTATAGCTATGTGATGCAGCGCTAAATAAGTCTTCACATGCCCCTTGCTCAACAAGCTCGCCATGTTTAAGCACCAAGACTCTGTCGCAGACATACCTTACCACGGCTAAATCATGTGAAATAAACAGCATACTTAGCTGGTGCTCTTTAGCTAAGTTTAAGAGCAGGGCTAGTATTTGTTTTTGCACTGTCACATCCAATGCTGAGACAGGCTCATCGGCAACTAATAAGCGAGGCTCACAAGCCAGCGCTCTAGCAATGGCTATACGCTGTCTTTGCCCACCAGAGAATTCATGCGGATAACGCCCCATAGCGCTTTCATCAAGCTCAACATCGCTAAGTAACTTCCGTATTCGATCGTGTAATTCAGCTTTAGCTGCAAGCCCATGTACCAATAAGGGTTCTGACAGTGTTTGAAAGACCGTCATTCTTGGGTTTAAAGAGGCAAAAGGGTCCTGAAAGACCATCTGGATTTCACGCTGTAAAGAACTAGCAGAAGCGCGACATAGATCGTCGCCTTTGTAGTAAACAGAGCCTGAACTGGGTTTGCACAGGCGAGTTAAACACTTGCCGATGGTGGATTTACCAGAACCCGATTCACCCACAAGCCCTAAGATTTCCCCTTCATGGATTTCAAAGCTAACGTTGTCAACAGCTCGAAAATCATCCACTTTAGGGGCAAACAAAGCGCTCTTTGCTACGGCAAAGTTCACACGAAGTGACTTAATGTCGACAATAACCCCGCCTTTTTCTCGCACAAACTGCTGCGGTTTAGATGAGCTTGGCACGGCATCCAATAGGGTTTGCGTATAGGGATGTTTTGCATGCTTTAAGACATCACGGCTTAAACCTTGCTCGACTATACAGCCTTTTTGCATAACCAGAATTCTATCTGCTACCGTTTTCACTACAGCTAAATCATGCGAAATAAAAATAATGGATAATTGACGCTGCTGTTGAATCTGCGCAAGAAGCTCAAGTATTTGCTTTTGCACTGTGACATCCAAAGCCGTAGTCGGCTCATCAGCGATTAATATTTCAGGCTGAGTAGCTAAAGCCATAGCTATCATCACGCGTTGACGCATGCCACCTGAAAACTGATGAGGGTAATCTTTATAGCGCTGCTCTGGATTGACAATACCGACTTCATGTAAGGCGTCTATAGCTAGTTTTTGCGCTTCTTTATTGCTCAAGGATTGATGAGCCTTAAGGGCTTCAGCAACTTGTTCTCCAATGCGCATATGAGGCGTTAAGCAGGTCATTGGGTCTTGAAAAATCATGGAGATTTTTGCACCACGAATGTCTCTTAACTGCCGCTCATTTAAGCTGAGTAGATCCTCACCCTCAAAAACCGCCGTGCCCGAGCTTATGTCACCGGGAGGGCAGGGAACCAAGCCCAGCAAACTATAGCAACTGATACTTTTTCCAGAGCCGCTTTCTCCAACAATCGCAAGCGTCTCACCGCGACTGAGGCTAAACGATATATCATCGACAGCGACATTAATGGTCTTGCGATTCTTGAAATGTATTTTGAGATTTTTAACCGTCAGCATAATTAGTTTTTTGAGGCGCGTGGATCAAGAGCATCACGTAAACCATCACCTAAAAAGTTCAAGGAGAAAAGTGTTAGAGAAAGAACAAGCCCAGGAAAGATCAACAGCCACGGATATTCCTCCATACTTTCCACCCCGTAGCTAATTAAAGAACCCCACGAGCTTTGCGGCGCCTGAATACCCAAGCCTAAGAAGCTCAAAAATGACTCAAGTAAAATCACATTAGGGATTGTTAAAGTAGTGTAAATAATAATCGGCCCTAAGGCGTTGGGGATCAGGTAGCGCTTAATAATATGTAAACGGCCAAAGCCCATACTTTGAGCTGCGCTTACGTATTCTTGCTCTTTAATTGCCTGTACTTGGGCTCGAACAATTCTGGCCATTGTCAACCATTCAACCGCGCCAATAGCCAAAAAAAGTAATAATAGGCTACGACCAAAAACAACCATTAATAAAATAATAAAAATAGCAAAAGGCAAAGCATAAAGTACATCGACAATACGCATCATAAAGGCATCAGTGCGCCCACCGGCGTAACCGGCGATAGTGCCCCACAATACACCAATAATTAATGCAACCGCAGTCGCGACCAAACCAACCATTAGCGATATTCGGCTACCGTACATAATTCGCGTTAATTGATCTCGACCGAGCACATCTGTACCGAGCCAATGCTCAGCAGAAGGCGGTGTTGCACCTAGCAACAAGTCTTGAGTTTCATAAGAATAAGGAGCAATCCATGGGGTAAATAGACTGACAAGCGACAGAACAATTAAAAACAGTGTTCCAGCCATCGCTAATTTATTTGCCTTTAAGCGGCGCAGAGCGTCCAAATAAAGCGAGCTAGAGGTGCTTATTTCTGTACTCATTTGCGTGAACTCGCTTGACGTAATTTAGGGTCCATCCATGTTTGTAATAAATCGGTTAGTAAATTAAACAAAATAATCAAAAACGAGAAAAATATTGTTGTACCAAGAATCATGGTGTAGTCACGATTAAAGGCAGCTTGTAAGAAAAAGCGCCCTATACCGGGTATCTGAAAAATCGTCTCAACAACAAAAGAGCCTGATAACAAGCCCGCAGCAGCAGGGCCTAAAAAAGCAACTACAGGTCGCAAGCCTCCCCGTAAAGCATGGCGGCTAATTACCTGCCACTCACTTAAACCTTTAGCTCTTGCCGTACGAATATAATCTTGATTAAGTACCTCTAGCATGCCTCCCCGAGAGAGACGAGCAACATAAGCGGCATAAGCCGCACCCAGTGTCAGTGCTGGTAGCAACTTATCGCCTGAGCTTGAGCCCCAACCAGAAACCGGCAACCACTCAAGGTGAATACCAAAAACAAGGACAAGCAGGGGTCCCAAAACAAAACTGGGGATGCATATGCCTATCATGGCCACACTCATCGGTACGTAATCCCGCCAAGTGTTGGGTGTTAGAGAGGAGAAAACACCTACTACAGAGCCAAATAAAACAGCAAAACATAAGGCATAAAAGCCTAACTCGATCGTAACAGGCGCACTACTTGCGATAATTTCACTTACCGTACGATTAGGGTATTTGTAAGAGGGGCCTAAATCACCTTGTACAGCTTTAGCAAGGTAATTAATAAATTGCTGATAAATAGGCAAATTTAAATCATAGCGCTTATTTAAATTCTCCAATACCTGAGCTGACACCCGACGCTCCTCATCAAAGGGGCCACCAGGTGCAACACGCACAAGCACAAACGTAATAAGTACAACAGTAAATAAAACCGGCACTGCTGCCAAAATTCTCTTAAGGGTGTAGCGCCACATTATTTTTGAGCTTCTAAATAAACACGATTGTAGGGGTGGTAATGCATAACATTGCCGTACCAACCTTTAACCTCGGGTGCGACAATATTTACATCGGTATAAATATAAATAGGCATAACAGGGAACTCAGTCGCAAGTATTTTATTTGCCTGCTCAAACAAAGCTCGACGCTCGTTTACATCTTGAGTGAATTTAAGCTGTTTAATAATGTGATCGTATTCGTTATTTTCCCAACCGGTGTTATTTTGACCCGAGTCGGATACAAGAATCTCTAAAAAGTTGCTAGGGTCAAGGTAGTCAGCAATCCAACCAGCACGAGCTATGTCATGTTCTAGATCGCGGCGACTATTTAAAAAGACCTTCCACTCCTGATTCACCAACTCAATCTGAAGACCAAGGTTCTGATTCAGCATCTGCTGTATAGCTAAGGCAATTTTTCGGTGATTGTCATTCGTGTTGTATAAAAGTTCAACAGTAGGGAAACCGTCGCCTTCTGGGTATCCTGCTTCAGCAAGCAGCTGCTTAGCTTTAACAACATCATAGTTAAAATACTGCTTAGGCTCATAACCATTTGGATCTGGCGGAACCAAAGACCAAGATGGCGTTTCACCGGCCTTACTGACACGTTCCGTCAACAGAGCCCTATCAATTGCCAAACTAAATGCCTTGCGTACTCGCACATCATTAAAGGGCTCTTTTTGAGTATTAAACTCATAATAATAAGAAGCATAAATCGGATCTACGCGAAGCACATTGCCAGGTTGTTTTTTAAAGTAGGGGATTTTCTCAATCGCCAGAGAGGCCGAATAAGTAAGGTGGACCTTGCCACTTCGAAAAGCTCGAACCTCTGCTTGCTGGTCGCTAATCGGATAAAAATTAACACCATTTAGTTTTACATTAGCCGCATCCCAATAATGCTCATTTTTCTTTGTTTCGATGACATCATTAAGCACCCATTTACTTAATGCAAAGGGGCCATTGCCTACCCAGTTTTCCGGTAAAGTCCACTTACTAACAGGTTGGTCGATCGCACCGTGAGCAAGAATGGTTTCTGGGTGTACAGCAAAGTAACTGTAATGATCTAGCAATTGAAGAAAGAAATGGCAGGGAGCTACTAAAGTAATTTCGAGGGTTTTATCATCAAGAGCTTTAACACCAACACTCGAAAAATCATCCGTTTCACCTTTGTGGTAGGCCTCGGCACCTTCTAGATAGTATTTCAAATACCCCCACTCACTACCAAGGGCGGGCATAAGCGAACGCTTCCAAGACCAAACATAGTCACTTGCAGTGATTGTTTCTCCATTTGACCAGCGGGCTTCGTCACGTATTTTAAAACGGTAAGTACGGCCATCCTCACTTAAGCTCCATGACTCGGCTACACCTGGCTCAATCGCCAAGGTTTTTGGGTGTTTAGTAACCAAGCCCTCATATAAAGCTAAATGGATATTGTGCTCTGGGCTACCCGTACTAAGTAGGGGGTCTAATTCCCTAGGTTCGTCACTGTTTGCAATTAACAATATTTGATCAAGAACCCCTTGCTCTGCTGGAGTTAAGCTGTCCTTCGAACACGCAGAAAATAAAAGACTGAGTGCAAGAACAATAACGATCTTCATAAACTTCCTTATATGTAGCTACCGCAGGTAAGCGCGGCGGGCCTGCATAGACTAAACTTTTAAAAGTAGAAAGCTATAGAAGCTAAGAGACAAAGGCAAGAGGCAAGTCCGTTTAAGCGCCTCACTTAGGATGAACCACACATACTAGGATCAGAATGTCCTCTCAAAAATTAAAGAATTGGGTTAAGCGCTTAAAAACTAAAAACATGCCGGTGCTTGGCAGTGTAATCGCAGAGCTCAATAAAATTACAGAGAGTGATGAAAGTGGCGCAGCTCAACTTGCTGAAGTGATATTAAGAGATCCCAACCTTACCAGCCATGTGCTACGCGTCGCTAACAGTGTGCAGTTTAATTACAGCCAACAACAGATTAATACCATCTCTCGTGCCATTGTTCTTATTGGTTTAAAAGGTGTAAGAGCCATCTGCATCTCCTTGTTAGTACTTGATCGTATGCTCAAAGGTAAAAGTAAAGAGCACGTACTTAAGCTTGTGGCCCAAGGTTTTCATGCAGCCGTTCAGGCTCAATCTCTTGTACAAAGCAAGACGGCAACAGGTAAACACGCAGAAGATGAACCTGTTTTTATTGCTGCATTATTGTTCAATTTGGGAGAAATGGCATTCTGGCTTAGCGAAGAATTATGCGAAGAAAAACAGGCTTTATTAAGTTCAGACCCTAAAGTTCGCAAGCAAGCCCAAAATGACTTATTGGGTGGGAGTTTTAAAGGCCTCACTCAAGAATTGGCCGAGCAATGGAAGCTCGGTGATACCTTAGTAGCCGCACTCAAGGGCGATGTCAGCAGTGATGGTGTTAAGGCCGTCATCACGGGAGAACGCATTAGCCGCGCTGCTTTATATGGCTGGGATAGCCCGCAATTTAAAAAAGTATTAACCGAAGTAGCCGAATTTCAAGGTGTGAGCATCGATGAGGCGTTAAGATCCGTGAAGCGCTCAGCCGATAAAGCTTCAGAAGTCGCCCTGAGTTACGGCGCGCCTGATGCCTGCCCAATGATTCCAAGCTCAGTAGATAGCGCTTATTTTGTAGAGCGCAGCCCTTCTAGCCAAATCATGCAGCCCGACCCTAAATTGCAACTGAGCGTCTTAAGAGAGTTAAATACCTCCGCCAGCGGACCTGCCGATGTCAATATGATCTTTCAAACACTGCTAGAAGGATTGCATCGAGGCGTAGGCTTAGAGCGAGTAGCCGTTGCCTTTATAAAGGCGGGTAAGGCCAATGCAAAATATGCCTTAGGGCAAGGCACAGAGACGTGGAGAGAACGCTTTCGCTTTGATGCAAACCCTTATAGCGACACAGTATTTAGTTATGCCTTGGAGCAGGGGGACAGTTGCTGGCTGGACAGTGAGTTCGTTCAAGAGCACGAAGAGCTCTACGCTCAAGACCTTAGAGATGTACTCGGCCGCCTTCCTTGCTTGCTGTACACCATTTATATCGCTAATAAACCCAAAGCCATCGTTTATGCCGACAGAGCTTTTTTTGGTGGTCGTATTGATGCGGAGCAGTTTGAATCCTTTAGGCATTTCTGTAGCCAAGCCAAGCTTTGCTTAAACACGCTCTCAAACAGCCACTAATCTATTCAAAAGAAGTAGCCAGACTAACCTCGGCCTGACTTTACATCCACATACAACACCAAGCGCTGGCCTGGCTGCAAATAGCTTTTACTGTTTAGGGAGTTCCAGCGCACAATATCATTAATTGACACACTAAACTTTGAGGCAATTCGAGACAGTGAATCGCCCGATCGAACTCGATAATTCAGTTTACGAATAAACTGTTCACCCTGGCCGGTCTCGGCTTGAGTGGAAGCTAAAGAGCTATCAGAAGCTTGAGTCCAAATAACCAAACTTTGCCCTAAACGCAAAGTATCGCGTGGCGCCATATTATTCCATTTAGCAATTGCCGAACTGCTCACGCCATAACGGCGAGATAAAGACCAAAAAGAATCGCCTTTTACTACGCGGTGCTGCACCTTGTTGCGTCCGTTTTTACCGCCGGAGGCCTGTTTTTTAACTAAACGCTGATCGGCACTGTGACTATAAAACGAAGCCCCTTTACTTGCCATAGGGACCAACAAGGCCTTACCAGCACGGATATTATGACCTTTGATACGATTTACGCTTTGCAAGGTAGCAACCGATACACCGTATTTATTAGCAATGTGAGAGAGTGTTTCGCCACTTTTAATCGTATGTCTTTGCCATTTAATGCGGGATTCAGCTGGCAGTTCTTTTAATCTATCCCCAAACTGATGGTGCTTGTCGATGGGCAGTACCAGTGTATGCGGCCCCTCAGGATCTGTAGCCCAGCGATTAAAAGCTGGGTTTAAACGATAAAACTCTTGCATCTCAAGCTCGGCTAGCTCTGCGGCCTGAGCTAAATCAATCTGTCCCTGAACATCAACAACAGCAAAGTGTGCTTCGTTAGCAACGTGAGGTAATTCAATGTCATGCTCGTGCGCCTCACGCATCAAGGTGGCAAGGGCCAATAAACGAGGCACATAATCTTTGGTTTCTCGAGGAAGATCTAAGCTCCAATAATCGGTTGGCTTTCCCTTCTTCTTATTCTTACGTATGGCTTTGCGAACAGTACCGCCGCCACTATTGTAGGCAGCTAGGGCTAATAGCCAGTCACCATCAAATTGACGCTGAAGCTTATCTAGATAAACAAGAGCAGCATCCGTTGAGGCAACAACATCTCGGCGACCGTCATACCACCAGCTCTGTTTTAAGCCGAGCATTTTCCCCGTTCCTGGGATAATCTGCCACATACCAGATGCGCGCCCTGGGCTATAAGCAAATGGGTCAAAAGCACTCTCAACAATAGGTAGGAAGGCGAGCTCTGCAGGCATAGAACGCTGATCAAGCTGGTCAACAATATAATAAAGGTAGGGTGTACCTCGCACACTGACCCGGTAGATATAATCAGGGTGTTTTTTATACCACTTTAACTGCTGCTGAATGCGCTTGTTGTCTTCAAACTCAAGGGCATAGCTATCAATCACACGCTGCCACAGATTATAAGGCTGCCAAGCTGCTTGCGTATCGAGTTCGGCTTCAGTTTGAAAGCAGAGATCATCAAGAGGGTTAGCCTCATCAGCTAAGGAATGACTGAGCTCAACATCCTCTTTTATCAAAGGCAAACCACAACCACTTAGTATTAAGCAGGCACCCAAAACAGATGGTAATAAAAAACAACAACGCATAGAGATAAAACACAATACAGCCACAAAAGCGACCAAGTTTAACAGAGCCTAGCTGCCTTAAGCCACAAGCTAAGCCCAATGATCTTTGTGTTGCCTTAAGACCGAAAAATACTCGTCTGCCGAGTTTAACTGTAGCTTATGCCACTTTGAAAGAATCTGTCGAAGCGCTTTTTCGTCTGTACGCAGAAAAAGATTGGCTTGTTTTTCATCCCTTATTGTCGAAGGCAAACTGGCTAGCCCCTTATCAAGTAGGTCCTGTACTCGCCGCTTTTTATCTAATAAGGCAGCGTCTGCGGGTAATAAACTTAATGCCCACTCAAGATTCGCTAAAGTGTACTCATGCGCACAATAAACCTTGGTGGCATCTGGTAGAGCCGCCAGACGCAACAAGCTAGATAAATAGAGCTCGGCAGGGCCTGCAAACATGCGTCCACAGCCAGCTGAGAATAAAGTATCGCCACAAAATAGGTGCGGGCCAGCGGCTTTTTTATCAATATCACTATCCGCTTCATTAACAATAAAGGCGACATGCTCATCTAAATGCCCTGGCACGTGCCAAACGCAAGCTTCTACACCTTCAAATAGCTGCAGTTTGTCGCCTTCATCCACAGCTCTAAAAAACGACGCGGCAAGGGCTTCAATTTTGGGGTGCCTTGGTGCATACACAGGCACTTGATAAGCTTGAAGCAGATACTCAAGCCCACCTACATGGTCATTGTGGCTATGGGTAATCAAAACGCCTTTAAGCTTAAGCCCCTCGCTTTTAATATATTTACACAGTTCGACCGAATCACCAGGGTCGACCGCCCATACATGCAAATCTTGCCGAATAAGCCAAAGGTAATTAGACGCTAAGATCGGCAAAGGGGTAATATTTATAGTAGGGTTAGTCACACGAGCTCCATTAAAGGACAGGGCATGCTTAGTAGATTAAAAGACAAGTATACCGCATGGCAAAAGCGCTTTAGCCGCGCCGAACACAACCAACCCCATTTAGAACATCGCATCATAGAGCTTCGCCAATGGTTTACGCAGGCTGCAGCACAACACTTAATTCGCGGTGAATGCAGGAACCTCAGGCGCCTACTCGATAAACACAGAGGCCAGAAAGTACTTCAACTGAGCCTTGTGCCTGAGCGCTGCCCAACGGCCAAGTCGCATTATCGTCAAGTTATTCGCTTAAAGCCGCACGGTACTGAGCTAGAACCGAATAATGCTGTGGTCTTAGTCGAAGCCGAGTTCGAACAACTACCTTTTGATGAGCAAAGCATTGACCTTGTCATTATTCATCATTTGCTCGAGTACAGTAGTGAACCTCAACAGTTGCTTAAAGAGGCAGCCCGAGTCTGTAAGCATGGTGGCGATATCGCCATTGTCGCTTTCAATCCTATAAGTTTAAGTGGCATGTGGGCAAAGTTAAGCGGTGCATTTCGCCCCCACACTGGATGGTACCGTCGATCACTTATGACTTACCGAATCAAAGACTGGCTTAACTTTTTAGATTTTAAAATCGAGTCGACAAAACATATCTGTCATACTCTGCCAATCAACCATGGTAGCTATCTTCGTTTAAGTACAAGATTCTGCCATTATTTGGATCGCATTAATTTCCCATTCTCTTCTGTTGTGTGTTTGACCGCCAAAAAAGAGCAGTCGGGGCTTAATTTACTTAAACCTGACTGGCGATCCTTGGTTTTATCGAGAACCTTATATGGCGCTCGTGTAGCTTCTCGCGGCTCGATAAAAACCAGCAGTAAAAAAACAGAAATACAACACACAAAGCGATAACACATTGAAAAAGATAGATATTTATACTGATGGCGCCTGCAAAGGAAACCCTGGACCCGGTGGCTGGGGGGCAGTGTTAGAGTATAACGGTCAACAAAAAACACTCTGTGGTGGTGAAAAAGACACCACGAATAATCGAATGGAGCTTATGGCAGCGATCGAGGCTCTTAATGCGCTGACTGAAAGTTGCGAAGTCAAATTAACGACAGATTCCAACTATGTAAAAGATGGGATTAATAGCTGGATTGCCAACTGGAAACGCAATGGTTGGCGCACCTCAGCTAAAAAAGAAGTGAAGAACAAAGACCTTTGGGTGGCCCTTGATGAAGCGACTCAACGGCATACAATCAAGTGGCATTGGGTAAAAGGGCACAGCGGTCACCCAGGTAACGAACTGGCAGATGATCTTGCTAATCGCGGTATAGAGGAACTCTAATGATGCGCCAAGTTGTACTTGATACTGAAACAACGGGTTTAGAGCCTTCTGCCGGTCACCGAATCATTGAGATCGGCTGTGTTGAACTCATTAATCGAAAGTTAACAGGCCGACACTACCACCAATACATCAACCCTCAACGAGAAGTTGATCAAGGAGCAATGGAAGTTCACGGTATTACCAATGAATTTCTAACTGATAAACCTGTGTTTGCCCGTATTGTTAATGAGTTCATTGACTTTGTTGATGGGGCAGAACTAGTCATTCACAACGCTCCCTTTGATGTGGGCTTTTTAAATCACGAGTTTAAGCTGCTCAACGCAGGTGTCGCTCCACTGGAAAGCCGCTGTGGTATCCTCGATACCCTTAAGCTTGCACGCGATAAGCATCCAGGACAAAAAAACAATCTAGATGCACTGTGCAAACGCTATGGCATAGATAATAGCCAACGCGATCTTCACGGCGCCTTACTCGACTCCGAAATTCTCGCCGACGTTTATCTTATGATGACAGGCGGGCAAACACGCTTAGCCTTTGATGGTAGTGATAGCAGCTCAAGCGGCGGAGGTTCGGAAACAATAGAAGCTGTTACTGGACGTCAAGGCGGCTTTGTACTAACCGCCAATGCCAAGGAATTAGAGCGTCACGAAGCCAAGCTAGATACGATTGCCAAAAAATCAGGGGATGCTGTGATTTGGCGCCGCTAAAGTGGTGGCCTTATAGACTAAAACGATAGATACAAAAAAGGCGCCCTTAGGCGCCTTTTTTACAATGGTGACTTACTAATTAGATATTGAAGGTCACCATTGCCAAACCTACGATAGTCAGCACGATGGTGTAGGGCAGAGCCATTAACACCATACGACCGTAAGATAAACGAATCAACGGCGCTACCGCTGAGGTCAACAAGAACAAGAACGCCGCCTGACCATTAGGGGTCGCAACACTTGGTAAGTTTGTACCTGTATTGATTGCAACAGCCAACTCCTCAAAGTGTTCGCGGGTAATGGTGCCAGCATCAAATGCGGCTTTTACTTCACCGATATAAACCGTAGCGACAAATACATTGTCACTAATCATAGATAGGAAGCCATTCGCCAAGAATAGAATTGGGCCTTCAACATCGTCATCAAATGCCAATACCCACTCAGTTACCGGCGAAAACAGGTGCTGCTCATGAATAACCGCCACAATGGCAAAGAACACAACAAGTAAAGCAGTAAAAGGCAGCGCCTCTTCAAATGCATGACCAATTTGATGCTCTTCAATAATGCCGTTAAACGCGGTCAAAAGTACAATCACTGCAAGACCGATAAGGCCCACTTCGGCAACGTGTGTGGCCAAAGCAACCACCAATAAGCCAGCAACAACACCTTGAATAATAAGTTCATTACGCTGACGCAAAGTACGCTTAGAGCCTTGAGCAGAATCATAATCTACTAAAACTTCGCGAACACGCTCAGGTAACTCAGCGCCATAGCCAAGTATTTTAATTTTCTCAAGCACTAGACAGGTCACTAAGCCTGCCGCCAAGGTAGGCATAGAAACCGGTGCCATAACCATAAAGAACTCAATAAAGTTCCAATCGGCAACCTCGGCAATAAGCAAGTTTTGGGGCTCACCAACCAAAGTACACACACCGCCCAATGCCGTACCTACTGCACCGTGCATAATCAAACTGCGCAAGAAAGCTCGGAAGGCATCTAGGTCTTCACGGTGGTGTGAGTGCACCTCGCCGTCTTGGCTGTGGTCGTGTTTACTTGAGTCTTTTTTTCCAGAAGCAAATTTGTGGTAAACAGCGTAAAAGCCGACAGCGACGGTAATAAGAACCGCTGTGACAGTCAAAGCATCCAGGAATGCCGATAATACGGCCGCAACGCTACAAAATAGAAAGCTCAGCAGCATCTTGGAGCGTATACGCAGCAAGATCTTTGTGAAGACGAGCAAAAGCAAGTCTTTCATAAAGTAGATGCCAGCAACCATAAACATCAATAACAGTATGACGGGGAAGTTATGTACCACTTCTTCGTAGACTGCATTTGAGCTGGTCATGCCTATTGCAATTGCCTCAATTGCAAGCAGACCACCAGGCTGGAGAGGATAGCACTTTAGAGCCATCGCCAATGTGAAGATAAATTCGCCAATCAATACCCAACCGGCTAAGAATGGACTGATTTGAAAGATAATAGGGTTGATAATTAGAAATGCGATAATCGCATTCTTATACCAAGTAGGCGAATTACCCAGGAAGTTCCTGCTAAAAGCCTGAGCGGTTGTTGTCATTGTATACCCTGCATTGTTAGCTTTGTGTTCTTACCTTTGCAGTCGGAGAACACTTTGAGTTTATATGGCTTAAACTTAAAATAAACTTACTGCCTCGGACATCCAAGCCCTGAGAAAACCAGCAAACTGTTACCAGTGTAGAGAGCTAAAGTCCTGAGCGCCCCTTTATTGAGCAGCCATAGTTAATCGCCACATATATTTGCACCAAGGTGACGAGGGGCAAATTTTAGGGCTTGAGTTCTAGATATCAAGTTAAATGTGTGCGATAAGCTCAAGAAACACAATGATATTTTGCGCCAAAGCGAACAAATAGCGTTACAATTGATGGATATCTAAAACTCAATCCAATGAATAGTTAGGAAAACCAATCGTGAGTCTGGATCAGAGTATCAATCTGCAATCACTGAACATGGTGCGAGACGAATTAGTCGCCACCGTAGATTCTTCAGCCAAACACCTTGAAGAGTACGTAAGAGGGGACTGCAAACAAGCCAATGCTTTAACCGAAGCCGTTAAAGCAACACAGCAAATCATTGGCACCTTTACCTTATTGGAATTGAACAGCGCAGGTATGCTTGCTGAAGAACTTAGTAGCGTACTGCAGAGCCTTGAAACTGAGCATCAAGGTAAGCGTTTTGACTCAATACTTGAAGTGACAACCAATACCTTCTTCATCCTGCCTCGCTACCTTGAATACCTGAATCAAGTTCAGCAACAAGTTCCTGGTTTATTAATCCCTCACATCAATGCCTTAAGAAAGCTACAGCGCGAACAAGCTCTTACTGAAAGCCACTTTTTACCGATTAGTGTGCCTCAAGGTTTACAAGCACCGCCCCCGAAGAAAGTAGTAGCAACCAGCGAAGGACTTGTCTCTCAGGTACGTCGAGCAAGACAAATGTATCAGCTTGGTCTGCTGGCTCTGATCAAAGAGAAACAGGTCAAGCAGGGGGTCTCCCTTATGCGTAAGGGCTTGGCTCGAGTTTGGAACCTCAGCGGTGAGCAAAACTTGAGCACCTTATGGTGGTTGGCTGATGTTGCCTTAGAAGCCCTTATTGATGCCGATATGTCTCCACTTGAGACCCGAAAGTTTATCTTTATGTATGT
This sequence comes from Agaribacterium sp. ZY112, assembly GCF_041346925.1. Lineage (NCBI taxonomy): Bacteria > Pseudomonadati > Pseudomonadota > Gammaproteobacteria > Cellvibrionales > Cellvibrionaceae > Agaribacterium > Agaribacterium sp. ZY112. Next base: position 3,033,941 of record NZ_CP166840.1, on the reverse strand, counting down.
AGATAAAGTATTCAGGCAGGTTGAGCTACAGGGCGAAGAAAGCTTCCAGTCACCAGCTCCCAAGGTGATTGTTAAGGAGCTACTGTATTTGATTACTCTAAGCGGCCACAAAAGTGAGGCTTGTGAGGCGGTACATCAAGCATGCCCTGAACTTAAACTGCCTTATACTGAGCGAGAGCTGCAAAAAGAGTACGCTGTTCTATATGGCCCAAGCAGCCATACGATTAACACCCTTGCCCAAGTTTTGCACGCCGAGCTTACCAGTGCAAAACGCACCCTAGAGGGCGGCTCGCAAAATGCGTTAGCCATTGTTAACGATCTAGACAGCTTTGTTTCTATATTAAATAAAATAGGCGAGACACTATCTATTATCGGGCTTAACTCAGCCAGCCAAACCCTTAAAACTCAACTAGACGTAGTTAAAGGCTGGAGCGACAATAGTGACTCTATTGATGAAGCTGAATTGGATGAAGTAGCCAACTGCTTACTTTATATAGAGAGTCTGGTAGCAAACTTACAGCACGCCAACGTCCACGGAGACCATAGCTCCGACGTCACAACCAGAGATCAGCAAGTTATTTCTCATGAACTATCCAGTGCCCTAGCCATAGTCCGAGAAGAATGCTTAAGCGGTTTAAGCCTGACTAAGCGCGCACTTAACTCATTTTCATCCTCGGGCTATGACACTGGTCATATCATTAATATTGCAAAAACACTCGATGCTATTCGTGGTGCTATGCAAATATTGGGTCTAGAAAAAGCGTCCTCACTTTTGCAAAGAAGCAGCGTTTTTGTAGATGAAGTCTTGCTTTTAGATGAGCCTCCTGCCGCTATTGATGAAGTGCTTGAAACCTTTGCTGATGCCATTATTTCAATTGAATATTATTTTGACTCAACGGCATCTCTCGACTCGCTCGATGACAAAGTACTTAACATTGCCGAAGAAAGCTTAAATGCTCTTGGCTACGGTTTGTAAATGACGTTTTGTTTGTCACACGATGCTTGGCTTAGTGAAACAGCCAATAGCTATATATTAATTAAGGGTGATGAAATCGCCGTTAAATGCTCAGCACTAAGCAAAGTGGGTGGGCAAGCTGAGCAAGTATCTGGTAAGGCTTACGTTAATAGTCCCTCAGTCAATGAACTGTTACTTGATAAAAAAAGCGCTCTTAGCTCAGGCTCTAGCTTTAACAAACTTCAAACCTGCAGTCATGTTGCTAACATTGCCGGGCAATCCATTGGCCTATGGAATTTAGAAGAAGCCATTGAGCTACCACAGTATTGGCAGTGGCTAAGCATTCGAGCCTTTTTAAAACAGGCAAGTGAAGAACAAGCGCTACTTGCAAGTCGTGGCGTACAACTAGCTCACTGGCTACAGCACAATAAGTACTGCGGTTCATGCGGCGGCAAAACCCAAAAGCATACTAATGAGCGTGCGTTACAATGCGGCTCATGTGAGCGTCTATTTTTCCCAGACCTTGCGCCTTGTGTGATTGGCGTCATTGTAAGAGAAGATGAAATTTTATTAGCCAACGGCATTAACCATAAGCCGGGTGTATATAGTGCAATAGCCGGTTTTATTGAGGTCGGCGAAACAGCAGAGCAGGCGTTTATCCGAGAAGTGAAAGAAGAAGTCGGTGTGAATATAAAAAACATTCGCTACCACTCTTCACAAGCCTGGCCATTCCCCAGTCAGCTTATGCTTGGCTTTATTGCCGATTATGCTGGCGGCGATATTCATATAGACACTAACGAAATCGTGCACGCAAGTTGGTTTAAACTTGATGATTTACCGACTCTACCGGGTCATTATACGATTTCACGCCACCTTATCGACCACGCCCTTAAAGAAGGAAGCGCACTATGTATTTAGCTACCGTCACTGGCTTAGCCATTGTGCTTGGCGGGCTTACATTATTTCTTAGCATTAAGATTATGAAACGCTTTAGCTGGTTTCTGCCTTGGATAAGAGGCTGTTCAGGCTTGTTGTTACTCATTGCTGCAGTATTTATTTTTATAGCCGCTTTTGACTTAAGCAGCTACGACGAACTGCTTGAAGAAAAAGCACTGGCCTCCATTAGCTTTGAGCAAATCGACAAGCAGTATTATCGAGCTCACATTTCCTATTACATCGATAAACCCTCGGCGGATTACGAGATTTACGGAGATCAATGGCAAATTGATGCTCGTATTGTTCGCTGGACCGGAGTGATTGCAGCAATTGGAGCAAAACCTGGTATCGAGCTAGACCGTATCAGCGGTCGTTATTATTCCCTTGAAGAAGAACGAATGAAGCCTCGCAGTGTCTATGAGCTTAGTGATGCGCCACTCATATTTGATGCATGGAAACTTATGCAGGAATACAATGAGTTTTTCCCCGGCGTCGATGCCGTATATGGCAGTGCCACCTTCCTACCAATGGCAGACAAGGCCCACTATCAGCTTTCCCTTAGTCATAACGGCTTAAGTGCAAGCCCTTCAAACGAAATAGCAAAAAAAGCCGTTCAGTACTGGCGCTAATTATAATTAGGAGTAACTTTTGGAATTTCTCAGCGAATACGGCCTGTTTTTGGCCAAATCCCTCACTTTTCTAGTGGTTCTGGTTATTGCTGTTGCAATAATTGCCTCTAGCGCTATGCATAAAAACAAAGGAGGGGAGGAGCAAATTGAAGTTGAAAAAATCAACGAGCGCTTTGAAGAATATCACGAGATCATGCAAAGCTCCGTGCTCGACGAAAAAGCCCTAAAAAAGCACAATAAAGAAGAAAAGAAAAAACAAAAACAGGCCAAAAAAGAAGAAGCTAACGAGACCAAGAAGCGTATTTTCGTCACCGAATTTGATGGCGATGTTAAAGCCTCTGATGCCGAGCAATTAAGCAAATTAATAAGCTTAATATTAACCGAAGCCAATAAAGATGATGAAGTACTTATCAAGCTAGAAAGCTCCGGCGGCATGGTCCATAGCTATGGTTACGCTGCAAGCCAGCTGAGCCGTATACGCAACAAAGGCATTCCTTTGACCATATGTGTCGACAAAGTAGCCGCCAGCGGTGGTTATATGATGGCCTGTATTGCAGATAAAATTTTAGCCGCGCCCTTTGCCATCATTGGCTCAATCGGAGTGATAGCTCAAATCCCCAACTTCCATCGCTTACTTGAAAAAAGCAACATTGATTACGAGATGCACACTGCGGGTGAATACAAGCGCACCTTGACAATGTTTGGCGAAAACACAGATAAAGCCCGTGAAAAATTTCGCGAAGAGCTCGAGGATACACACGAATTATTTAAAACCTTTGTCAAAGAGAATCGCGATAGTGTCGATATTGATTCCGTAGCAACAGGTGAAATTTGGTTTGGCAGTCGCGCCTTAGACGTCAAATTGGTTGACGAGCTTATTACTTCTGATGAGTACTTATTTGAGCAGTCTAAACATGCTGATATCTACGAAATCAGCATTCAAGTTAAACCAACATTGGCTGAGAGAGTAGGCATTGCCGCCAGTGTAGAAAAAGCCCTTAATCGCGCCATGTCGGTTTTAAGTCAGCGCTACTTTAGTTAATTAACGGCGCCTTAGCATTCACTAGCTCGAACTTATATTTACTCTAATAAAAAGCCCGCCACATACATGCAGCGGGCTTTTTTGTTTAAACAATTAAAGGCCTAAGCCATAAAGAGATTCCAACTAGCTAATCACGCCTTAGGCTATCCTTAACAGCAATAGGGTTCGGAAAGTTGAGAATCACAATATAACTACTAACTATAAAGGTAATGATCGCAGCGCTTTGAATAGCGACTGAAGCGCGCTCACCAATTAACCCTTGGCCAACAGCCAATAAAGTGATCAATAGGGAGAACTCACTGATTTGCCCTAGTCGGAAACTAATATCCCAAGCCAGGGCACTGCGCTCGCTATGTTGACGCAATAAGGTATAAAAAATCAAAGGCTTTGCAACTAACAACACCAAAGCAAAAACCACGGTAATCCAAAATACGTCCGGTAGTAGAGCAATATTTAGTTGAGCCCCTAGAGCAAAGAAAAACAAAATCAAAAAGAAATCACGCAAAGGCTTTAGATTTAAGGCAATGTACTGTGAGATAGGGCTGGTCGCCAACGAAATACCCGCTATAAACGCGCCAATTTCCGCAGATAGATAGCAGTATTCAGCCAATGCCGCTAAACCCAAACACCAACCAATAGCAACTAGAAAAATATACTCATGAATACGGTCGTTCTTTTCAATCAGTTTTAAAAGCACGTATTTAACAAAAGCAAATGCGGCGATAGCCAATGAGGGCAAGGCCACCAAGGCGAGCAACAGAGGTTGCAGCTCAAATGTTTCATTGCCACTACACAAGAGCACCAACAGGCAGAATATGGCGACAAAGTCCTGAAGAAGTAGCAAGCCAATCATCATCTCACCAGTATGACGATGATGAAGGACCGTGGTTGGCAATAATTTAATACCAATAATGGTGCTCGAGAACATGCTTGCCATGGCAAAAATCATCGACTCCTGAATGGAGAAACCAAAAGCCATGGCAATAGCAAAGCCCAAACAGGCAAAAGCGCAACAACTAAGGATCGCAATATGTGTCGCTTTCTTTAATACAGCCGCCAAAGCTTTAGGCTGCATATCTAAGCCGAGAAGAAATAACAGGAAAATGATGCCGATATGGCTCATTTCAGAAACGGCATTAACCTCGCTAATTAAGCCAAAAGCATAGGGCCCTAAAAGCACACCCATGCCAATATAGGCTAGGAATAGAGGCTGCCGACTGTATAAGGCAAGTGTTGCAGCGACTGCGGCGCTGCAAAACACAAGAAAAAATGTATCAAATAAGTGACCTTCCATGGCACTTAGTATAGGGCGAATCGTGCTTTGGCAAAAGCCTAAACACGACGTCTAAATAGAGGCTCCTGAACATCACAGGCCGCTTGATAGGTTTCCGTAAAATCATTCAAGCTTGCCTGCATAGATTCAACATCTGCATCGTCGGCAACGCTATAGCTATCAACACCACAGCGGCGAAGGAAAAACAGCTGATCCTGAATAAAGGCCCCCACAGCTCGAAGCTCACCTTGATATTCAAGTTGGTCGCGTAGGATGCGCGCTTGTGAAAAGCTGCGGCCATCGGCAAAAGCAGCAAAATTCAAAGCAATAAGTGTAAGTTTTGCCAATACAGGGCGCAAACACTCAACATCAACATCACTGCTTAACCAAGGGCTCACATTGGCAGGCAGATCATCAGCCCACGCCAAATAGGTAGCTACAGGTATTAAACTAAATTCCTTAAGCTCCGCTGCACTAGCTGGCAGATCACTCTCTTCAAGCAGGGCCCAGCTATCTTCAACAACACTGCCTAACTTAACTAGCTTTGACATAAACCTGCTCCTTAAATGCACCAATTCCAATACGCTCATAGCAGCTAAGGAAGCTTTCGCCTTCGATACGCTGAGCAACGTAAGTTTCAACAATTTTACGAATCACCGAGCTCACTTCGCTGCGTGAGAACGATGGACCCAGTACTTTTGCAAGCTTGGCGTCATAGCGCTGGCTGCCACCAAGTTGAACCTGATAGAACTCATCGCCGCGCTTATCCACACCAAGAATACCGATATGACCAATATGATGATGGCCACACGCATTCATACAGCCGCTGATATTCAGGTCGATATCACCTAGATCATATAGGTAATCCAAATCGTCAAACTCGCGCTGAAGCTCTTCGGCGACTGGAATTGATTTAGCATTAGCAAGAGAGCAATAGTCGCCACCTGGGCAACAAATCATATCCGTTAAGGTGCCGATATTAGCGGTAGCAAAACCAGCTTGCTTAAGTGCCGCCCACAAATCATAAAGATCACTGACTTTAACATCAGCAAGCACCACATTTTGTTCATGAGTACTGCGCACCTCACCAAAACTGTAACGATCTGCAAGATCAGCAATCGCTTCTAGCTGCTTGTCACTCACATCACCCGGTGGAATGCCAACAGGTTTTAAGCTCAAGGTTACAGAACGATAACCATCTACTCGATGATCCTGAACGTTTTGCTTTAGCCAACGAGCAAAAGCCTTGTTGTTCTCGGCTTCTGCTTGCAAAAGAGCGAGGCTTTGCTGCTCATCAATGGTGTCGTAAGCAGGCTCAGTAAAAAAGGACTTAGCTCTACTTATTTCTTTATCGGTAAGACGTGTTTGAGTATCTCGTACATGTTCCCACTGCGCTTCTACAGCAGCGGCAAAGGCCTCGACACCCATTGATTTTACAAGAATCTTAATACGAGCCTTGTACTTGTTGTCACGGCGACCATTTAAGTTATAGACACGTAAAATAGCCTCAAGGTAGGTTAAGACATCTTTTTCTGGCAAGAAGTCACGAACAACACTACCTATAATTGGGGTGCGGCCTAAGCCACCACCAACAATTACTTTAAAACCAATATCGCCTTTCTCATTTTTAATAAGCTGCAAGCCGATATCATGAAAATAAATGGCTGCGCGATCTTCTTCAGTGCCAGAAACTGCAATCTTAAATTTACGAGGCAAGAAGGCAAACTCAGGGTGGAAAGTAGACCACTGACGTACGATTTCACAGTAGGGACGAGGATCAACTACTTCATCCTTGGCCACTCCAGCGAATTGATCAGAGGTAACGTTACGAATACAGTTGCCACTACTTTGAACGGCATGCATCTCGACCTCAGCTAGCTCAGCCAAAATATCAGGCACTTGCTCAAGAGCAGGCCAGTTTAACTGTATGTTTTGACGAGTAGTAACGTGGCAGTAGCCCTTGTCGTAAACTCGAGTGATGTGCGCCAGCTTTCGAAGCTGTGTGGAGTTCAGCATGCCGTATGGAACAGCAATACGAAGCATAGGAGCCAAGCGCTGGACATAGAGGCCATTTTGCAGGCGAAGAGGTAAGAACTCTTCTTCTTTTAATTTGCCTTCGAGATAGCGTTCTGTCTGGCTGCGAAATTGAGCGACGCGTTCGTTAATGATCTTATGATCGTAGTCGTCGTAAACGTACATCGTACTGGTTACCTTGGGCTACTGCCATTTAAGCGGGTTTAGCGCATTGAGCCTTGGGCTCTGCGTGGGCGCGAAGCATAGCGTTTTCTGGCTTTTTTGGCGAGAAAAAGCGCCCTATGAGTAGGTCAGATTATAAAGCTAGGGCCTTTATAGATATATTTGCAATATACGATATGCGTTACTTGCCAAATAGATAAGCTGCGAAGTATAAAAGACACAATAAATCAAATAATAAATATGATGAGATTGACCATGGACGATAATATCGAACTGCACAATCAACAAATCAATGACAACAACGAAGGTATGGCAAATACGCTAGCTGCGGTGGCCTTAATACTTATCTTTGTAAGCGCTTGTATTTTTTGGATAGCAGGGCAATAAACTGCCCGCCAAACATAAAAGCCAGCTTTACTAAGCGCCGAACAAGCACGACAGGCTCTACCTGTCGTGTGCTGCGTTAGATACTTGTAACTCAACTTTTGAGTTACAAGCAAGGCTACTCTGGGTCGTAATCTAGGTTTGGAGCCAACCAGCGCTCAACCACACTTAAGCCTTCGTCTTTTCTTTTGGCAAGTGACTCAATCTGATCCTTTGCAACTTTACCAACATTAAAGTATTTGGATTCAGGGTGAGCAAAGTACCAGCCCGAGACAGCTGCAGCGGGGAACATGGCAAAATGCTCGGTCAGACTAATACCGGTTTCTTTGGTGGCATCCAATAATTCAAATAATTTGGCTTTTTCACTGTGATCTGGGCAAGCGGGGTAGCCAGGAGCAGGGCGAATACCTTGATAGCGCTCCTTAATTAAAGCCTCGTTATCCAGCTCTTCGCTTTCCACATAAGCCCAAAACCCTGTACGCACACGCTGATGTAGGTGCTCTGCAAAACTTTCAGCCAAGCGATCCGCTAGCGCTTTAACCATAATCGCATTGTAATCATCGCCTTTAGCCTCATACTCAAGTGCCAACTCTTCGGCGCCAATACCTGCCGTTACCGCAAAGCCACCCACGAAGTCCTCAAGACCGCTTTCTTCTGGAGCAACAAAATCAGCCAGACTTCGCAAAGCAGGATCACTGGCATTCTTATCCATTTGCTGGCGCACATGATTAAGCAAGGCCAACTGTTTACCATGCTCATCTTTAACAATAATATCATCATGGTTACGACTATTGGCGGGCCAAAAACCGAAGACAGCAGACGCTTTAAGGCGTTTATTGTCGACGATGTCTTTAAGCAGAGCTTGAGCATCATTAAACAGAGAAGTAGCGGCTTCACCAACTATTTCATCGCTAAGAATGGCTGGGTATTTACCGGCCAGATCCCAACTAATGAAAAACGGCGTCCAATCGATGGTATCGACCAGCTTTTCTAAAGGGTAATCGCTCAAGGTACGAGTGCCCGTAAAGCTAGGCTTGGGGGGAATATAATTCGCCCAATCTAACTGAGGTTTACGCTTACAAGCCTCTTCATAACTCATTGTTGCACGCTTGGTGTTACGACCTGCACGGCGAACGCGCACCTTTTCATACTCATCACGAAGCTTTTGACGAAACGCTGGCTCTTGATCGTCAGAAAGTAGAGTGGTTGCCACCCCAACAGCTCGTGAGGCGTCGGCCACATACACTGTTGCACCGCGCTTATATTGAGGCTCGATTTTTACAGCGGTATGGGCTTTTGAGGTCGTCGCACCACCGATTAGAAGTGGAATATCAAAACCCTGCTTTTCCATTTCGCGACCTAAGTGCACCATTTCATCGAGTGATGGCGTAATAAGGCCACTCAAACCAATAATGTCGACATTCTCAGCTTTAGCCACTTCAAGGATTTTCTCCGGCGGCACCATCACACCAAGATCAACAACCTCAAAGTTGTTACAACCGAGTACAACACCAACAATATTCTTGCCAATGTCGTGTACATCACCCTTAACGGTTGCCATCAATATCTTGCCATTACTTTGACTGGCTTCGTCTTTTTCTGCCTCAATATAAGGCTGCAAGTAATTCACAGCCTGCTTCATTACACGTGCAGATTTAACCACTTGTGGTAAAAACATCTTACCGTCACCAAAGAGCTCACCGACAACATTCATGCCGTCCATAAGTGGCCCTTCGATCACTTCAATTGGTCGACTGCTTTGCTGGCGAGCCTCTTCAGTGTCATCTTCAATATAGGTGGAAATACCTTTTACCAAGGCATGAGCCAAACGCTTGCTAACGGGCTCATCTCGCCAAGCAAGATCTTCTTTTTTTGATGTTGAGGCGCTGCCATCACCGCGATACTGCTCAGCAATATCCAAAAGGGCTTCGGTAGCATCTGCGTTGCGATTGAGTATGACGTCTTCAACCTTTTCCCGAAGCTCCGCCGGTAACTCGTCGTAGATGGCCAATTGGCCAGCATTGACGATACCCATATTCATGCCCGATTTAATGGCGTAATAAAGAAAAACCGAGTGAATGGCTTCACGTACGGGATTGTTCCCACGGAAACTAAAACTTACGTTAGAGACCCCACCACTTACGCCAGCATGAGGCAAGTTCTTACGAATCCAGTCGGTTGCCTCAATAAAATCAACCGCATAGTTATTGTGCTCTTCAATACCGGTGGCAACAGCAAAGATATTCGGATCAAAAATGATATCAGCTGGGTTAAAACCAACTTCATCAACAAGCACACGATAACTGCGCTCACAGATTTCCATTTTGCGAGCGGCCGTATCTGCCTGACCGTCTTCGTCAAAGGCCATCACAATCACAGCCGCACCATAGCGCAAGCACAGGGTTGCCTTTTCTATAAACTCCTCTTTACCTTCCTTAAGGCTGATTGAGTTCACAACGGGCTTACCTTGAATGCACTTAAGGCCGGTTTCAATAACATCCCACTTGGATGAGTCGACCATGATGGGCAACTTAGAAATATCAGGCTCCGAGGCAATCAACTTTAAGAAGCGATCCATAGCCGCATGCGCATCGAGCATGCCTTCATCCATGTTGATATCAATAATCTGAGCGCCGTCTTCTACTTGCGCCAGAGCGACTTCAAGTGCAGTGGTGTAATCGCCCTCAAGCACCAAACGCTTAAAACGAGCGGAGCCTGTGACATTACAGCGCTCACCGACATTCACAAACAAGGAGTCAGCATCAATATTTAAAGGCTCTAAACCCGATAAACGACAAGCCGGTTTGATCTCGGGCAGGGCGCGAGGGGCATATTTTTCAACGCATTCAGCCAATGCTTTAATATGGGCAGGTGTTGTACCACAACAACCACCAACAATGTTGAGTAGGCCTTCTTTGGCAAACTCCTCAACAATACTGGCCATTTCTTCGGCGCTTTGGTCGTATTCACCAAATTCATTGGGCAGCCCCGCATTTGGGTGTGCGCTGACATACGTTTCTGATACACGGCTTAGTTCACGCACATAAGGTGCGAGCTCGTGCGCCCCCAAAGCGCAATTCAAGCCAATAGAAAGGGGCTTGGCATGAGCCAAACTATTGTAAAACGCTTCGGTAGTTTGACCACTTAGGGTACGCCCAGAGGCATCGGTAATGGTGCCGCTAATCATGATTGGCAGCTCAAAACCCAACTCATCAAAAACCTTATAAACTGCAAACACCGCAGCCTTGGCATTAAGAGTATCAAATACGGTCTCGATTAAAATCAGGTCCGCGCCACCCTCAACTAAGGCCTTGGTAGCTTGAACATAATTTACCACTAGAGTGTCAAAATCGACATTGCGAGCACCAGGGTCATTAACATCAGGTGAGATCGATGCTGTTCGACTAGTAGGGCCTAATACACCTGCCACAAAACGCGGACGCTCTGGCGTGCTGAACTCATCGGCAATCTGACGAGCTAATTGAGTCGACTTCAGATTGATTTCATCAACATAAGGCTCTAACTCATAATCACTCTGGGAAAGCTCAGTACCATTAAAGGTATTCGTTTCAAGAATGTCGGCGCCGGCCTCCAAATAAGCTCGATGAATCTCCCCGAGCACGTCTGGTCGGGTAATAGCCAAAAGATCGTTATTGCCTTTCAGGTCAACATGATGAGACTTAAAGGTCTCACCACGATAATCTTGTTCTTCAAGCTTGTAGCTTTGAATAAGCGTACCCATGCCGCCATCAAGCAATAAGATGCGCTTTTTAAGTTGTTCTTGAAGGAGCTCGAGGCGTTGCTGGCGTTCTTGATTCATGTAGTACTCAAAGTAGCGTATTCATTATTGCTAAAGCACAAAGTTAGGCGTGCCTTTCATCTGTGCGCATTGTACGGAGATATTTCAACTTGCAAAGTATAGCGCCACACAAAGCTATATCAAAACATTTTGATATAGCGCTTTTGAACGTCATCATTGATAAAGCATGAATCCATAGAACCTTAGTGCTAGCTGTAAGTAGCAGTAATAATGAGAAATAGGCATGCCGCTAGTCAGTCTGCATATTTTGCACTAGAATACCCGACTGTTTTACTAAGGTATTAACTAAGGCAACACATGGTCAACGTTGACATCACAGATTCCGCCCAAGAATATCTCAAGGGCCTACTCGACAAGCAGGGCAATGAAGGTACTGGCATTCGCATGTTTGTTGCCAACCCAGGTACTGCAAAAGCTGAAACCTGCATTGCTTACTGTAAGCCAGGTGAAGAGCAGGAAGATGACGTTAAAATCGAGCTAAATGGCTTTGACGCTTATTTTGATGGGCCAAGCGTGCCTTTTTTAGATGAGGCCAAAGTTGACTACAGCCCCGATAAAATGGGGGGGCAACTTACCATTCGTGCGCCCAACTCAAAAATGCCAAAACTAAGTGAAGACAGCACTCTAGAGGAGCGTATCAACTACGTGCTCTTTAACGATGTCAACCCTGGGCTTGCCGCACATGGTGGTGATGTCAGCCTTATAGGTGTAACCGAAGATAAAATCGCCATTCTAAAATTTGGCGGCGGCTGCCAAGGCTGCTCCGCTGTCGACATGACTCTAAAACAGGGTGTTGAGAAAACCCTGATTGAGCAAGTGCCCGAACTTACGGGTGTGCGAGACGAAACAGACCACACAGATAAAAGCCATGCTTATTATTAGTCGCAGCTAATACCAATAAGCTAAGTACTGACAAATAAGTACTGATAAGCGACTCACTATTAAACAGTCAGTCGCAGGCACAAAAAAGGGCTCTTAAAGAGCCCTTTTGTTTAAGCTTAATGCTTTAAAATCAAACACTTAGATTCGACTTTTCAACACATCTTTAAGCTTAGCTGCAACGTCCGTTAAGTTAGCCTCAGTTGTCGGCCAATCAATACACGCATCCGTAACAGATACGCCGTAAGTCATTTTACTCTTATCACTATTGATCTTCTGGTTACCTGGGCCGATATTACTCTCGATCATTGCACCAATAATACTCTTGTTACCTTCAAGAATCTGGTTGGCAATATTGTCGAATACCAAGCTTTGTAGCTCATGGTTTTTGTTTGAATTTGCATGGCTACAATCAACCATGATGTTGCACGTCACGCCGGCTTTCTCTAGCTCTTTCTCTGACATAGCAACACTAACTGCGTCATAATTTGGCTTGCCGCCACCGCCACGTAATACAACATGGCTGTACTTATTACCCGCAGTGTGCACGATACTCACTTTACCTTCGCGGTTAATACCCAAGAAGCGGTGAGAACTGCTAACACTTTGCAAAGCGTTAATCGCTACGGTCAAGCTGCCGTCAGTGCCGTTCTTAAAACCAATCGGTGAACTTAAACCAGAAGCCATTTCTCGGTGAGTCTGGCTTTCAGTGGTGCGTGCACCAATAGCCGACCAACTAACTAAATCCTGAAGGTACTGAGGTGAAATAGGGTCTAAGGCTTCCGTTGCGATAGGCAAACCAATTTCAGCAATATCCAACATGAGTTTACGACCAACATGCAAACCATCTTGAATTTTGAATGAGTCATCTAGGTACGGGTCATTGATCAGTCCTTTCCAACCCACCGTTGTGCGCGGCTTCTCAAAATACACACGCATAACGATATACAGGCTGTCTTTCACCTTGTCAGCAAGCTCTTTAAGACGACGCGCATAATCAAGCGCTGCCTCAGGATCATGGATAGAGCAGGGGCCGATCACAACCATCATGCGAGGATCTTTACGATCCAAAATTGCGCGAATAGTCTCGCGACCTTCAGTAACGACCTTAGCGGCCTTATCACTGAGCGGTAGCTCCGCTTGAAGCGCTTCAGGCGTAATCAGGGTTTCGGTAGAAATGATGTTCAGATCTTGAACATTAGACATCGTAGACACCAAAGCTGTATTGCAGCATTCAAATAAATTAAATAAGGGCGGCCATTGTACTGAAATCAGAACAACTGGGAAGCCTTAGTTAAAAAGCTTTAATCCATATCAAAGCTTAAAAGCCCAAGCAGGGCTGTTTTAGCTCAAAAAACACATTTTCAAGCGGAAAATATAAAGCACATGCTATCTTTTGGGGTTTGTATTTTTCTTGACTACTTAGCCACTGACCAACCGCTTCAGAATAAGCCAGCAACTGAGCTTGGTACGCATCCATCTCTTGAGTCAAAAAACTATCAATATTTTGCCCTTTTTTGGGGCTACTACTTTTGTAATCCACAATCCAAAGGCAATTCTGTTCATCGATAAAACAGCGATCGAGCACCACATTTTTTCGCCTCTGCCTTGCATCTAGGTAAGTCAAAGGCCACTCGCACTTCGACAAGACATAATCAGGGCTTAATAACCACCGTGCCTGCGGCTCACTTTGCAGCTTAAGCACACAGCGAGTAAATTGATTTATCCAAGGCGCAGCCTTAGATGCATGAATACCTTGCTGGCGAAATAGGTGCAACCAAGACTCTGGCCGAGTAGCAAAATCATGCCAAGCGCTATCGGGCCTTAAGCACAGCTGAGCCAGCACCTGATGCAAGACCGTTCCCGCCCGTGACTCTTCAGAGCGATGCTCACGCCAGAGCTCATGTATATCAAGCTGACTATTATCAAAACCCGGCTCAGGGCTCTCGGCTTTAGCTTCCTTAAAGCGTTGCTCGAATTCCTGCTTCCAGGAGGGCGCCAGTGCATAGATAAAGCGGGAGCTCAGGGTAGAGACTTGCTCTTCCTTAAGTGCCGCAGCCTTTATGTGCTCTGGCGCTGGACGAAATTCGTGCTGCAAGGTTTGCCAGCCAGCGTGCAACAAGCTACTCGAACTAGGAGGCAGCCACTGACCATCCTCAGCTTGCTTTAATTGCGCGCTTAGATACAAGCGCTTCTTTGCTCGGGTACAAGCAACGTAAAAAACACGCTGATCTTCATAGCGTTTTTGCTGCTTACGTTGAGACTTAATAAACTCAGTTAGAGCGACTTTGTCATCGGCATCGTAAGTTGCAATAGGGCTCAAGACAAAATCAGTTTGACGACGATCGTTCAAACGCTCCATCCAATACAGAGCCTCACTATCCTCACCTCGACCGCGTTTTTGCAGATTAGGTAAAAACACTGCATCAAACTCCAAGCCCTTACTTTTATGCATGGTCATTAACTGCACGGGGTTATGCTCAGACTGAGGCACAGCCGCATACAGCCGAGTTAGCGCATCAGAAAAAGCGGGCCAGTCACGAATCGTAGAAGCGTCTTCATGTGCGGCAATTAGGGTCAACAAGGTATCAACATCTTGGCTCTGTGCTTCATCAAGCAACAAGCTTGCACCACCGAGCTGCAACCAAGCTCGCTCAACATTTTCAGATAGACTTCTAAGGTGGTTTGTCTGCGTAAGTGGCTCAAGAACATCAAGCACAGCACTTAGGCGTTGCACTGCGTCCGCATCCCTCTCAGCGAGTAAAACCATACGCTTACGCAGCAAGCTACTCGGTAAGCACTCATTAGGACGAGCAGAGAAAACACAGCTTAAGGCCTCATGCCCCAAAGCACACCAAGGTGAGCGCAGCAAGGCAAGCCAAGCGAGCTCATCCGCAGGATTGACCAACAAACGAGCTATAATAAGTACATCTTGCACATGGCGCTTACTTGCCAGTGCATCGATCTCATGAGCCTGATAGGGCACAGCTTCATTGCGCAAAGCAGCAATAAGCACCTCTAAGTGAGAGCGACTTTTGGCAAGTACAGCGATGCTGTCATCGGGAGCCTCTAAGCGCAGTTTTTGAATTTGCCCAACAATGTAGTCGGCCTCTTGCTCCGCCGAACCCTCAGCATCAACATGAGCCACACAAGTCACTGCCGCATTGGTGTCCTCTAACTTAAACGCCTGACTTGGGATATAAGCAACCGCACCCAACTCGGTGTCGTTTTTATCAGGAAAACAATAAGAAAAGACATCATTCACCCAGTTAACCACTACTGGCGTCGAACGAAAATTGACATTCAAATCCAGCGCCTGAATATCTATATTTTCTAAGCCGTGCTCACGCATATTCAAGAAAATGCCGACATTGGCATTGCGAAAGGCATAACAGCTTTGCATACCATCCCCAACAAGAAAGAGGCTGCGCCCATCATCGCGAGACCACTCTTGAGTTAGCGCCATCAGTAACTCAAGCTGCAACTGACTGGTATCTTGAAATTCATCAATCAATATATGCTGCAAGCTGTAATCGAGCCGCTGCAGTAAATCCATACTGCCTATTTGTGCATTCAGGGCAGTCACAGCTCCAATACTGATTTCACTAAAGTCTGTTTTTGCTTGCGCCACAAAGTGTAATTTGAGCTCGGCCGCAAGCTCTGGCAAGACCTGAAGCAAAGCATCAAGTAATTGCCATTGCTCGTCGCTATAACGAGCAGGTGGGAGCTTGGGAATAAGCGCAAGCTTGTCAAGCACAGCGTCTAGCTCTAGCAATTCAGCAAAAATCGCCTTCAAAGCCTCTTTCTTTTCTTTGGCTAGCTGCTTTTCCTCCTTGCCTTGGCCCGTAGGAAAACCTAGGTTTTTATCTAGACGTTTGCGAAATGCAACATTTGCAGTGCCCACACCACTTAAGCAAAAACGTGCAAAGGCCTGCCACCACTGCACTGAATGCTCACCTAAAGGGAAGGCATCCAAATGCTCAGCCAAGGCTTCTAGCATAGAGGCGTCTTTGGCCTCATCTTTATTGCTGACAGCGTAGCGAATCAAATTCAGTAAATCGCCCTCATAAGAGGCAAGCGCCGTGGCCGCTTGAGCTATAGCACGCTCTACCCACAGCTGGATCACTGACTCGAAACGCTGGCGTAAATTAGCCTGCTCCTGCCTTGCTGCAATCACAAGCGGTAACCATTGCTCTCGCATGGCCAGCAACTGCGCACACAACTGTGCAATACGATCAACGCGGCCACCAAAATGCGAGAGCAAAAGACTCAAGTTTTTATGCTCTTCATTTTTGAGCTCAGCCTCCAACCATGACTCAACCGCCTGCATATAAACAAGCGCTGGTGTATCTACAATGCCAGCACCAGCACCCAAGCCAGAAAAGAACGGCAGCGCATTACACAAGGATTTACAAAAGCCATCGATGGTGGAAATATTTAAGCGCTGCGAGTTATCGAGTAGATCCCACGACAACGCTTGCGAGCGCGCAAGCGCAGCATGCCCAGCCGAAACCAGTGTTTTACTGTAGGGGTCGAGCTCAGCAAAGGCCTCTGAATTAGGCGCAAGCTTGCGACTTTGCTGCAATACGCTGGTAATACGCTCGTGCATTTCGCGTGCGGCTTTGCGAGTAAAAGTAATAGCAAGAATTTCTTCAGGCTGTTGCACGCAAGCGAGCAACTTCAATACCCTTAAAGTTAACAAACCGGTTTTACCTGAGCCTGCAGGTGCAGATACGACAAAAGAACGGCGCACATCAACAGCCAGTTCACGCGCTTTACTGTCTTCAGGCAGACGTTCTTCTATAGCTTGAGCCTTTGGCAGAGTTAACTCACTCATGAATCGGTCCTTTCTCTTCATCTCTCACAGCGCATTCAAATTCGGCATAAAAAGGCATTTTGCTTATATTGCGAACCCAATAAGGGGCAAAACCCTCAATCACCTCAGTGGCCAACTTATGCGCTTGATCTTGCCAGCTCGTAAGTGCTTGTGACCAGTCGCTGTAATCACTGCGCAGCTTCATCAAGGTATTAAGACCATCGATGCCAAGTTCGGCTTGATCTGCACAAACCCCCTCAAAAGTACTCGCCTTTTCATCCACCTTGATAAAGGCCATGGCCGCCAAGGCATCACTAGAAACACAAAAACTATAGAGCGCGAGCTGATAATCACTTAAAGGGAAGCGCAGCATAGCTCGCAAGTTTTGCTTACCCGTTTTGTAGTCGAGCACCACATATTCACCGGCGACTAGATCCATGCGATCGACACGTAAATGAAGCTCATGACCAGAAAAACTGATTTTCTGCAGGCTTTCTAGCTGCTCACACACAAACATCTGTTCGCGCTGCAAGTCCCGCTCTACAAATTGGCGTATAGCGCTCTGTAAGCGTCTGTATTCATAGGCACTAACAAGAGGTGAGTAGCTTAAGGCTTTTGAGCGAAGTGCAGCCACAGCCTCTTTACAGGCCTTGGTGATCTCAGTTTCAAGTGTTTGATGCTGCACTAGATTCTGTAGAGCCGACTGACTAGGGAAGCGCGAATACAAATTGGCTAAGGCGCTATGCAACAAAGAGCCTCGCTCAGCAGCATTTAAACCCAAACCAGAACTAGGGTAAGTATCAAAGCCAAGTCGATATTTGAAAAAGCAATACAGTGGATTGGCCCACTGTAAATCAAACATATAAGCGCCGCCGTGTAAGCGCGCACCGGCCTCAAGGGAAGGTGCTTGACCAACGGGCACCCTGACTAAGCCTCCCATTTCTCGTGCATCACTACGCCAAGTATCTATGGCATTGCTAGGGGCGGAGCTTTCTTCTAACCCCAACTCAAGCCCACCGTGCACAGCATGCTGGCGGTAACGCTCTAACAAAGGACTAACATGAAGCGGGCTGCCATCAAGCTCAGTGAAGTAACTCAGTTCAATCTCAGAGGAGCATGCAACAAGATCATCAAGCATCGACTTTGCGTAAAACAGCTCTCGCTCAACAGAACAGCGAGCCATATTAAGCTCTTTTTGCACAGCAAGCGGTATAAACGGTGTTGGCTTGGGTGACTGAGGTAGCGCTTGCTCAGTCAAACCCAAAACCAAACAGTGGTCAAAGCGCAAGCCGACTGCCTCCATAAGCCCCATCACCCGAATACCTGGGTTGGGTACCTCAACCTGGGCAATATCTCGTTGCATCCACGCCTGTAAGCGCTTTTTAAACTGAGTAAAACTTAGCTCCGTTGCACTTACGGCTTCACTGGCTGCAAGTTTCGCAAGAGAGGCTAAAAAAGCATTACAAATCTGATAATCCGTGCTTGCTAAACTCTGAGACCCAGGCCAAGCAATATGACCCAAAGCACTGAGATAATGATCGACCCACGAAGCAATGGTGCCAGAGTGACGAAGCCTAGGAAGTTGGCGTAGAGCCAGCAAGCCCTTTTTGATCGACTCAGCCGCACACGATATCTCTTCTAGGCAACCATCAGCTTCAGAAACATCAGCAGCAGCGTCTATAACTCTATCAAGCTTTGTCAATAACTCGCTAATATCCACCTGCCCATCTGAGCATTGCTCGACATACGCGCACAACTGAGCAGATACGGCGTTAAAGCCCGATAGACAGTAATTCGAGCGTAGAATCGTTAGTAAAAGCTGCTTTTCAACATTAACTGAGGCCAAGCTAAGTGCATCCAGCGCACAGCGAACGATGGCTTCATTGTGTAGCGGCCTAGCTATACTCACATCAAAAAAAGAAGAGATAAACTCTTTATTTTCAAAAAGATAGGAGCAATTGTTAAAGTGTTTATTAAAGCTCTTTTTAAGTACGTCAGCACGCTTATGTAAATCAGGCACAACCACCGCAATGCTGGAGGAAGGGTTCTTTTGCAAGCACTGCTCGGCCCAATAAGCCGCATAGTGTAATTCTGAGTCCGCATCTAAACTTTTATGAATCGTTAGCCTCTTATTCGCTTTCACTAAAGCCAAGCGACTTAAATTCGAAAAGCAGTGTGTCAGCAAACGCCAAAAGAGCGGGCTAATATCAGCAAAGCCATAAAGCAGGCAGTGGCTATTAGCATCAGCAGCACTTTCCACCTGCTGACTTAAGAACAAAGCAGCCTGCTCTTTATCAACTACATTCAGCTCCCTACAACGTCTCTCGTAAGCTTGCCCCAAGTCATTTAATAGAACCGCTTCTTCTTGCTCTTCGGATAGAAGCTGCTCGGTGCTTATCTGATAATCACGGACAAGCTGCCAAGCTTCTTGCAAGCTGGCTGCCAAACCTGCTTTATTGACCAAAGGAGGCAATGTACTTGTTTGTTCAAGCAGGGTATCCCACAGCTGCGCGCTTTGATTGCCATCGATATAACATGCATCAAACGTTGCAGGACTGCATTGTTGATACCAGCTCCACTGAGCCTGTAACCAAGCATCTGCACTACTGCAGCGAAGCACATCAAGCAAATGAGGGCGCTGCTCGGCCACAACAAAGCTTAACTGCCTAGCTTGTCGGTTGTTGGCGCACAGCAGGTAGAGCTTCAGACCTTCTTTCTCGCTTTGCTCAAGTAAACTGAGCAAGGATTCATGATCTAAGGTTTCTATAGATTGGATCACAATGAACCCCAAGCGCTTTTATGCCTATTTACCATATAATTATCTTGCATATTTAGTTTGATTTCTTAAAGTTTTGTTACTAAGCCACACTCAGGGTTAGGAACCGCTAACCTGATTATTCACAGACCAGTGTAAATATGTCTCTTTTGTTACCAAATCTGTATTGACATCACAACAAAACACTAGAGATTACATGTAAGCGATTGAATTATATACATTTTTTCTATAGGTTAAATAATAACCAGTCTAAGTAGGGCCCACAAAAACCGCATATTAGCGCGACTTCTCAAGTAGCTATCCACCAAGTTATCCACAGACTTTGTGGAAAAAAATATTTTTCCGTCATCAAACTGACATAAAATGGGCGTGCTTTTTATTATCTCACTATTTGCAACAGGAACGTGAATGACCCCAGAACGAAAAGAGCGTATCAATGAGGTGCTAAGCCTACGTCAGCCAGATTTATGTGTCGTAACCGACAAGATCGTTAAAGACCGCAACCTCGCAGCTATTATACGTACCTGTGACGCGGTCGGAATTCAACATGTACACTGCGTCGTACCCAAAAGTGAATATAGAACCTATCGAGGCACATCAGCTAGCGCAGATAAGTTTGTTGATACGGTGCATCACGCTTCGGCTCCGGAAGCATTAGCCGAACTCAAAGAGAAGGGTATGCAAATTGTTGCTGCACACTTCAGCCCCGATGCGATTGATTACAGAGACATTGATTACAGTAAACCAACGGCTTTAGTCATGGGCACAGAAATTGAAGGTGTTAGTGATGAAGCGCTGAATTACTGCGATGCCAAGATTGTGATCCCAATGATGGGTATGGTGGAGTCTTTTAATGTGAGTGTGGCTGCAGCCATTATTCTCTCAGAGGCTCAACGTCAACGCCAAATCAAAGGGGCTTACGATGTACGCAAACTCGATGATGGCACCTATCAAACACTTTTCTTTCGCTGGGGTTACCCCAAGCTTGCCCATTATTGCGACGAGAATAAGCTGCCATATCCGCCTTTAGACGAAAACGGGGATCTGATATCTGGAACGGCCCCAACACAGACCGTGGACTAATACAGGGTTAGCAAGCATAGTTTTACTTTAAGGCTGATAAAAAAAACCCGACACCTCGGGGGGGGATGTCGGGCTAGGACCATTAGGAGTAAAACATCGAGGGGCTAGGCCCTCTAACGCTGCTACCAAATCAGCGTTGCCGGTAACTCACTTGGGGGAGGTCAGTTACCGTTAAATTAAGTATGGGTGAAGCCAATCGTTTTACCAGTTCAAAACCGCCTTGCCTTAAACCGTTTTTTTATAAACTCAGTCTCTTTAGTAGCTAGTTGTAGGTACAGACTTTCAACACCTAAGATAAGCGGCAATCGGAAAGTAAACCGGCGGCTTTTATAAGCTGCTCACCTAATTCATTGTTGGTATCAGAGCGTAGAAACCAATCATTAAGATTCTCAGACATTTGACGTAATTTGCTACAGGAAGCAGCAAAGTTAGGGGTAATTGTTTCATATTGCATACCAAGATCGGACACGCTGAGCTTGGCCAACTCATTCAGCTCGGCATTGACACAACTAACCAAGTCAAACACCCGATCTTTTACATCGATACGATTACTATCCCAAAAACCTGCTTCAAGTGCCTGCCTTAAAGGCACAAGTATGTCTAGGGCCTGCTCAATATTTGCTGAGCTACTCATGTAAACCTCCGTTAATAGCTTGATTTGAGTATAGTCAGCTAGTTAAGTCGCGTACGAAGAATTACAGTCAAGTTTAAATAGGGGGCGGTAGTAATAAGTAAAGCCCCCTAAACTTTTATGAGGCTAAGGAATTAGGGCGGATAAGCCCTTCTTGGGCGCTGTTTACGACAAGATTACCAGAGCTGTCGTATATGGAGGCTGTTGCAAACCCGCGCGCATTGCCTGCCCAAGGGCTTTGCATCTGACAGAAATGCCACTGATTAAGATCGAGCTCGGCCTTATGAAACCAAAGAGCGTGATCGACACTGGCAACAGCTAACTCTCCAGAAAACAAGCTGGTCGGGTGAGGTAGTAAGGTGGTAGCAAGCAAGCCTAAATCGGATGCAAAGGCCAGTGCAGAAGCTTGCAATCTAGAATTCAAAGGCAGCTTGTCACGGGTCTTAATCCAAAAACCTGCTTTAGCCTCATGGCAATCACTTGAGCTTAAACTTGCTTCTTGCACCGGTACGATGACAAAAGGCATTAAAAGCTCATCTTTAGGTTCGTTTAACAAGCCTGGATTGGCGGCTAATAGCTGGTCCGGATCAGGCAGGGTGCAAAGATCTATGTGTTGCTGATGCTCGTAGCCGGGCTCCTTAATGTGAAAAGAGAGATGCATGGTAAAAATAAGCTCACCTTGTTGCATGGCTCGAACACAGCGATTTGACATACTTTTACCATCTCGTATGCACTCAACTTGGTAATTCACCACGTCACTACTCGTGCCAGCTCTTAAAAAATAGGCGTGTAAGCTATGAATGTGGCGATCATCCGTTACGGTTTTTTGTGCTGCACTTAATGCTTGAGCTAATACCTGACCACCAAAAAGCTGGCGGCGAAAGTTTTCGCGATGCAACAAACTACAAAAAACATGCTCTTCTGACTCACTAACATCTAATAACTGAACAAAATCCGTCTTATTCAAACTGCATCCCTGAGTAAATACTGCTAAAGCCACATTGCCATATGGCCGATACCCTAGCAATCGAAAGCAACAAAGCCAACCATTATGAACAATTTGCTTTTAAAGCTCGGCCTAGTACTCATTAGTGGCAGTCTGATGAGTTGTACTTGGGATTATAATACTCAAATCTGGCAGCATGGTTTGAGGGAAGTAGGCTTAAAAGAATCGGTAACGATTCAGCGAGACTCCGGTTGGCGCCTGCATAGGCAAAGCCATATAGCCATTGCGACCGTTGATAGAAACCAGAGCTACCCTCGCAGTGTTGCACGTTTAGGCATGGAACTAGAGACTCAGTTTAATGACTATTTCACCCATGTTGTTCGCTTAGATAGCAACAATAACAGACAGGAATTACTAAGACAGGCGAGAGAAGCAGGCTGCGAATTTATTGTTTTTGTAGAGCTTAACCGTGTAAGCGATCAGCTAAGCTCTTGGACGGAATTAAGTGAGGGCCGGCACCAACACCCTGATAAAGAAAAAGGTCCAGATAAAGTCGCTTTGCAGGTGCAAATGTACGATACAACAAGCGCTTTTTTGGTCGAACGTGCCCAGCTTAATGTGGAGTCGGCTATGTTTAATAGCGTCGACGATAGTGCCATCGACCTATTTGACCACGCCTTAGCCGACTTTGTCTCTGCTTTAGCAGGCTTAAAAGCAGCCTAGACCTTACAGGTTTATATACAAAACCTCACATATTGGGGTAATTAGGTCCGCCGCCACCTTCGGGGGCAAGCCAACGTATATTCTGGCTCGGGTCTTTTATATCGCAGGTTTTACAGTGCACGCAGTTCTGCGCATTGATTTGCAGTATTTTCTGTTTATCTTTTTCAATAATCTCATAGACACCGGCAGGGCAATAACGTTGAGCGGGTTCATCCCATTCATCCAAATGTTTGAGAGTAGGCAGACTCGGATCCGTAAGCTGTAAATGACAAGGTTGATCTTCTTCATGATTAGTGTTCGATAGATACACTGATGACAGCTTGTCAAAGCTGAGCTTACCATCAGGTTTTGCATAAGTTATTTTTGTCGCCTGTGATGCATTTAATAGGCCTTCATGATCTTGTCGATCAACGCTTAAGGTCCACGGTAATGTCCCTCGAAACAGATTCAGATCAATAAAACTATAAGCTGCCCCCCATAAAGGCCCCCAGCGTTTAAGCGCAGGGCCGAAATTTCGCTGTAAAAAAAGCTCTTTATAAGCCCAGCTTGCCCGATAAGCCTCATTAAAGCCTTTGATATTTAACGGTAGAGCAGTTTCTTGAGCTGCGGTGGAGTTAGAAAGCGATTTGTGTACTTGTTCAGCGGCGATCATGCCACTTTTCATGGCCGTATGTGTGCCTTTGATTTTGGCAAAATTAAGCGTACCTGCATTGTCTCCAAGTAAGAGTCCACCGGGAAAGCTCATGCTTGGTTGGCTTTGCAGACCACCTTTACTAATGGCTCGTGCACCGTAAGCTAGGCGTTCACCACCGACTAAGAATTCAGCATACGCTCGGTGGTGCTTTAAGCGCTGAAACTCATCAAAGGGACTGAGATGAGGGTTCTTATAGTCAAGATCAACAACCAAGCCCACAGCCACCTGTTGATCTTCAAGATGATATAAAAAACCGCCTCCGCCACTTAGACTTTCATTCAAAGGCCAGCCAGTCGTGTGTACGACTAGCCCTGGTTGATGCTTTTCTTTTGCTACCTTCCAAAGCTCTTTTAGACCCAGCGCGTAGTGCTGCGGCGTCTTACCTATATCAAGTTCAAAGTGTTTGATAAGCTGCTTGCCTAAATGACCACGACAGCCTTCAGCAAATAAGGTGACAGGGGCTTTTAGCTCCATGCCAGCCATAAAACCTGTTTTCTCTTTGCCGTTTTTATCTAGCCCCATGTCTCCTGTAATAATGCCCGCAACACGCTTATTGTCATCAAATAAGATTTCTTGCGCCGCAAACCCTGGGAAGATTTCAACCCCCAAACTTTCAGCCTGCTCAGCCAACCAACGGCAAAGGTTGCCCAAGCTAACGATATAGTTACCTCGGTTATGCATGGGGAAGGGCACCGCCCAAGATGGAATCGAACGGCAAGACTCTTCAGAACCAAGCCAATAGAAGCGATCTTCTTTAACATCAGTTGTTATGGGGGCTCCCTTTTCACGCCAGTCGGGAATCAGCTCATCCAGCGCGTGAGTTTCGATAACCGCCCCGGAAAGTATATGCGCTCCCACTTCAGAGCCTTTTTCAACAATACAAACGCTTGAGTCGCTGTTGAGCTGTTTCAGCCTAAGTGCGGCGGCCAAGCCAGCAGGGCCCGCGCCAACAATAACAACGTCATATTCCATGCATTCTCGCTGCATTTGTCTCTCCTTATAAGCTTGCTCTTAAAGTATAGGAGTAAGCGCGCCATTAGCCGAACACATTGAAAATAGACCAAGCGTATTCTTAAATGGAATAAGGACTATACTCAAACCATCAACAGATAATTCAAATAACATTTAAACCCAAGCTTTAGGCCGCGCTTATGAAAGTACTGGTTCCTATCAAACGTGTTGTGGATTACAACGTAAAAGTGAGACCTCTGGACGATGGCAGTGATGTCGATTTACGCAACGCCAAGATGTCCATCAACCCCTTTTGCGAAATAGCTGTCGAGGAAGCAGTACGACTCAAAGAAGCTGGACTCATCAGCGAAATCATTGTTGCAAGTATCGGCAACAATAAAGCCGTGGAACAACTCAGAGCTGCGATGGCTTTGGGTGCCGACAGAGCCATACACGTTGTTTGTGAAAGCAATCTCGAGCCTCTCGCTATTGCTAAATGTCTACAACAGCTTGTTGAACAAGAAGAACCGTCTTTGGTAATACTGGGCAAGCAGAGTATCGATGGTGATAACAATCAAGTCCCGCAGATGCTTGCAGCGCTTTGCCAGTTGCCACAAGCAACCTTTGCATCAAAACTTGAGCTTACCGAAGAGTCGGTAACAGTCACACGAGAAGTAGACGGTGGCCTGCAAACATTAAACGTAGATCTACCCGCATTGATTAGTACAGACCTGCGCTTAAATGAACCTCGCTTTGCGGCTCTACCTAACATTATGAAAGCAAAGAAAAAGCCTCTTAAAAGCTTAAGCATCAGCGAACTAGGTATTGATATAAGCCCTCGCTGTAAACTCATTCAGGTCAGCACCCCAGAGCCTCGCCAAGCAGGCATTAAGGTTTCCAGCGTGGACGAGCTCATCGACAAACTTCGAAATGAAGCCAAGGTGGTCTCATGAGTATCCTTATCATTGCCGAACACGAAAACGCCAAGCTTAAAAACAACCTCGCAAATTTAATCTTTGCAGCTAAACAGCTTGGCGATGATATTCACGTTTTAATCGCAGGCCACTCATGTTCAGCGATAGCGGATGCCGCATCTCATTACGAGGGGCTTACCAAAGTTCTCAGTTGTGATGCAGAGCATTATGAACATCAACTCGCCGAAGAACTCAGTCCCTTAATCACCGACATTGCCAAGAACTACAGTCACATCCTGTTTGCTGCAACCACAACAGGTAAAAACCTGATGCCTCGCGTAGCAGCTATGCTAGATAGTCAGTGTCTCAGTGATGTTTGTTCAATTAACAGCGACACCCAATTTGTTCGCCCCATTTATGCGGGCAATGTACTCGCCACCATCGAGTGTCATGAGGCCATCAAGCTATTAAGCATACGCTGTAGCAGTTTTGATGCAGTAGAGCAGGGCACAACATCGGCCCCTATTGAAGCAATAGAAGCAAGCAATAGCTTTAAACGTACCCGCTTTGTCTGTGAGGAGCTTGTCGAAAATGAGCGCCCAGAGTTAAGCACCGCAGAGATTGTTATCTCTGGAGGCAGGGGGCTTGGCAGTGCAGAAAACTTCGAGCTTATTTATTCACTAGCAGACAAGCTAGGAGCCGCCGTAGGTGCTTCTCGTGCTGCTGTGGATGCAGGCTTTGTTGCAAATGACATGCAAGTTGGCCAAACAGGAAAAATAGTTGCGCCCAACTTATATATAGCCGTAGGTATTTCGGGAGCCATTCAACATCTAGCGGGTATGAAAGAAAGTAAAACCATTGTGGCTATTAACAAAGATGAAGACGCACCAATTTTTCAAATTGCCGATTATGGTTTAGTCGCCGATTTATTTGACGCTGTGCCAGAACTCACTAACAAGCTTTAACGCTTCTAAGTTAAGAAAAGCGCAGTCAAATAAAGACCCCACATTCAAATCAACATGCCTTTAAAGCAAACTAAAGGCATGTTCTTGAGCACCATTTGTGACCTTAGCCTCAAGACGTTATACACTTTGCGTATATTGATCCTTGAGCTGAAGCATGAGCCACTTTTTCCAACCTTGCAGTAAAGTCCAAAAAGACCGCCACATCATGCGTGAAACCGATGCACGTATGGCTAAATACAGCCGCAGAGGCTTGGTCTTAAATTTTGTCGCATTCTTAATTTGCATACTGGGCGGGCAATTTGTTCAACAAAGCCCTCTTTTTGCCATCATCCTCACCACAGGCCTATTAGTGGTAACCTTGATGCGCGGCATTTATTTATTCCGTTTTGATACACTTTACCCAAGAGGCCCTGCACGCTGGCGACAATCTTATTTTATTGTGACCCTGATCGGCGCCGTGTGGTGGGGCGTGATTATGGCCAGCATCACCTTAGTTGTTGGGCTCGGTTACGAAACCCCTTTACTGTGGTTATATACCGTCGTATTTTTCTCTACCACAGCCCATGCGTTTGCGCCTTATCATCGCTTTTTATCTTATTATCAGTTTTTTGGGCTTATACCCGCAGCCGCGGCCGCTATCTATTTAGGTGGTTGGAGCGCGACGATTTACGGCGCACTTATGCTGATGTTTTATCTCATTTTGGTCCATCAATGTCGCCTAATTGCAGATAACTACTGGGAAAAGCTAGAAGCAGGTTACGCTCTAGGAAAGCGTGTAGTGAACGACGAACAGGCCCGAATCACAAATAAAACAAACGCAAGACTTAGCCGAGACTTCCTTTCTAGCCTCGATAGAGATCTAAGTAAAAAACTGGCCGCAAGAGAATACAGTGACTCAGATGTAGTTCGTGAGCACTTAGGTGAACTACAAGATAAGCTCAGCACTTTCCGCAGTATGCTTGCACGAGACTTAGTCATCCATTCTCGTATCTTTAATGTACGCCATGAAATTCAATACTTGGTTTCCGAGTTTATTGGCGAAGCTGAAGCAAAACAGGTTCACATCGAAACCGCACTTTCGCCAAATCTACCAATGCGCCTAAAAGGCGATCCTCTTCGCTTTGCCGACATTGTTCGTAGTTTGATCGCTCAAGTGCTGCATGACGCCGAGTCAGTCGCCCTTATTGTTGAGGTGCAGTTTTTACGTGAATACGAAACCGCTGGTGAGTTGCATGTAAATGTACGCCGAATGCGCCCGAAAGAACAAAAACTAGGGTTTGAAGAAAGAGAAACAGAAGAAAGCCTAGAGCTGGTTCTAGCTAAAGGCTTAGCCAATCTTATGGATGGTGAGATAGAGCAATTAAACACACCCACCTACGATTATCACCTGCGTTTTACTGCCAAGCTAGATATTGCTGACAACAGTGGTCAAGTTGATTTCCATAAAAACCGCTTCCACGGCAAGTCGATACTACTTATTGGCAGTACTCCTGCGATTGTCGATATAAAACGCCAAGAACTTGATGCACTTGGCTTTGAAATCACCACCGAAACTCAGTACCGCCGAGTACAAAGCCTCTTGCGTGAGCGGGTACAAAGCAGCAGTGCGATTGAAAATATCTTGATTTACCACGAGGACACAGAGGATTGCCAAAAACTACTTGAAACCTTACGCGATGCCGACGAATTTAAAAGCGTTGACAAGTTAATCGCAGCTTCTGAAGGCATGCACGCAGCTCTTAATAAGCAAGGCTTTGATGAAAGCCTTGGTTTTTATTTTGTCAGTAAGCCACTTGGTTTATTCGAGCTTGAATCTACCTTTGAGTATATCTATGCAAGCAAAGGTGACACCGATGCTCAATCTAAATGCCAAGACGGTACTATTGTCTTTATTGGCACCGAAAGTGAAGCAGCCAAACTAACAGAAGCCTGTGAACACCTAGCTGGGCAACACTTACTTTTGGCTAATAAAGATAACTTAACTCAAGCTCTATCCGACGCAAACAACCCCATGGTTGTTATCCCTTGTACACGCAACGATGAAAGTGCGAGCCTATTGGATATCGTTCGCCAACACGAAGCCTTTAACAAGCAAAATAGCAAAGAGCAGGGCGATAGCTTTATTCCGATTGTAGGAGTGGGCATCAACTGCAGTGGGCGAGACGTAAATGCCTTTGAGGCCGGCTTTGATGATTATTTAAATATGGCCAGTGCTAGTAGTAAGACATTAAGCTCAACCCTGCGCTATTGGCGCTCCTTAGATTTATAAGGCTTGGAGCGCTTAGACAGTTCTATTTTATCGATAGTATTGACCGTCATCTTGGATAACTTATTCAGCAAATAATTCACACAATTGAGGCAGCATTCTTATTTAAGTAATTTTCCATTTAGTTACTTACAACTAACACAAACGGAGCGTGTATTATGTCAGATCAGAGTAAATGCCCTTTTTCTCATTCGGTTCAGAAGCAAGCCGCAGGACGCGGAACTACCAATAAAGACTGGTGGCCGAACCAACTTCGACTCGATATTCTCAGCCAGCAATCCAACAAGTCTAACCCTATGGACCCAGACTTTGACTATGCTGAAGCGTTTCAAAACTTAGATTACCAAGCCTTGAAAAAGGATCTAGAGAGCTTAATGACGGACTCTCAAGATTGGTGGCCTGCAGATTTTGGCCACTACGGTGGGCTATTTGTGCGTATGGCTTGGCATGCTGCTGGAACCTATAGAGTCTCCGATGGCCGCGGTGGTGCAGGTACGGGCAATCAACGTTTTGCACCACTAAACAGTTGGCCTGACAACGGTAACCTTGATAAAGCGCGCCGTTTACTTTGGCCCATCAAACAAAAATACGGTAATCGAATATCCTGGGCTGATCTACTCATTCTTACCGGTAATGTCGCACTTGAGTCGATGGGTTTTAAAACATTAGGCTTTGCCGGCGGCCGTGAAGATATCTGGGAGCCTGAAAAAGATATCTACTGGGGTGAAGAAACAGAGTGGCTTGATGATCAACGTTATTCAGGCGAGCGTGACTTGGAAAACCCATTAGCTGCGGTTCAAATGGGGTTAATCTACGTTAACCCAGAAGGTCCTAATGGCAACCCCGATCCTAAACTAGCTGCTCACGATATCCGCGAAACCTTCGCCCGCATGGCAATGAATGATCAAGAGACCGTAGCGCTTATTGCCGGTGGGCATACCTTTGGTAAAACCCATGGTGCTGGCGATGCGGCTCATGTGGGAGCCGCACCTGAAGCCGCTGACATTACTGAACAAGGCTTTGGCTGGAAGAGCAGTTATGCATCAGGAAAAGCCGGTGATGCCATTACCAGCGGCTTAGAAGTCACATGGACAAGTACACCGGTTGAATGGGGCATGGGCTTTTTTAACAACTTATTTAGCCATGAGTGGGAACTCAGCAAAAGCCCCGCAGGTGCGCATCAATGGGTTGCTAAGAACGCACAAGAGAGCATTCCCGATGCCTTTACCCCGGATAAAAAACACCGCCCAACAATGCTAACAACAGACCTTTCTCTTCGCTTTGATCCTGAGTACGAAAAAATATCTCGTCGTTTTTGGGATAAGCCCGGAGAATTTGCCGATGCGTTTGCTCGCGCTTGGTTTAAGTTGACTCATCGAGATATGGGGCCGAAATCACGCTACTTAGGCCCAGAGGTTCCTAGTGAAGAGCTCCTGTGGCAAGACCCGATCCCTGCAGCGAGTCAGCCCGTAATAGACAACGAAGATGTTGCCCAGTTAAAAAAGGTCATTGCCGACTCCGATTTAAGCATTAGCGAAATGGTGTCGACAGCATGGAACTCGGCAGCGACTTTTCGTAGCTCAGATAAACGAGGTGGCGCAAATGGTGCTCGAATCCGCTTGGCACCGGCCAAAGATTGGGACTCAAACGAACCTGAAACCCTAAGCAAAGTACTCAGTGTATTAGAAGCTATTCAGGTTGATTTTAATTCGGCGAGCAAAAAGGTTTCCTTAGCTGACCTTATTGTTTTAGCGGGATCAGTTGGCATTGAGCAAGCAGCTCAAGCGGCAGGTAAATCCGTTACCGTACCTTTTACACCAGGAAGAACGGATGCCTCACAAGAGCAAACAGATGAACTGTCTTATTCATACTTAAGACCACTTGCTGATGGTTTCCGCAACTACCAGAAAGAAAAGTTTACCGTAAAAGCAGAAGAGCTACTTGTCGACAAGGCACAATTACTGAACTTAACTGCTCCTGAGATGACTGTACTCGTCGGTGGTATGAGGGCACTCGGTGCAAATCATGCAAACTCACTACTAGGCGTATTTACAGTTAACCCGGGTTCACTCAGCAATGACTTTTTTATCAACCTATTAGATATGAGCACCGAATGGAAAGAAACCAAGGAAGGTTCTGAACAATATCAAGGCTATGATAGAAACTCTGGCGAGCTAAAATGGACAGCAACACGTGTTGATCTTATATTTGGCTCCAACTCAGTTCTTAGAGCTATCGCTGAGGTTTATGCTCAAGCGGATAATACAGATAAGTTTGTCTCTGATTTTATCGACGCCTGGGTCAAAGTGATGAATCTTGATCGCTTTGATCTGAGCTAATGCTCAATAACCTAGAATCCACCCTACAGTTGACACATCTATTATAAAAAAAACACCTGCAAACGCGGGTGTTTTTTTATCTTTAGCACTTCGCCTCAAAGCGCCTTTAGATGCTTTAGAGGAAAGAGAAAGGCTCTAATAACGCTTAGCCAATTCCTTTGCATCGGTTTTACTAGCTGAAGGTTTTGCAAGGAAATCCACCATGATATTACCCGTCTCGATTAAGAGGGTATCGCCATCTACATCAATCTTTGGAGGGCCAGCCTGTTCTTGCTCTTCTTGCTCTTCTTCACCTTGCTTTCTGAATTCTTCTAACGATTTATACAGCTCTATGCCTTTTGCTTTACGGCGCTCATTCTCTAAAACCATAGACTCGGTCTCTAGAGCCAGCTTGCGCTCTTCACGCTTTCTCTCATTTAGAGAGATCGTTTTTTGATCGGCATTACGCTCAACAAACTTGATACGATCAAGTAGATAGACAAAATCAGGGTCTGTTTTAATACGTTTTGCATGTTTTTTCTCAAGCTCGGGTACAAGCTTGCTGTAGTCATTATAGACAGGGTGGGGTACTGCTCTTATTTGATCCCAAGGCAGGGCGCTTGAATAAGAAGACTCGCCCACTTCGGTATCGTCAATCAAGGTTGGATAACTAATATCAGGTACAACACCACGATGCTGAGTGCTATCGCCTGAAACACGATAGAACTTAGATTCAGTCATCTTTAAGTTGCCCAACTTAAGCTCTTTAACACTCTGAACCGTGCCTTTACCAAAAGAACGTGAGCCAACGACTAAGCCACGACCATAATCTTGAATAGCTCCAGCAAAAATTTCAGATGCCGAAGCACTTAAACGGTTGATCATAACAATAAGAGGGCCGTCATAATAAGGGCGACTAAAGGCCTGATTTTGTCGGCCTACACGCCCATCCGAACTTTTTATCTGCACAACCACGCCACGATCAATAAATAAGTCTGTCAAACTTGTAGCCTCTGTTAAAGAACCACCACCGTTATTGCGAAGATCCAAGATTAAACCATCGATTTTCTCTTTTTCGAGCTCTTGGATTAAGCGAGCAACGTCTTTGGTGCTACTTTTATAATTAGGGTCACGGCGCATAACCGCATCAAAATCAATATAAAAATCAGGTAACTGAATAACACCCAATTTATAGATACGGCCATCATCATCTGGTAGCTCTAGAATCGCTTTTTGCGCAGCTTGATCTTCAAGTTTTACTTTATCGCGATTGATTTTAATCACACTGGTTTCACCACCAGAAAGGGCGCCTGCAGGTAATACCTCTAGCTTAACAACGGTGTTCTTTGGCCCGCGAATCAGTTGCACGACTTCATCTAAGCGCCAACCCACAACATCGATCACCTCACCATCATCACCTTGGCCAACACCAACAATACGGTCAGCAGCTTTTAATTGCCCTTGGCGTGCAGCCGGACCACCCGTAACAAGGCGAACCACCTTAGTAAATTCGTCCTCAACCTGAAGTACCGCGCCAATACCTTCAAGCGACTTGCTCATATTGATATTAAAATTCTCGTTGGTGCGCGGGGACCAATAATTAGTATGTGGGTCAAAGAGCACGGTAAGAGCATTTAACATAATCTCAAATACATCTTCACTTTTTTCTTGCTTGATACGGTTGAGCTGATTGGTATAACGCTTAGCTAAGGTTTCGCGCGCTTCATCAACGGTTTTACCCGCCATCTTCAGATTTAATACGCCAAGCTTGATACGCTTATGCCACAAATCATCGGCTTCACCCATGGTTTTAATCCATGGTGCATCCTTGCGATCTATTTCTACGCTGTCATTGCCATCAAAACTGAAATTAACGGTATCGTCTTCCAATATGGCAATAACATTACTTAAACGATCACGAACACGCTGTTGGTAGATTGCATAGATCTGATAGGGAACACTCAAATCACCTTTGTTAAAGAAGTTGTCAAACTCATTTTCGTACTGACTGAAGCCCTTTACGTCCTTGTCATAAAAGAACATTTTGGCAGGGTCTAAACTTTCTAAGTACTTGTCGAGGAAATCCCGACTGAGCTGATCATTCATTCTCTGCTTATTAAAGTGGCCGTCTTGTAAGCGATATAACAACTCCATAGCGGTCGCACTTTGCTCAGTGGTGTAAGTCAAAGGGGCTTTAGTAGGAACGGCAGACGCAGATACAGCGAGTAATACAACAAAGGGGCTTAAAAACTTGAGCAAACGCATAGACTATTCTTGTCTTGAGAAATTGGAAGGTACACGGGCATACTAGACTAAATATATCACATATAGTTCTGCTTACCGTGCACCAAGCCCGAAAACTCAGCTTCAGCCATGGTATAAAGAAGCTGTAACTCGACCAATATAAAGATTATTAAACATAGACCTGTACTAAATAGACAGTGCTAAGTTTTAAAGAAGAAAGGTGGCCAAATTGAATCGTTTAGGGCTCTGCATATCACTTTTGATGATTTCATTCAGTAGCGTATCTGAGGTTATGCGTTGGACAGATGAAGAAGGCAACGTTCATTTTGGTGATACAGTACCAGTCGAACATCAGGAATCCGCCGAGGCTGTTGAGCATCCGCCAATCAATACCGTTGCTCCTGAAGACAACATTCGCTATCAAAACTCTCAAGTTGTACAGCGCTATCGAGCTGAGGATGAGCAACGTGCACGAGAGGCTCGTGAACGACAAGAAAACCCAGCTAATAAGCCTGAAGAAAGCTCGCAAAGTTCAGAGCCCGCTAAGTTAACGCGTGAATACTGTAGAAATAAGTTTATCAATACCAAAGCGCTCACCGAATGCTTTCATAGGGTCGAGCGTCAAAACCAGTAAGTCTTAGCCATAGCTTTAGCAGGCTCCTTATCTAATAGGAATGAAGAGTTAGGAATGGGGGAGCTAGAGCCTTAGCTAACAAGCCCGTCGCTATGTCCAATACTGTTTAGTATTGGACATAGTCGATTCAAGGGTATTATACTTGGTGAGATTCATTTAATCCGTAATAGGGGTACTGAGTAATAACGCTCTTTTTATCACGTGAAACATTGGGTGATTGACGACCTAGAGGGTAAATCTCTAATACCTACGGTAAGTTACTGATATATATAGGGTTTTAAAGATTACTTTTGTTTGTTTCGCTTGTCACAATGCTCGAATGACCAAGATCTACAAACAACCCCTTAACGGTGTACCTTAATGGTAAACCTCTTGGGCTCCGCCAAGGAACGTCCCAGCATTGTTTGCCTGATAACACGATTGGTATGTGTTTTAATCGATGCCGGCAGCCCTTCAGGTTTTTCAAAGTTTACCTGCTCGCTGTCTGAGTACGTGATGGTGTTAGCGGAGTGCTGTGTATTCAACATGATGGGCTTCTTTTCTTCCTTACAAAATCAAATTCTACTTGCTCTTTAATCTAAGCTCTCAATTGCTTAATCCACTTTTCTATCCTTACCACTTTCAGCCCTAACTCTATTTTCAGTTTGTACATATACCGTATCGGTTGTCGCCATACTAGAATGCCCTAAATCTTCAGACAGGTCCTTTAAGGCTCGACCTCTCTCAATTTCCATACTAGCACCAGTATGTCTCAACCAGTGACTTGAAGCCTCCTTTAGCTTCCTAGCGTTATCTTCGCCTTGTGCAGTCTTCATTTGCTCATACGCTTTATCAAAAACAGCTTGAACTATTCGGGTCAATTGCCGTGAAGTCATACCTCCTTGACCTCGAATTTTCTCAACAATGGGCTCGTTTTCACCAGAGGAAGGCAAAGGGCTTAAGCCTCTATAATCTCTATACCGCTTTAGAAAGGTAATAAAGCTATCAGGAACGGTTGTATCCCTCAATTTACGCCCTTTACCAAAGACTTTTAGCCACCAACTACCGTCAGAGTCTTGCCAGAAATGGCTCATTATTGGTGTCCAGTCTTTACGCTCAGAAAGCTCCGATATACGTAGAAATAACGTTTTAAGAGCGCATATTACAAACAAACTACGTTCGTATAGAGGGTCTTCATTTGCTAAGTCATGCACAACATCAAAAACATACTGCCATTGGTTTTCTGTAAGCCGTCTTATTTCTTTAACTTGAACGTCTTTAATGAAATGGCGGCAATCATTTTTTGCTATTTGGGCGGGATTACCGTAGAGATATTCCTCGTTCATTAGGTACTTATATAACGCAATCACAGCTGTGAAAGTGGCCGTTAACGTTTGTTGCGATGGTCTGTATTTTTTCTTGTCGACAGCCTTAGACCTGTCTGCGCTTTTGGGTTGCTTAAACTTATAGGGGGCCCATTTAGCGTTTTGTATGTACTGACCATTCCTAAATACAAATTTTTCATGATTGGCTAAGCAAATCCATGTTACCGGTGGTTGCCAGCAAAAATCTGCGTACTCGAGTATGTCAGCTTTACGTAGCTGATCCATACGTACTTTTTTAATTAAAAAGACCCACAGTAGAAAACGCTCAGTTTCATTTCGAAAACGTGTATATGTGTGTTCAGACTTATTTCGTCCGATATAATTCAGAAACGATTGACCCCAATTCCAATGGCTTAACCACCAAGACTCACCAGAATGTAAAAACTGTTTTAGTTCTTTGTATTCGTCGAAATCAACGTCTTTGAGTTCAGTGTATGTTGGATACAGTGCAACAGGTTTGGGAATGGCCATAAATTTGAGTTATTACGGATTAAAAGAGTTTCCTCAAGTATAAAGCCCCTGATACCCTATGTCGAATACTAAAGGGTATCGGAAATATAGGGTGTGCCACCAACTGTCTCATAAAAATAAGCCACCAAGTAGAAAGCCTTAATCCGTTAAATATTATTATTACAGATTGTATTTCTAGCCTTTCTATAGATGTGAATATGGCTAAGGCCAGGCACTGTACCAACTACGCGCCAACAACGGCACCAATTCAGGGGCATTAAAGATCATCGCCACCCAGAGAAAAATACCGCGATCATGCCGATTAGTTTCAAGCTAGGCCTGCTTACTCAAGAGATCGCCCTGTTTAAAGCTAAAGAAGTCGCTCAGCTTAAGCTACTCGAAGTTATGAGCTTACCAGCTGCTTATATCAAGGGCGCTGTTGCGATGCAGCGCTCAAAGAAACAAATCCATAAGTTTTGATATCTACGCTTTTAATAAGGAAGTGCGTCAATTAGAAGTTTAAGCAAAGTTCGGTACGGATATAAATCCTGAGGATTTATATCCGGCTGTTAAAAAGCATCGAGGTAAGTCACGCGATTTGCCCACGGTTGATCTGGGCTTGCGTGATTCGCTGATTGATTACATTGGGCTAAGAGGTGAAAAGGGCGAAAAATTATAGCCCTCCTCCCCTCTCTTTGTTACTCAAAAGGGTGGCCCCTACTCTCCAAATACACTTCAAGAGCATCTACCTGAAGAACAACTAGAGGCCGCGCTCTTGAGTCGTAGGTGTATTACTCAGGCTTGTGATCTGACTGTTCCCGTTATTTAACGCCCTGAGTGTCAGCCCAGATTCGTTTGCTATCCAATAGAGCTTCCATTGATGTTCTGCACAGTACAATGCTTTACGAAACAGCCTCTAAAACCCGTTTTTCTTGCCCCTCAAGTGATGGAAGTATTTTAAATGAACCTTTCCGCCTGATTTTTTCCTCCAAGTAGAAGCATTGCTCACAATTAAGAGAAAAGTAATGATGCTTGTATTGTTCAAATTCTGAAGGGTGTAAGGAGGAAAAATCAAATAGCTCGATTTTTTTTAATTCTTCAACACTTAAATATTTTGCTCCTGACCCACGAAGAAACCTGGATTCAGCGTCATCATTTGATAGGAGTACGCGAATATTAAATAGTAGCTTTATAGGACTCCAAACTTCGTGTTTAATTTCTAAAATACAGTCCGTAAACTTATTTTTAGTTTGATCCGGGAATAAGCCAAAGGTGTAATTGGCTGACCTAGAAACTCGCTTGCATACAATGGTGTAGCTAGTAGTGCTTCGCCTCTTTACAGAAGAGGAAATATCTTTCTTGAATGCCCCCAAAAATATTTATCATAGTTTGTTGTGTGGAGGCAGAGGTGATCGGTGACTTAGAGCTGATAATGGTCTGCAACGTGGCTGCGCAGCAAATAGATGACATCCCGTCTTTGGGGCATGTGTTTGTCGATTGGGGAACAGCGTTTAATATCCAGCAGGCCCGATTGTTTACTGAACCCGTTGCGCCAATTTTGCACACCGCGCAGAGCAGGATAGCGCTGGAGTTCATCTTGAGTCACCGAGGAGCCGCGTATCTACCACGGGCGCTGGTGCAACCCTATTTAGATGATGGGCTGTTATTTCAAGTTGCAGAATCATTAGAAATCGAACAAGAGGTTTATGCGGTTTACCTGAGTGGCGCAGGAGCAAGTCTTTCTCTGGGGCCAATAATCAACTTTTTGAAAGCTAGAGATATTAAACCTGAAACGACATTGGCTCCGATTGAGGATGAATTCTAGTCAATGTTATATGTATGCGATAAATAAAAGATAACGATATACAGCGCCGTCATTTAGGCGCATAGTGCCTTGCTGACATTGCTTCCATCAAGCTCTCTACATAGAGTGCATTGCTATTTGCACCCTATTACTCTCGATTTTATCAGTTCCAGCACCCAAGCCTTCCATCCAACATGCATATTGGGGTTACTATGAAGATAGAATTAATTACCACACCAAATCAGATACTTTGTGAAACGGGTTTTGACGGCTTCAACGCCTGCCAGGATGTTATAAATTTAATACAGAAAATGGGCCATAGCTGCAATATAAGTTCATATCAATTTCTCGCCGATTTGGATGATGTTTAAAAAGAAAACCTGACTTAGCTATCCTCGCGGTTAAATAAATTCCGATGGATAGTGGAAGACAAAATTTATGGTTATCGGAGTACTTCGTAACCCTCATATCTATTAAAGGAATCGATTATTTTATCTATTCCAATCCAAAGGCAACATATCATGCCATCCAAAGATAATGACGACCCTGGAGGTCCTTGGGGATCCCAGTCTAGCAATCCACCCGATCTCGAATTACTGGTAAAGCGCGGATTAGATTCCCTAAAACGCTTGTTACCTGGTGGCAGCCCCAGAGCAACATTTACAATTTTCATTCTGGCCATTATTGGCGTGAGTATATGGTCATCTTATTACACGGTGCCAAGCGACTCTTTAGCCGTGGTACAAAGGTTTGGCAAGCATTTAAAAGAAGTACAACCGGGGCTACATTTTAAACTGCCACTTGGCATTGATAAGGCAACGACTGTTCCCGTCAAACGGCAGTTAAAACAAGAGTTTGGGTTTTCAACACCGGGGGCCACTGATTCAAGTCAGGGGGCTAGAAATGGTGTGCGTGAAACCCAAATGGTGACGGGTGATCTGAATGCAGCATTAGTCGAATGGGTTGTTCAATACCGCATATCCGACCCGGTCAAATTTTTATTTGAAGTTCGTGAGCCAAGTGAAACGCTACGGTACGTGTCCGAGTCGGTGATGCGTGAAGTGGTGGGGGATCGAACTGTGGATGAAGTGATTACTATCGGTCGACAAGAAATCGAAGTCGATGCACTGGTCAAGATGCAAGAACTGTCGAGTAAGTACGTGATGGGCATCAGTATCGACCAAGTGCAGTTAAAAAATATCAATCCTCCCAAGCCGGTACAAGAATCCTTTAACGAAGTGAATCAGGCACAGCAATCGAAAGAAAAGCTCATTAATGAAGCGAGACGTGAATACAACAAAGTCATTCCCCTAGCGGAAGGTGAAAAAGATCAACGCATTCGTGAAGCCGATGGCTACCGGCTTAAGCGTATTAATGAAGCCGAAGGTGATGCTGCACGATTTAATTCACTCTTTACGGAATATCGAAAAGCACCTGAAGTGACTCGTCGACGCATCTATATCGAAACCATGCAGGATGTGATGCCCAGTATCCAATCAAAAATTCTGATGGATGATGAGATGCGCAGCTTATTGCCGCTACTCAATCTAGACACTACCCAATCTAAACACTAGGAAGGAGGCCAACGATGAAAAGCACTAAGCAGTTTGCGCTGTCGTTACTTCTAATTGCGGGTGGGTTCATATTCGCAAGCTCGATTTACACAGTAGATGAAGTTGAGCAAGTCATTATTACGCAATTTGGTAAACCCGTAGGCGAGCCTGTTGTAGATGCTGGTCTTAAGTTTAAAGTCCCTTTTATCCAAGAGGTCAATCCTATTGATAAACGTGTACTTGAGTGGGATGGCCCTCCTTCAGATATGCCAACTAAAGATAAATTGTATATCTCGGTTGATCTTTTTGCCCGCTGGCGGATTGTTGATCCCCTACAGTATTTTTTGCGCTTGCGGGATGAACGCAGTGCGCAATCACGATTAGACGATATCCTCGGCAGTGAAACCCGAAACGCTGTCGCCAAACACGAATTGATTGAAATTATTCGAACCACTAAAGGTCGAGAACCGCTCTTGGATTCTGAAGTAATTGGGGCTAGTGAGCTGTCATCGCCAGAGCAGAAATCCGATATGGGCGCATTGGTACCCATTGAGAAGGGACGCCAAATGGTTGAAAAGGAGATATTTAAAGCTGCTGCAGAAAAGGTAGGAGTATTTGGTATCGAATTACTGGATATTCGCTTTAAACGCATTAATTATAACGAAAGTGTCCGCCCCAAAATTTATGACCGAATGATTAGCGAGCGCAGACAGATTGCAGAGCGCTTTCTATCTGAAGGAAATGGGGAAGCTGCGAGGATACGCGGTAATCGAGTGCGTGACTTAAACAAAATACAATCCGAAGCTTATCGAAAGGTCGAAGAAATTCGCGGTCTAGCGGATGCTAAAGCCGCAGATATTTATGCGCGGTCCTATAATCAAAGCCCGCAATCCATAGAATTTTACGAATTTACCCGCACCATGGCGTCTTACCCTGCGATGATTGGTGAGAGTACAACTCTCGTGCTATCGACTGACAGTGACTTGTTTAAATTTTTAAAGGGTATGAAACCTATCACCGATACGTCTTCGCAATAACGGTTGCAGCTCGCCGATAAATTAAATGCAATGTGTAACCGTCTCCCCTTGGAGAGAATTTTTCCGAGAAAAGTCTTACACGATGTAAAGAGGTTTTTATGGCAAATGATAAGGAGTGGCAAAGGCGTAGCGATGAATGGGTGCGCATGCTTGAGCAATCACGATTACATAAAGAAAAACGTTTATCCGATAAAAAAAGTGCTCCTGAATCTCAAGTCGATAAAAAGATCGAGGTGCATGTTCGAAAACCAATCGACACTTCTTAGTTGGTATTTAAGTTGAACGAGTAAAACACTAATCAATCATCGGAGACAAGGTTATGAGTAGAGAGCAAAAAGACAACAGGGAAAGCAAGAAAAAATCAACCATGACACTAAAAGAGAAAAGGCTGGCAAAGAAAACGAAGAAAGCAGATAAAAAGAATTCTAGCTTATCGGTCTAAGCCGCTCCTGCCTCAAGATGGTCGTATTTGCTTCGGTAGAAAATGTCGGCAGTGGTCAAGGCTATTAAATATATAGGAGATTCTCGTGAACAAGACTGACAATGAATTGATGGTTAAATATGGGATTACCAGCAAGACGAAAACAATATATTCCTATAAACAGCATAACTATGAACGACTCAAAGACGCAATAAGCTACGCCGAGATTGATATAAATCGACATCAACAGAATGGTCCGAGCATACCCAGAGTAGATGAAGTTGATTCAAGCAAGCGCAATGATGACTGAGATCGCCGCCATTACGACAATTCTTTGTTTTAAAAAATGCGAAAAGCGATTTGAGTAAAATGGTGAATCCATATGATTCCAAAAACCGAAAAAAGTTGGCGAACACGTTACCTTCAATCCCTGTCACTTAAGGAAACGGCTCTTTCTTATTGGTCTCTTAAAAACTTGGCCGAAGATTTCCAGCATCCACTAGAAGAACAACCTTTTGTGACACGTCTGTTTCTCGAAAATGTGATGAGGCATTACGAAGGCAATGACGTCACGCCTGCGGTGATTACCCATCTTTTTTCGGGCGAAGCCGGGAAACCTGACCGCTCAGAGCGTGCATTTTCTTTTTATCCCAGCCGTGTATTAATGCAGGACTATACTGGCGTGCCCGCGATTTCGGATTTGGCCGCGATGCGAGATGCCGTTGCAGAACGGGGAGGAAATCCGAAAAAAATTAATCCGGTTTGCCCGGTTGATTTGGTCATTGATCACTCTGTGATTGTCGATCAGGCCGGGACTGACAGTGCTTTGTCTCATAATCGAGCCCAAGAAATGGCACGTAATCAGGAGCGCTACCAGTTTCTTAAATGGGCACAGCAGTCATTTGATAATCTCACCATCGTGCCACCTGGCAGAGGCATATGCCATCAGGTCAATCTCGAATACTTTGCACAGGTGACTCGTAAAGCTGAGGACACATTGATACCAGACACCCTGGTCGGCACCGATAGCCACACCACCATGATCAATGGGCTGGGTGTGCTTGGTTGGGGTGTTGGCGGTATAGAGGCAGAAGCCGTTATGTTGGGACAGCCACTCAGCTTAAATATGCCCAACATTGTGGGCGTAAAACTCGAAGGAAAATTGGCTGCGGGTACAACTGCCACAGATCTGGTGCTCACCGTAACTGAAAGATTAAGAAACCATGGCGTAGTGGGAAAATACGTAGAGTTTTATGGGCCTGGCGTATTGCCTCTAAGCGTTGCCGATCGAGCGACTATCGCCAATATGGCTCCCGAATATGGTGCGACCTGCGGACTGTTTCCCATTGATGAAAAAGTCATTGAGTATTTAACCTTAACCAATCGTCCTACTCACATTGTTGAACAAGTCCGTGCCTACGCTATTGCGCAGGGGCTTTGGTATGATAGCGCCACGCCTGACGCTGACTATTCGGAAAAACTATGTATTCAACTGGCCAACATTGAACCCTCAGTGGCCGGGCCAAAGCGACCACAGGATCGTTTGTCGTTGCCGTCCATCAAGACTAAAACCTTGGAGGCAATGGCGTTCACTGGGCTTATCCCAGCCGTTTCACACACATCTGTTTCACAAAAGGCTGTCGATGAGCAGCAACCCATTATCGATGGCGATATCGTTATCGCAGCCATAACCTCTTGCACGAATACCTCTAATCCACATGTGATGTTACTCGCCGGGTTGCTGGCAAAAGCTGCGGTAGAAAAAGGCTTGTCGGTTAAGCCACAGGTTAAAACCTCCCTGGCACCTGGTTCCCAGGTTGTCGCCCGTTATCTCGATAACCTGGGGTTGCAACCCTATTTAAATCAGCTTGGGTTTCAGCGTGTTGGTTTCGGTTGTACTACCTGCATTGGTAACTCAGGTCCATTAAACCCGGGGGTTGAAGCGATAGTTGAGCAAGGCCAGTTAAATGTGTGTGCCGTGCTTTCCGGCAACCGAAATTTTGAAGGTCGAGTTCATCCTGCAGTACGTTTAAATTGGTTGGCCTCGCCTCCGTTGGTGATTGCATTTGCCTTGGTTGGGCATACTCGAATTGATCTTGTGAGCGAACCTCTGGGGCACGATGAAAAAGGCAACGCCGTTTTTTTAAAAGATATTTGGCCGAGTGATAGCGCGGTCAATAAGGCATTGCAACAGGTGACACAGGCGCAATATGCGCAATCGTACGAAAATATGTTGCTGGGTGATGAGGCCTGGGAAAGCTTGCCGGTGGAAGAAACGGTTCGATATCACTGGAAAAAGCATTCAACGTATATTCGCAAGCCGCCTTTTTTTGCTGGTATGTCCGATGTTGATAGTGATGAGACGGTTGACAGAAAATACAAACCGGTCGCAATACAGACCGCAAAGATACTCGCCATTTTGGGCGACTCTATCACCACCGATCACATCTCTCCTGCGGGTCAAATCAGTGAAGATAGCCCATCAGGAAGCTATTTATTAGCACACCGTATCAAACCCGATCATTTTAACAGTTACGGTTCTCGACGGGGAAATCACGAAGTGATGGTGCGCGGTACGTTTGCCAATAAACGGCTAAAAAACAAAATGGTGTCGCCAAAGGAAGGCGGTTTTACCCTGTGTTTTGAGGAAAATAGTTTTGAGGAACATTGCTTTGGAGAAAATGGACAAGCGCACCCGATAGTTCCCATCTATGAAGCCAGTCAACGGCATATCAAAAAAAATAACCCACTGGTGGTATTTGCTGGCAAGGAATATGGCACGGGGTCGAGCCGCGATTGGGCGGCAAAAGGCTGC
Source organism: Agaribacterium sp. ZY112 (assembly GCF_041346925.1). Taxonomy (NCBI): domain Bacteria; kingdom Pseudomonadati; phylum Pseudomonadota; class Gammaproteobacteria; order Cellvibrionales; family Cellvibrionaceae; genus Agaribacterium; species Agaribacterium sp. ZY112. Next base: position 2,990,422 of record NZ_CP166840.1, on the reverse strand, counting down.
TTATTATTGAATGTGAAAGCCGTGATTGCTGAATCCTATGAGCGTATTCATCGTAGTAATTTAGTCGGTATGGGTATTTTGCCGTTGCAACTTCCATCGGGTACGCGCGTAGATGACTTATGTCTGGTGGGCGATGAAACCATTGATATCCGCTGGTCTGATGAGTTAAGGCCAAGTCAGCCTGTTGATCTGTTTATCCGGCTTAAAAATGGTGAACACAAAGCAGTTACGGTTATTGTTCGCATTGAAAACAACCGTGAGCTTGATTATTTCTATGCGGGTGGTGTGCTGCGTTATGTAGCACACCAATTTTCTCAAAAAGAGCACTGAATTATTGACATGACGGCAAATAAAACGGTACAGCGTGATGCTTCTGACAGCTTTGGTAAGATCGCTATCCCAGACAACGCACTGTGGGGCGCTCAAACACAACGCTCACTAAAGCATTTCAACATCGGTAGACATCGGGTTGATAATCGCTTGATAAAGGCGTTAGTTTCGATTAAGAGCGCCTGTGCGCAAGCGAATCAAGAACTGGGATTATTGAGAAATGAATTATGTGAAGCAACCGCAATCGGTTGCGATGCAATTTTACAAGGACACCATGACAAACAATTCCCATTGCATGTTTGGCAAACAGGTTCTGGCACTCAGACCAACATGAATGTGAATGAAGTCATCAGCTCACTGGCAAATGCGTATCTGGATGAAGCGAGTGATGAGGATTCAGCTAATCAATGCATTGTTCACCCTAATGATCATGTGAACATGTCGCAATCGTCTAACGATATTTTTCCCAGCGCGATGCATCTTGTTGTCGCACAACTGACCCACAAAACACTGTTCAAATCTCTCGATAAGCTAGAAACAGAGTTGGCACAAAAACACGTCGAATTTAATGAAATATATACGGTGGGGCGTACACATTTAATGGACGCCTTGCCGTTGACGGTTGGCGCTATTTTATCGGCATTTCGTGTTCAGCTTGTTGAAGTGAAAACAGCCATAATGGATAGCGTTAAAAATCTTTATCTCTTGGCTATAGGTGGTACAGCAGTGGGCAGCGGCAGTAACGCTCCCCAAGGGTTTGGTCAAACAGTGTGCGCTTTGCTGAAAAGACAATATGGGCTACCGTTTAAGTCGCATACTAATCTCTATGCGGCGGTTTCCGGTGAAAATGCGTTGTTACGATACAGCGCGTCGCTGAAGCAACTGGCCAGTGTGCTCTTTAAAATGGCGAATGATTTTCGTTTGTTAGGCAGCGGTCCTCGTTGTGGTTTTAATGAGTGGCAACTGCCCGCTAATGAACCGGGCAGTTCAATCATGCCAGGCAAAGTGAACCCAACTCAATGCGAGGCGCTGAGTATGGTATGCCTCCAAGTATTTGGGAATGATTTAACTGTATCGCTGGCCGCTTCTCATGGTCAGCTTCAATTGAATACATATCGCCCGGTCGTCATTCACAATGTCTTAGAAAGTATCGACTTATTGTCAGATTCTATGGTGTCTTTTGCTGATCATTGCGTGTGTGGACTGGCTCTTAATGAAAATCAAATCACTGCTAATATGGCTACCAACCTGTCCACAATAACCGTGCTGGTGCCTAAACTGGGGTATGAGCTTAGCGCACAAATTGTGCATGAAGCGCATAACAAAAATGTCTCTCTGGGCGAGGCCGCTGAGAGCTTGGGTTTCTATAGCCACACCGAGTTTGAGCAGCTATTGCATGACCAGTTGCACGAACAACAAAATGAACCATAAGTCGACTGGTATTGGGCGCGGCCATCCTACTCAGCTGCCTAAGGCACGTATCGACTGGTTGATTCAACCCGTTTCGCGCTTTCTCAAAATTGAAGCCGCAGCGGGTGCCGTATTATTGATGACTGCACTGGCAGCTCTATACCTGGCAAATTCACCCTATAGTGAATGGTTTAACCGCTTATGGCATATCTCCATCGGCGTTAATATAGGCTCTGTTGAGTTTGAGCGGTCTTTACACGCATGGATTAATGATGCTGTGATGACTCTTTTTTTCTTTTTAATTGCGCTGGAACTCAAGCGTGAGATGGTACTGGGGGAATTGCGCAGCCCCCGATTAGCGATACTATCTATTTCAGCGGCCATTGGAGGTATGCTGCTCCCCGCGTCTATTTACCTCTATTTCCAGTTTGGTGAGCCTGGTCAGCAGGGTTGGGGAACGGTCATGGCAACAGACACAGCCTTCGTGATCGGTTGCCTGGCTTTGTTGGGAACACGAATTCCTAAAAGCTTGCGTGTCTTTATGTTGTCGTTGGCTATCGTGGATGATATTGGTGCCATTATTGTCGTGGCCGTTGGTTATAACGATCATATCCATTGGCTTGCGATTGGGGCGGCCCTGCTTGGGTTTGTTGTCGTTAAAGCTATGGCGTTGATCGGTGTCCGTAGCATCACCTTGTTTTTTATCGTGGGTGGCTTGATTTGGATGGTCGTGGATGCATCGGGTATTCACCCCACAGTCACCGGAATCATTCTTGGATTGATGACCCCAACCCATAAATGGGTCAACGACGATCGCTTACACACCATTATGGACTGCGTTGTAGCATATCCCCCTGGTGATCATTGGAGTGGTGATACGCTGGATCGCCAAGTATTGAAAACAGCTGAAGCGGCAGCGCGTGAAGCGCTTTCCCCGGTCGAACGCCTGGAGATAATGCTTCATCCTTGGGTGGGCTTTGTTGTCATGCCGTTGTTTGCCTTCGCTAACGCGGGTATTCCTCTGACGGGGACGGATTTTACGGCGCCTGTAACACTGGCCGTATTTCTCGGGTTTGTATTAGGTAAACCTGCTGGCGTGGTTTTATTCAGTTGGATAGCCGTTCAGTTGCATATCGCAACGTTACCAAAGGATTTACCTTGGCGAGCGATTTTTGCTGGCGGGATATTGGCGGGTATTGGGTTTACCATGGCCTTGTTTATTGCTAACTTAGCCTATAGCCCAGAGCAACTTAGTGCCGCGAAACTGGGTATTTTATGTGCGTCAGCCTTCTCCGCTCTGATGGGGTTAATCTTACTAAGGTTTTTTACGCAGCCTAAAAATTCCCAAATTTAGCGAAAACTGCCTGCTACACCTCTTCAAAAACCTCTGAAGAGTCTGTTAAAGATTGCTGCCTACCATTTGTGAGAAATACTCGACAATATAGAGTATACAGGCTCAAAAATAAAGCCCATACTGGCTTGCTGATCATTGCTTTCATCTAGTGTCTATTGACGCCCGTTTCCCTCCCCCTTCGCGCGGCCCTTGGCCTCGATATTATCAATTCCAGCGCCCATACACTTGCTATATAAACGTAAAGGGATCACTATGAATATTGAAATCATCACTGCACCCAACGAAACACTCAAAGAAACCGGCTTTGGTAGCCTTAACACATGCCAGAACGTTTTAAGTTCAATTCAAAAAATGGGGCACAACGGTCGAATAGTCTCGTGTGAGTCATTAGCTGATTTGGAGCGCGTTATAAAACGAAAGCCAGACTTAGTTCTCCTCGCGGTTAAGTACATCCCAATGGAAAAGGGTGACAATATCTGGTTATCGGAATATTTTGAAAATCACGCGATTGCCTATTCCGGTTCATCAAAAGATATACTTCAATTCGATTCGGACAAAATATTGGCAAAACTTCATTTACGTGAAAAGAACATTTCAACTGCGGCATTCTTTACGGCATCAGTAGGTCAATTTCAACGAGATGAAGCGCTACCGCTTAACTACCCTTTATTTCTTAAACCCAACGGAGCAGCCAACGGCAATGGCATTGACGAAGCGTCATTTGTTCAGTCTTTTGAAGAATTCGAGAGTAAAACATTATCATTACAAAAATCCTATGGTCAACCCATTCTCGCTGAAGAATTATTAACCGGTAAAGAATATACCGTCGCAATGATCACAACCCAATCTGGAGAACTGCTAGATGCTGCGATTGAAATCGTACCACCAAAATCGAATCGAGATCTCCGAATACTCAGTGGGAACATTAAAACTAAAAATATTGAAGTTCTCAAAATAATATCGGACATAAAAGTACGCAACAAAGTACGAAAGATCGCCTCTGAAGTGTTTATTGGTTTGGGTATTGAGGGTTTTGCTCGGATCGATATCAAATCAAATGCCGATGGAAGGTGTTTTTTTATGGAGGTTAATCTAGTTCCGGGAATGACCGCCGGTTCCAGTTATTTTCCTGAAGCTTGCAGAATGGATCGTGGTTTATCTTATGACCAAACCGTTGCCCATATGGTCAATTACTGCCTCGGTAAAGAACTAAAAGCAATGCAGCGTACGCACCTATTTTCTTATCACCAGGGGGATTTGGCACTTACTTAATCGCTCCAATTTATTTGGGATATTTATTGGTAATAACAAAGACCTTAAAATTGAGTATGCGCAAATGAATACACACCGAAATAAAAAGGCAATTATCACTATCACCGCCGCCATAATGTTTTTTTCGAACAGCCTGTTATCGCAGGACATAAAATCCTCAGAAAACCCTCCAAACTCACATACAAGATCATACAGTGATAATTGGACATGCAATCGTGGGTTTAGTAACAGCAATGAAAAATGCGTCGCTATAGCAATACCCGCTAATGCCTATCTTGAGTCTAATGGACGAAGTTGGCGATGTCAGCGAGGCTATAAAAAAGAAAAAGAGCTTTGCGGGCTAATAGATGTGCCAGAAAACGCGCACTTAATTGATGCGCAATACGGAAAAGGCTGGGAATGTGAGCGTAGCTATCGAGAAGATAAAAATCGATGTACCAAAATTGATGTACCCGAACACGGCTTGTTAGAGCATTCCAGCAATGGGCTCGGCTGGAGTTGTAAACACGGTTATCGGAGGGGCGAATCAAATTGTTTGGCGATTATCATACCTACCAATGGTTATGCTACCAATTCTGCTTATGACAAAGGTTGGGAATGTCTTCTTGGTTACCAAGAAGAAAATGGCGCTTGTACTGAAATAGAAATACCCGAAAATGCTTTTCTCGACCGCTACGGTAGAAACTGGCAGTGTGATCGCGGTTACTATAAAGAAGACAAGAGCTGCCGAAAGATTGTGCTCACCCAAAATAGCTATTTAAATGATTCGGGCAATAATTGGCAGTGTGATCGCGGTTTCAAAAAATCTGCTAATAACTGCATCGCAATAAACGTTCCAGTGAATGCGCATATTGATTATTCGGGTAGCACCTGGCGTTGTGACCCTGGGTTTCGACAGCACAATGGCTTGTGTACAGTAAATGAAAATCGATAGATTCTTGGTTCGATAGGCAATCAGCTACAGGCGAGCGAAAAAATCCAAGCGTTTTATAAAAAACGAATGAAGGTGATTAACGTAAAGAGAAAACTATGGACGAAGATGATCACGATAACACAGTCGTTATTCATCGGAGCAGCCTTTGATAATAAAGGGAAAACCTCTCTCCCGGCCTTGATAAGGGATTAATCCATGTCCATCACGGTATGTTGGGGGCAATAGACGCACCCGAGAGTTCTGACAAAAACAGTTATCGTCAATACGACACAGAAGAGGAATTATCACGCCTTGACGGTGCTACTGCGAGTATTTCTGAAGAGTTATTCCTACTGGCAGAACGGGTGGAGCAAGAAATTGATGCAAGGCTTGCGGAAGTGTTTGGGGCGCACCAACTCATGGTGAATGATACGGCTTTGCGATTGGAGTTGTGAAAGGAAATCATTGACAACTTAGTCAGTGCGAGCAGTGCAGTGAAAACCGTGTTCTTGCGATGGGAAAAACGGTTTTTGCTCATGGAATCGCAAATCGCCCTAGACAAAGGTGACGATATGCGTGATCTTTCGATTCGTTTACGCAACGCATTGGCCGGAATTACCGTTCACCCCTTGGATAACATTCCCGATGCTTGTGTGCTTACCACCTCCCGTTTACTACCCTCTGACACAATTTTTCTCGCCAGCAGACCGATCTCAGCCGTGCTTATGGAATATGGTAGTGTCGGTTCCCATGCGGCTTTGTTTGCCCGAGAGATAGGACTTTCTGCCATTTCAGGATTCGCTGATTTATTAACATTGTATCGGATGGCGCATTGGCCTTAGTGGATGCGGACGCCGGTTTAGTCACTCTTCGACCTTCCTTGAGCCAAACTCAAGCTTTTCAGAAAAAGACTGATAACAAATCACGTGCTTTACAAGCAGCGCGCGAACACGCTCGGCGACCTGCTGTGACAAAAGATGGTATTGAAATCTCGGTGTTTGCCAATGTCGGTTGTCGTGAGGATACTGAAAGAGCAATATCCAATGGTGCGGAAGGCATAGGTTTATACCGTATCGAACAGGCTTACCTGGGACGCTCTACTCCTCCCAGCAGGGAAGAACTTGTCAACGAGATGCGAGAGACATTGGCAGCGGCAAGAGGTCGCAGTGTTTGCGTACGGCTTCTGGATATCGGTGCCGATAAACCGCTGCCATTTTTGGGTTTTCTGGCTGAAACAAATCCAGCCCTGGGGCGACGGGGTATTCGCTTGCTTAGGGCATACCCCGAGCTGCTAAAAACGCAGGTGCATGCGGTACTTGATCTTGCCACAGAGTTCGATATCTGTGTGTTGATTCTCATGGTGAAAAATATGTTCATAGAGCTGGGGACAGAGCGCCAGGTATTATCGCTTCCCAAACTGGGTGCGATGATAGAACCCCCCGCTGCGGCGCTTTCGGCCATAGAGGTTACTAAGCATGTTGATTTTCTGAGTTTTGGTAGCAACGATCTAACGCAGTATACATTTGCTGCTGATCGCGAGGATGCGGCAGTGGGGTGCTACTTTAACAATGTGTCGCAGGTCATATTCCGCTTATTGGAAATAACTCATAGTGATGTGCCAAACGTTCCGCTTTCTCTCTGTGGCGAACTTGCAGGCCGACCGGAACACATTACCAGGCTGCTACAGTGCGGAATACGAACCTTGAGCGTTGCCGGGCCTTTAATTCCGACAGTTAAAGACGCAATCCGTGGTTGCAAGTGTGTATCTAATTTGTAAGCGACAAATGTTGTGATACTCTAGGGAGAAAATAATTGATAATCGCAACACTTCGCTGTTGTTAATCAATATTCTACGCGTTCCATACAAGCCATTAACTCCCTCACATTAACACTCGCCATGCCGCTGCTGATATCTGACATTGCCTAGGGTGAGCATCACAACTATACACTACGTTTGGCACACTGTTTTGCTATCTTTTGACGTTTATTGGGAATTAGTAAAATGTTTTTCAATATCTGTTCCTTCGGTTCGCTAGCGCACCGACCACAGGTACTTTTTTCACTATAGTGACAATTCAGCCTTAGGTGTACCACTTAAGGCAAATCAACGGTTGGTAATATTATGCTATTCCCCAGAGACCATACGAAGAAAAAAATAGACGTGCCGCTCATTAACCCGAATGAAGAGGAAACCTTACCTCACATCAAGAAATTTGAGAGGGAAACAGAAAAACCTACAGGAGCACAAGCAGCCTTAGAGCAATCAAAAAATATTTTTGGTCCGTTTCGAAAAACACCTAGATTTGAAAAAACATCGTTTGTTAAAAGTCAGGAGAAGTCGTTTTTGCAGGTAGGAAAAGTAAATAGCGACAAAGATTAATTTTCGATTCTAAAGGGTTTTATTTAAATCATAATTCCGATTTAAACTGTTGAAAATAGGCGTTCAGATTCTAATCTAACAGCTTGATAGCATTCACAACAATGCTCTTCAAGAAGTAGTCGATTATTTATAATGATATGCCCGCGGTGGCATTCAATTGCTTCCAAACTTTGCAACTTACTTGCATTGGACGAAATGCCTTCACGTCGCACACCTAATAACTGTGCGATGAGATCGTGAGTTATGGAAATTTTATTATCGCAACTACGATCTAAAAAGAGGAGCATAAAGCGACATAACTGCTGACTTAATGAATGGCGTCGATTACAAATCGCAGTTTGTGCCATTTGAGAAGTAAGTGATTGAGTGTAACGTAACAGAAGTACAAGTAACTCTTCATGGCGATTAAATTCGTCTTTGATCCGCTTTGCGGATATGCGATACGCGTAGCCGGTTTTGATAACGACTGCGCGACTTGGCGTGCTTTCTCCTCCCATGAACACCGCGACTCCAAGCAAGCCCTCATTGCCAATCATCGCGATCTCTGTCGCTGCCCCGTCAGCCAAGTCGTAAAGCAACGATATAATGGTGTCGACCGGGAAGAAAATGTGCGTTAAATCGATACCGGATTTATGTATAACGTCGTCCCGAGAGAGCGTTACGAGTTCCAGATGCTTAAATAAACGAATTTGAGTTTCGTCAGGAATTGAGGATAATAATCGGTTTTCTAATGGGGAAGGCATCTTCGATTAATCTCGGCATCAAGACAGCCTTTCATAATACGCTTTTCTGAGTACAGCGGTAAAAAAAGCCGGCTTTAATCATTGTTGTGAAACCTGTTTGATAATTTCAAGCTTGCTTTCGTCAACCTCCTTTTCAAAGATACGCATACCCATAACATTATCACTATCAATGATAGTGTACAGTGCATTCTGAACGACAGTTGGGGATTATGACCGTACTTTAAACTAAACCGAGGTTGGGGGTTTCATACCATATGAAAGGGAAAGTGGGTCGTTTTTAGGTCTAACATGTAATAAGTCTTGATTATTTAATGTTAATTTATATCTATTAAACTATTTCACGCAGGTATAAAATAGTATGTATATACGTGGTACGTAATACAGTATGAAATAATCTGAGGGCACTGCTATGCCAGAGGCGGCATTAATAAAGCATTAGTCATCGAAGCGCGAGAAACGCTGTTGAACCGGGGTGAGAACCCCTCAATCGACGCAATACGTGTGGAGCTGGGCAACACCGGGTCAAAATCAACCATTCATCGCTACCTAAAAGAAATCGAGGAAGAGTCCTCAGCCAGGCTTGATGACGAAGCCTTATTAAGTGAACCCATCAGGTAAACTCACTGCGACACTGAGGCAGGAAGCGCACTCAGTTGTCAGGAGCAACAAAGAGCAAAATCAACACCGAGAACAAGCTTTGAAGGCTCGTATCATGGAGCTGGAAAGCATCGTCGCCTCGCAGGAAAAAACGCTCAATGCCAAAGAGGAAACGCTTCAAGATCAGCTGGTCCAGTTGGGCGAACGAAAATCCTCGGAAGATAGACTTGGTGCTGAACTCGCTGAAGCCAAGCAAGCCATCACCGAGCAAAACGCCATTGTTACGGAAAAACAGTCTCACATCGACTCGTTAGAAGAAAGGCATCGCCATAGTCGTGACGCGATGGACCACTATCGTCAATCCGTTAAAGAGCAAAGGGAGCAAGACCAACGAAATCACGAACAGCAATTGCATCAGCTGCAAGCGGAAATTAGAGCTCTTAACCAAACGCTCTCCGTCAAGCAAAACGACATTACAAGCCTGAACAAAGATAACGGCCGATTAGTGGCTGAGATCAGTGCAGCCCAAAAAACGCTAGCAGCACTTCAAGCTGAATCTCGTAAACATCAAGCACAAATTGATGCTCAGACATCAGAAAACAAGGTGCTTGAGGATAAAATACAAAAAAATGAAAGCTATGTTTCCGGGCTGGAATCGCTCAAAAAAGAGTACGAAACGCTAACCGAGTGGAAAGAGAAGTCACTATTGGCACAAGCTAAACTTGAAGCAGAAGTTGCTGTAAAAAACGAGCTGGTAGAGCGTTTGATGGAAGAAAAAAGCAAAAACTTTGGTGGGCCAGTAGATAATGACCTACTGCTCTCAGGCTCAGGAGGGTATTTGCTCTTATCGCTGGCCACCTAAGGCGCTTCGCAGACCTCTTTGCTTTTTCATGACGGAGGAGGCTCATACCCAGTCAACCGGTATGTTAACGATAGGCAAATCCTTGGACGAGTACTCCGAAACCGATTTGGCAAGGACGAGTTAGGCTGGCTATATATCATTAATGAACCCTCGTTAGTTAAGTTTGCAGAGCAACTCAATAAAGATCTTCCCAAAACTGAAGTACTGCAGTTCCATAAAGCCAGAGAACAAACAGCACGTATAAGTAACGTTCGTGACGTTACCCAAGGCCCATCTGGGAACGAATTGGTCAAACTTAAATTGGAAGACGGTTTTCAAGGGGAACCATGGCCATCTACTAATTCAAGTATAAGTCCGCAGGCAAAGATAACAGACCTTTCAATGGCCGGAGTTTATATGAATCGACTTATTCAACTACGCTTAGCGTAATCCTACATATAAAACATCTAGGGATGTTCACTTGGCTCGATGAATCAGCGATTATGGCCCACATACCTCGATGATTCATCTTGATCTGTTAGATCATGCGGAAACCCTATTGGTATAGAACCTGAATTTAGTGGCTTATCAAAGTGAGTGACTTTCATCTTTTTGAGACGTTTAGTATTGAAAATATGTAACTCTTCCTTGAGCTTGTCGAATTCATATATCCCACTAAAGTTAACATGCGCCCATGCCATGATCTGCCCTTCTGACAGCATTTTTATCTCCAGCTCTCGCTCTTCTGAATTCTCAATTTCGAGGAGCTTTTCGCTTATGTATAGATAATTCCAATAAATTACTGCATTTTGTATAAGGTCTGTAGCTAGGAGTTGCTGTTCCATTACCGCTTGCGATCCCCCAAGCTTCCTGCCTTTCGCCCAGCGGACGGCATTTGTGAAATTATTGGCTTGCTCACCTATATTGAGTTGCTTTTGAATAGAACCTCGCAACTCCTCATTGCTGAAATACCGCAAGGCAAATATACTTTTCTCGGCACGACCAAGGTGCTTTAGTGCCGCAAATAGAGGGTGTTCTTTGCTGTACGAGTTTAGACGCTCGAAAAGCTGAGATGCTGAACTTTTCCCTAATTTTATCGTGGCAACGAACCTAAGAACCTCGTCCCATTGAGATTCAATTTTATTCCAAGCGATAGTTTCACTCGGAGCAATCTTACAATTCCTAGTTGTGTAATAGGATTTTGGCCTCGCGCCATATAGCGGTTTATTGCTTAGTTTTTTTATCCTTGGGCAAAATGAGACTCCCATTAGATAAGATGTCGCAAACACTGCCTCAGTTTGCCCATGGGAATCTGTCGAAACCATTGTATATGGGGTTGTATTGTTAGATATCATATCCAAAACATAGGTTGCCTCTCGAGTCGCTGCATTGATAACCTTGGTCTCTACAACCCCCTGCTTGTCATTTACGGACAGGTAACGAACGACGCCGGCAGCGGAACCGAAATATTTAAATGATTTATCTGCCAGTAGTGAATCACCTAAAACAAGCAACTTTTGTCCGTCTGCACTGATATGAGTGACTTCCGAATTCCTCCGAAAAATACGACTCAAAGGAATCTCTTCAATCGCATCTAAAAGCAGGTCATTCGCCTCTCTTAATTTATCATTCAGAACTCTATGCCGAACGGCGTCAAGTAGTTTTGCACTTGAAATGGAATCACCGCTTCGTTTTGCCATAGGCCCAACACCAATATTACAACCGAGAGCAATGATAGCTGCCTCAATTATTTTTTGATCGACCTCACGGGAAACATGCCGGTTCGAATGATGAAAAAATCGATTCATGAACGGGACTGCTTTGTTAACTTCCCTAAGCAGTTTGATTAGATCAATATTTCCTACTTCATCCAAATAGTCAGATATAACCTGGGGAGCCGCTTCGTCATCCGCCTTTCTTCGATTCTTTAGTTTTGGTCGGTTGGTGTTTCTGTAAAACGTAAGCTCAGTATTTGAGCCATCCTTGTGCTCTTCGTTAATTTTGTCCCAGCCGTCGTTGAGAGTCACTTTGAAATAATGCTTGACGGATTCGAAGTCCTCGAATTGTGACATTCCAACACGCTTTAGAATCTTGTGCTTTTCTGCCCCCCATCTTTCCTCAGATACCAAATATGTCTGAAATGCACGATACCTATACCCCCACTTAAGGTTTGCTCTCCCTCCTTTTAGTCCCTTTTCCATGTAGTCAAATAACACCACTATGTGAGTATCGTCATGGCATTTTTGTTTAAGTATTTTTTTATGCTTGGTTTCCATATAACTAGTGGGGATATCATCTCCCAGCTGAAAGGCGACTATTGCGTCAAAAAGATTAGCATCTCCATACGTTGAATCGAATATCAACTGTTTCACGGTGGTAGTTAGTTGGGATAAAATGTTGTTTTCCGCCATTCGATTAAATATCGCTCGATCGCTCTTCCAATCGGAGAATGCTTGATTCATTGTATCGAGAGCTTTGTCACGATCTTCGTTTTCTGCAACTATCCCCTGAGCCAGTTTTACGACTTCTTCGACTTTTTGTTCCGCAGTCAGGTTAATGTCCTGGCCAATATCAATTATGTGGTTTGCAAACGTATCAATTTTATACCCATGCTTTATCACTGCCTCCATTTGCCCAATTGCCCCTTGGGCTGAATAAAACTCATCTTGGAGCTGTTTTTGAGCCTTATTTCGAGCCGTCTTAAATGCTTTTAAGAAGGCTTTCGCTGCCGCGTCCAGTCTATTATTGAACTCATGCGCACAAAACCCAATTAAGTACAGGCACTGCTTCTTCTTATTTCTAAGGTTCTTGATGCTCGCTACTGAGTTGCTCCTTACCCAATACTGATAATACGCAATCGCTTGATCGTTTAAATTTAGCACTTCAAGAATTGGCCTGAGTTCAATATGTAGTTTTTTCAGTCTCTCCAAAATTATGGCATTAGACTTCAGGGCTGCTGGCTTATGAGACTCATTCAGATCCTTAAGTTGGTTGATTGGGCACGATTTACCTTGCCCTTTCAAAAGATCTAGAAGATCGGATTCAAGATCTTTTGGCAAGTATTTATCCAAGTTACAGATCAGACGTTTTTCAACTACCCGATGGGTGCCTTCGACTAGTTCAAAAATATCTTTAAACTTTGGAATTATCCAACCTTGCTCCATGCAATGAGCAACAATTGATTCGAAAATAACTTCTGGACCGCATTGTTTTTCAGCCTGATCTTCTGCGAATTGCGTCAACTGCGATATAAGGCGTTTTGAAAGACTCTTTTTGGAAAGTAAATTTACAATCTTATCTTGATGCCTATGCGCATCTCGACGCGCCAGTTCTTCTTTTAAGCTCTTTAGGTCTTTCTTTGAGCGTATACGCTTCTTGAGATCGCTTAGCTTAGAATAATTAGTGACGACATAGGTAATATGCTCGTCTCTAAACTCACGTGGGCTGTAAAAGCGCGATTCAGCTTTACAGTATGCATACTGCAATATAAATAGAAGCCGGCTTTTGCTTTCACGGAGACTTAGATAATGAGCCTTCGCTAATTCAGTCAGACTGAAAAGCTCATAATAGAAGTCTTCATTATATTTTGATGGGGTATCGAACTCTTTTCTTCTAAGTTCAATAGTTTGCGTATTCGTAACTTTATTCATTGCTTTGGGGACCATGGCAATACAGCCCACTTGGCTTGCAGTAAAAGGAAATTAGTTAAAGCTCTATTTCTTCTACGAGGAAGGCAGAGTACGGTCACAAAGCTTCGTTTTTTGAGCATCACCCACAGCATTGTCCCGCATTTTGACCAAAACTCAGCTTGTGTACACCGAACGTGGAGCCCGAACAATTATGACTTACTTCCGTCAAATTCCAAGTGGGACTAATTTAGCTTTGTTAAATTTGTTAATATCCTAGACTCATAGCTGGTGCGGGGGCTGAATTTGTAAATCAGGAATCTGGGGTTTTCCGAAATTTAGCTAACCAGCCCTCAAGCTGCTTAATATATAACCATTTTCTGAATCGTACGATTCAGAAAATGGTTATATATTAAGCAAAAAAGAGTTACTATGCTCATCTAACGGGCATCATAACGTGCGTATATTTGTTTCGAGGATATATTTTTTGTCTCGACGAACTAAAGAACTACAAAGCAAAACAGCAAGTGCTTCTGCCACAAAGGAGCTTTACTCTGCTCTTGAGGCTGCGTACGGTCACTTTAACGATCACTTATTCAAAGGCTCACTCCCTGAAGTGGTTTTCACCATGCACCGGAGCGTTGGCACGCTCGGCTACTTCATCCCTGATCGTTGGGCGTCTGAAAAGAAAGGTACAAAACACGAAATCTCAATAAACCCTATCTACATTGGCAAATATCGCATCATTGACGTACTTGAGACCTTAGTTCACGAGATGGTGCATTGCTGGCAGTATTGCCATGGTCACCCATCAAGATCCGGTTACCACAACAAGGAATGGGCCTACAAGATGATTGATGTAGGATTGCAGCCCTCCTCTACTGGCCAGCCAGGTGGAGAGATTGTAGGTAACCAAATGAGTCACTATTCGCTAGAAGGTGGGCAGTTTCTGAGCTCAGCGACAGCATTAGTTAATGAAAAAAGTTTTAATTGGCCTTGGATCTATCGCGTTGCTTCGATAAAGCGCTCTCCGGTTGAACAACCCTTAAGCAATCACGCTGAACCAAACGAAGCGCCTTCAAGTTACGACATTCCATCCCCAGCTACAGTACACACAGAAGATCGCGCGTCTGAAAGCCCCCTATACCTTAATTTCAGTGACTTAGTACCTGAGGGGACTATTATCGAGCCAGTTGTAAAACCTAAACCCAGCAAATCTAAGTACATCTGCAATAGCTGCAGCTTAGCGGTTTGGGGCAAGCCCAACCTTAGGATTGGCTGTATAGATTGCGGCGTACAATTAGAAGAAGGAAATCTGAACAATCGCTGAAAGGAATCTTGATTATTTTCTTTAAAATCAAGAACCTAGAAGACTTACCGCATTAAAATCAAGAATTTCAAGAAATACCCATAATATGAATGACACGTCTAATTGAGATGACTGCGTTATCTGGAATTGACTTTAATTCATCTCGTAAAATTTCGTCCATTAATGCCCGTTTTAATGCCAAATATTGATCAATTATTGGCGCATTTGAGATGTAATATAAGTGATTAATTGGCTCTCGTTTCGGGTCCCATTCAAAAGGAATGAGCATAGAGGATAAGACATCAGCAAATTCCGATAACCCGCCACTACGAAACTCATTTAGAAATGAAAGAACCGCATTGATAAAGGCCTTTGGTGAATCGAAATTACGTTTCATGAAAAACTGATTAAACATAAATGAAAGGAATTCATTTTCTGATTCGGCGTTTAATCGGTCAATCTCTTCACCCGCGCCTTTGACGCCGCTTTCAAAATATACGGCGTTTATTTGCTTTTCGATCCACCATAACGAAATTCCATACACCACCAAGTGGTCATCAAGCTTTTTACGAACGGCCAATTTGTCCTCCTGCATGAGCGACCTCTCGATCTCACGTATCGACTTTAGCTCTGACGAAACCTCTTCGGAGTGGGCTAGAATTCGCTCACAAAGAAAAATTACTACATCTTCAGGGGCTTTAACACCTCTAAGAACGGCACCCTTAAACAAGCTGCTAATTTCATATGTTCTGGCGGGAAAAACTGTTTGTACCGCACGAGACGTAAGCGCTTGACGCAGTACGCTTCGAAGGTTATTAGTTTTACATCTATTAATAAGATTTACTAATGATCTACTAATTTCTGTATGTGTTGTACCTGCCGGTGGATTAAAGAGTAACGTTCTATTACTTTTCTTTCCCTTTCGAGGCTTTCTTTTCTTAGGTGATGTTCTTGCCATATGCTCGTCTTTTTTGTTCTTCTAGTACAGCTTGGTTTATTGAGGTTAAATATCTTATGAGCCTGTGGGCTAAATAAACCGCTATGCCTAGCAGATAGTGCGCCTCACTAAGCATCGGTGGATTTGTATTTATTGCAGCGCATTAGTGTAAAGGTGCACTTACAGGCGGCTAAACCACTATAATTAACTGGTATCCGCCAATAGATGTACAGCAAGGTTATTTCGAACAGCTTAGGGATGATGAATACAAACACAGCCCTTTTACGATTCGGCTATTTCACTATCAAATTTATCGGTATCCTTTATCGACATTATTTCTTATTGTGATAACTATTATGCGCTATTCCTAGCTCATCAAACTAAAAACCTGACAACCTTAAAGGTACTGTACTCGAGTGGTGTCATGCAATACTAGTGTAAACGTTGTTTAATGTGTGTAACTGAATCTAGGTGCGTGGCGCGCAATGTATTATTTGTGATGAGTAGGGCCTACAGTACTGATCAAAAAAACAAGCTGTGCTAATAAAAAGAATTAGAAACCGCCTTTTATTTAGTCTGATACTATCGTAACCCGAGAGCCGTATTGACAAATGAACAATGTTTTACCATTTCACCTAAAGTCTAATAGTACATAAAAGCTTAATTCCCCACAGACCAGTGGTAGTATTTTTGTTGATTCAGAGGGTAATACCGAGGTATCGACTAGTTGCACCAAACTAACGGGAAGCGGTACATATACATCACAGTATCAATTGTCATGATTTCGACCACGCACGCACGCATGCTAGGCTCTCTCCGTCATCGATCTATCCTCCGTTCAATCCACTGACAAGGACATCCTATGCTTACCGTATTTCGCCACATTACCCTATGGCTATGCCTACTGCTCTCGGTATCAGCGCTGGCCGACCAGCTTACTCCAAGCGAACGCGCGCCCAACGGACTTAGCATTCGCGCCGAGGCGAACGGTGATAGCCCTAAACTGGGTACGCTGCCAGTGGGTGAGCACGCCAAGATCCTAGGCGCCGTCCCCCGTTACTATAAAATCCGTACACAAACCGGTATCACCGGTTACGTCGCCAAAAGCTATTCCACCGTGCTCCCCGTCAATGACAGCCTAACCCTAGTAACTTGGAACCTTGAAGGTCCGGGCGGGCTCGACAACAAAGCGCTGGCGGAGTTTGGCGAATTTGTACAAGGTGCCGATGCGATTGTGATCGAAGAGACGCTTGGCCTTAACCAAACAAAGAATGCCGCCGAACGCGCCAATCTTGGTAACTGGTCACTTGCGGTCACGGATTTTGCGAAAGACAGCTATACCAACCCCTACAAGAAACAAGAGTTGGCCATCCTCACCCCTCACCCGCTCAGCGGCTCCATTGAAGTCGACCCTTACGCCAGTGACGATAGCCCCGCAATGCGTGAAGTGGATCAGGATTTTCAAGTCCCTGACTGGGTACCCAGTCAGCAACGTTCACGAAAAGGCGCACGCGGATGGTTGTGGGTGGATCTACCGACGTACCAATTAACGGTCATCGCGGTGCACCTCAAGTCCTCACAAGGTGCCAATGGCTATGCCGACAAAAGTAACAGCGACAAGCGTGAAGCCGTGGCTGCGGGGGTCGTTGAAGCCATTATTGATGATGTGGAAAAGCGTCCAACTTGGTCGTACGTTGTGATGGGCGATTTTAATGTCGCTCCCGGGGATGCGGCCAAGGTGGGCGTGGATTTTAATGCCTCCTGCACGACCAATACCTGTGTTGGTTACGACCAAACCCATGCCATTTTTGGTGCTGGGTTACGTGAAGGCTTTATGATGCGTAATCTGGTTGAAGGTTTAAGTGCGAGTTACGCGGCCGGTGACTTTGTGGACAGCCCCATCGATAACATTTATGCGTGGGGGCCAATTTTTGACTCGGTCACGAGGCTTTCCGTTGAGCGTGGTCCCCATTTTGGTTCTGACCACTACGCTGTAAAAGTGGCGCTAACATATTAGAAGGATAAGCGGGTGGGTACCGTGCCATCACGTCGCGCCCTACTGCCCCCGCAGTCACCGATTGCGCCCCCCTTTGGTAGGGGGTAAGTATCGAGGCCTCACTCTGCACTATATGTGGCTTTAAGCGCATCTGCCTTTAAAAATAGCGTCTGATCGCTCAGCTCTAAATTTGTCTTTCCAGTTATAAAACGGTTTCTCTGTGATGCCTAAAGACATTCAGTCGCGGATATTTTTGTATGAACGTAGCTCATTTAATAACTGAGGCAGCGGCTTAAAAGTCGCTCCACTCTGAACTCACCAGCGGACATACTTTTGTAGATAAACCTAGAGCTTTTGAGTATGCGATGTTCTAACCGACAACCTTCATCTTCTTGGCTAAAAGTCTTCAGTTAAATTATCCAGGAAATTAACCCCTTTCAGCTTATGTCGCTCTACCATTTCTTTAAGTGCCTCGCCACAATATAGGCTTCCACAGCGGTCGAATTTTGTTTTAAAAATTAAGTTGTTATCGATTGTATCCTTGGGAAACCCTATGCTTTTAATCCCCATCCATTGTTCATTCACAATATCCGACTTACTTTGACTGCTGTCTACCTCAACCACATTCAGGCAGTTAAATACTTTATAAGCTTCCCCATCAATAGTGATGGTCAAGAACTCTCCATAAGGTTCAAGATCAAGGCCTATTGCTTTATAGGCCACTGGGGACAACACCAAGTGTGAACGGTTCCAAGTTGTGATATCTGGTGCTTTGGTTTGCTCAAGGCCCTCAACTTTAATGAAAGATGCCCCTATATCAACCCAGCACTTAACCAGAGATTTGTTATCCCAAGGATAAGACTGGAATTCTTTAACTCCACCTAGTGCCCTACCAATAGTGAACATGAGTTTCTTCATATCTAAAGAAAGATTTAAGAAATTACTATGATTAAAACTGATTTTATACATCACGCCCATTCCACTCTTTATCAGGTTTTGCGGTTACTTTTTCCGGTTGAGTACCATTTTTGAGATGAACCCTAATCAAAGTTAGCTTGTCTCTAATCTCATTCTCACTGTGAAGGTTGATGATTTGACCGTGAACCCAACGTTCATAGTTGTGAGTGTGAATCCGGCTATGAGGCGTGGCGTTTGGCATTGACCAGTGCCCCCGATCATCGTCAGTCCTTGGCATCCAAACACCGTTATCAGGGTCATTGATTCGTATATCATGAGTGGCAAGAAGCAACCTTGCATCTTTTGTTATTTCTAGCTTTCCTTGTCCCTCTACAATGTGATGAGCAGTAAATCGTGGGCTCGGTTGAGCTCGTCCCGCAAGCCTAAGGTTATTCTCCAGTACTTTTGTTGGGTGATGATCCTCAGCATCATAGGCCTCAATTCTGTCGAAATCATCCTCAATGCTTTTGTATTCATCTCTATACTGCTTGAGCTGCCCCTCAACTGACAGTAAGCTCATAATACGGCCTCTCTCTAGATCCAATAGGGCTTTGGCCTTCTTCATCTCACCTAGCCTATGATCACGCTCCTCCGGAGTCTCGCCGCTTACTCTACGTTTTTTATAGTGATAATTCTTACAACGATTTTCGTACTGTTCTATCGATAAATCTAAAGGAGAAAGCTCCCAGACCTCCGGAGTAACTCGCTTGCCGTGATCGTATTCCATTTTCCACATGTCCTTTGTTATCCATACAACATTTTTCGTGTTTTATTGTTAATTGTCGAGGATATTCGATGCTTTCCCTTTCACTTCTTATCAGCTACATGTGGTACTTCAAAAATTTTTAAATATAGGCCCGATAAACCTTTACCTACAACGCAAAATAAGCACCATTTACAACGGTGATTGGAAATGGATATTGAGAATCACTAGCCTCTCTCCCCTTAACGCTAGCGACTAACCATTTAATCAATCGCCTAGAGGAATGCGCGACAGTTTTGACTCATGTTACGCTTATAAAAATTCGTAAAAAGTATTGATTACTATGCTTTCACATCGTTATGACAGATCAATACAGATGTTTCATTTGAGGATGATATGAAATTAATACTGTGTAGAGATTGTGGTGACGTTGTTAAGCTGATGCACAACCCAAGGCAATGTTTTTGTTGCGCGTCTGGCGGTAGATATACTGGAGTTGCTGGAAATGCCGAAGTCTGGGGGCCGATCATTCCTATAGGTTTTCATAACACCAGTTTCACCACCGCTTTAGAAAACCAACCAGAAAGCGGTCTTGGTAGGGATTTTGTTGCTTTCGTGATACCCAAAGAATGTGATTCCGTTAAGTCTATTGGAGAGGGAAAACCTAAATCTTAATTAGTATTCTGTTTTAAGCTCTATTATCCCATGTTGAGCTATATTAAAACTAATCGTAACCTAAACAAGCAGCAAGGACGCACGCATGTTAACTCTAACCCGAAAACCCTATATCGAAGACTCCTCGGAAGATAGCTCTCAAATTGAGCTTCATACTAAGGATGGGCTCGTTGTTATTGAACTCCTTAGTTCAAAAAACGGGCAAGCCAAGATAGGTATTGATGCACCAGAATCGGTACTAATTCTAAGGTCTGAACTAGCCGGCAATTAATATTAAAGAGTGACGTCAGGCCCATCTATAGAGGATTTGAAACATCGATAGGCGCTAAACCCCACTATTAATGTAGTGTTGAAAAGAGAGTTTTTACGTGTTTTTTCTCAAGGTTATCCTGTTACTTGGTTTATTGATAATCTATTGATGTGTCTAGTTTTTGTTCATGTTCAGAAGCGCTCCTACGTTAAATCTGATAGGTATTTTGGGAGTATTTGTATGCTAGATTACGCGTACAACGCTACTGGAAGATGCTAATTCGAATATGGCTATAGACTGGAATTTTCACAGAGGTGATCTCGTTAAAAAAATGCATGACGGGTACACCGCACTTGGTAGTAACCATCAAACTATTTTTGCAGACCGACAAAAAGGCAAAACACATTTTGCAACGCAAGACTTAATACCTGTCATGCAGGATGAAGGCTACTTCTGTGTATATGTTGATTTTTGGTCAAAGAAAGAAAGTCCTGGGCAGGCCTTTACTAGTGGAGTTATACAATCTTATAACAAGACAAGACTGCTTAAAAATGCCCTAGGATTTAGTGAGCTTAGATTCATTACACCTGACGCGCCCCCCCTTAACACCTCACTTGGTATTATCGATAATACGGTTTTAACTCCTAATACTGCTATCAACTGGCTATTAAACGTTTCCGATCGACAGCCAATCTTTATTGTTTTAGACGAAGTTCAACACCTCACAACCAATAGGGAATTTGATGAATTCACCGCTTCTTTACGAAGTTTCTTGGTTAACCAATCGCTCTTACGCAAGCATCTAATACAAACACTATTCATTGGGTCTGACCAAGTTAGGCTGGCAAGTCTTTTCGAAAACAGAAAAGCGCCATTCTACAAGGCGAGCTACATCTCGGCTTTTGAGGGTCTAGATAAAGAATTCAGTGACTTTGCTGTTGATTGCTTTGAGCAATCTAGAGATATAAACACTCTAGATAAGACGGAAGCGTATAAGCTTTTCAAAGACGGGGGGCGACTACCAGGCAGATTTATTGACTTACTACAGAAAATGGCAAGTGTTAAACGTTACGACTTAATAAAATCAGCGCAAGAGTTTAAGTACTTTCCAGATGAGACTATTACTTACCGTTAACTCCTCTAAAAGAACTAAATGAGCTGAATTAGCTACTTGCGTAACCAAGCGTCTAATGCTCAACCAATAGTGAGGATACGTTTCTCAATATCTAAAGACATGGTTCAAACTAATTATAAACTCCAAGCCTTTTCCACTTTTTGTCAGGTTTCGTAGTTACTTTTGCAATTGTCGTACTATTTTAAGGTGTACCCTACAAAACTTGCGTTAAGTTTACTTACACTTAACACTAGGTATGTCGTACCACTGTGTTAAATAATTAGACGACAATCTTTCTTGGCGCATTTCAAACCGTTGCCCCCCTCCTTGGCAAGCAAGCTTGACTGTACCACGCGAATATTTTTTGTCGATGTCATCCATAACACGCATAAGCGCAGCGCTTCTTTTGTTTTCCTCGATGGGAAATAAATCTCCCTGCCAGCTACTTGCTGGGCGTAGTTCGATAAGACCTACACCCGCTTTGGCATAGCGATAACCTTCTTTGTAAATGCGCTCAACTATTTGGCATGCGAGCTTTGCGATTCTGCGACTGTCATTACTTCCACCTGGTATCTTCTCACTGTATTCATCGGCAAATACATTCGTATCAAAACGACTAGTCAGGATATACACACTCAAACGCCCCGCATAAAGATCTTGAGACCGAAGCTTTTCACACGCTCGAGCAACATAGTTAGCGACAGCGACTTTCAGGTCACCTACAGATGTGAGCTTTTCTCCAAAGCTTCGACTACAAACTACGCTTTGCCGCACTTCAGGTACCAACTCCATAGGTATGCACGACTGTCCATTTAGCTCTTTAATTGTTCTAGCTAGGCAAACACCATTTAAAGCTCGAGCCTGTTCTTCCGACATAGCTGCAAGCTGTGCTGCTGTGTGAACCCCCATAGCTGTAAGTTTCTTATTCAGCCTCCGCCCCACACCCCAGACTTCCGAAACAGGTACCCGCTCACTTAACCACGTACGCTGAAGGTCATTCTCAATGATACAAACCCCATTTAAGCTTGGGATTTTTTTGGCAGCATACTGACCGAGCTTCGCCAATGTCTTGGTAGATCCAACTGACACACCCATAGGAATTCTCTGCTCACGATATACGCGCTGACGTAGGTGCTGAGCTAATGGCTTAAGCTCCCTCTCTGGCACAGCAGTAAAATCGCAAAAGCCTTCATCTATACTGTAGACCTCTAGGCTTGGTACCTCTGATTCAAGAGTGCTCATTATGCGGCGGCTGATCTCGCCATAGAGGGCATAGTTCGAGCTAAATACCTCGACTCCTGCTTTTTGAATCAAGGCTTTATGCTTAAAGAATGGGGCAAAGGCCGGGATATCAAAATCTTTGGCTTGCTGATTTAGAGCGACAACACAGCCGTCGTTATTGCTCAAGACAACAATGGGTTTTCCTCGAAGATCAGGACGAAACACGGTCTCACAACTAGCGTAGAAAGAGCGTTGATCGCACAAGGCAAACATAACTATACCTGCATCGTATTCTTAACCACCCAGATCACAATGCCCTCGATAATGGTATCAAGGTCTTCGGTAATGGGTATGGGAGGAAAGCTAGAGTTCGCCGCCAGTAAGCGCTGTTGCTTTAAGTCGAGTTTTTTGCAGGTTAATTCACCACATACACTGACAATTGCTATAGCACCTTGAACATAGGGCTGAGCTCTATCCACCACTAATAGATCGCCGTCGCTTATGCCCGCGCCATGCATGGACTCTCCCTCGGCCCGCGCAAAAAAGGTCGATGATGGATGCTTAATCAGGTACTCCGAGAGATTGAGTGTCTCTTCACTAAAGTCATCTGCAGGCGAAGGAAAACCACACGAAACTCTAGAGCTGTACATCACGTAACGATGGATCTTGTTGCTGTAAGGCTTATCAGAACGGGGTTCAAGGATGATATTAACTGGCATAGCAATGATACCTTAGCTGTACATTCATACAGTATATCATGCAGTGAAAGCTACGCATAATAATCACTGAATTCACCGCAATTCACCGCATTTTGGTGAATTCATCATCCCCCAGTGAATTCGTCATGATAACGGCGAATTGAGCAAAGTACTGATAGCAAGCAAAGGGCTATTTAATATTATTTGGCCGCTAGCTTTCGAACTCATTCAAATGGTGAGCGAACTAAGAGCTCTCGTTCGAAAGTAACGCCCTTTAATTCAAATGATTCAACAGCTTCTTTAAATAGCTGATTGCAATTGACCGTTAAACAAGATTGAGTTGGGCTCTTAAAGACCCGTGTTTTAGTAGATTCAGGTTTAAATTTGAAAGAGCTTAGACCTAAGCGAACATCAATTCCGGTATTTTTTGAAGCTTCATAGTTACGCCACAGGACAACGGCACCGAAAAACAACACAAAATAGATTGACAAAAAACAAACAATTAATGCGTTTAACGCCCTCCCATTTTGAGAGGGCCTCCTTTAAACTTATCTAGTTTCTTGTCTGTGTATCCACTGGTACAAAATCGGAAGTACAAGCAGTGTTAAAATTGTCGATGAAATAATACCGCCAATCACAACCGTTGCGAGCGGCCGCTGTACTTCAGCACCAGTACCTGTATTCAAGGCCATGGGTACAAAACCTAGGCTAGCCACCAACGCGGTCATCAAAACCGGCCGCAAACGTATCATTGCGCCCTCTATGATTGATTCATTTAGCCGTCCTGTTTCATGCCAGAGCTGACGAATAAAAGCCAGCATCACCAAGCCATTGAGTACGGCCACTCCAGAAAGAGCAATAAAACCAATACCGGCGGAGATAGACATCGGCATATCGCGCAAATATAAAGACAACACACCGCCCGTGAGCGCGAGCGGAACACCACTGAAAATAATCAAAGCATCTTTGAGCGAAGAGAACGCCATCACCAGAATGCCCAAAATGACCAGAAGAGTTAGCGGAACCACTATGGATAGACGCTGACTGGCCGATTCCAATTGTTCAAAAGTACCGCCATAATCCAACCAATAACCGGGGGGGATGTCAGTCTTTTCGCGAATTGTTTCCTGTACTTCTTTTACAAAGCTGCCCAAGTCACGACCACGTACGTTAGCCGTTACCACAATGCGACGTTTGCCGTTTTCACGACTGATTTGCGCAGGCGCAGGCGAGATGTCTAAAGTTGCGATATCTTCTAGAGGAACATAGTCGCCGTTTGTAAGCGGGACAGGCAGAAACTTCAATCGATCAATGTCTCGGCGTGTGGTCTCTGGCAAGCGCACAATGAGCTCAAAACGTCTATCGCCTTCATAAACAATGCCTGCCGATTCGCCACCAATGGCTGCGGATACCCAGTCTTGCAATTCAGCGACATTTAATCCGTAACGACCTAAGGCTGTGCGATTGGGTATCACTGAGAGTGTCGGCAAGCCGGTGACCTGCTCGACGCGCGCATCCGCCGCCCCTTCAATACCATTTACAACCTTAAGCACATCGCTTGCCGTCAGTACCAGTTGGTCTAGGTCATCACCAAATATCTTGATGCCCAAGTCTGAACGCACGCCCGAAATTAATTCGTTAAAGCGCATCTGAATCGGTTGGGTAAACTCGTAGTTGTTGCCAGGCAATTCTTCCAGTGCGCGCTCTATCTCCTCAACAAGTTCATCCTTGGTTTTAGTGGTGTCTGGCCACTCACTTCTTGGTTTAAGGATCACAAAGTTATCCGCAACATTAGGTGGCATAGGGTCGGTCGCCACTTCTGCTGTACCGATACGCGCAAAAACCTTATCGACTTCGGGAAAGGATTTAATTCTTTTCTCAAGGATTTCCTGCATTTCCACCGCTTGTTCAAGCCCCGTGCCAGGAATACGCATCGCGTGAAGAGCGATGTCACCTTCATTCAGTTGCGGAATAAATTCAGATCCCATGGTTGAAGCCAACCACAAACAAAACACCACTAAGCAGGTAGCAAAACTCACCACAGCCAAGCGGAATTTAAGCGCAAGTTTGAGTAACGGGCGGTAAGCCAATTTAGCCTTAGTGATGACAATACTTTCCTTTTCACTGATTTTGCCATTCATAAACACGGCGACCGCAGCGGGCACGACGGTTAGCGAAAGTGCCATGGCGAAAAGTAGGGCCATGACCACGGTTGCCGCCATTGGATGAAACATTTTTCCTTCAACCCCAGTGAGACTAAAGATTGGAATGTAAACGATGGTAATAATGGCAACACCAAATAAGCTTGGGCGAATGACTTCCGATGTGGCTTCGAACACGGTATTCAAGCGTTCACGTAAATCTTGCTGGCCGTTTTTATGTTGATGCTCGCCCAAGCGGCGAACACAGTTTTCAACAATAATCACAGCACCGTCGACGATCAAACCAAAATCGAGTGCGCCAAGGCTCATTAAATTCGCAGAGACTCCCGTTTTCACCATGCCGGTAATGGTCATCAACATAGCTAAGGGAATTACAGCAGCAGTGATCAGCGCCGCGCGAAAGTTGCCCAACAAAAGAAACAGCACAACGATGACCAGAAGTGCACCTTCCATAAGGTTTTTGGAAACCGTTGCAATCGCTTTGTCGACCAATGCCGTGCGGTCGTAGACGGCTTCAGCGACTACGCCCTCTGGTAATGAGGCTTGAATATCATCTAGCTTACTCGCCACGTCTTGCGCAACGGTGCGCGAATTAGCACCGATCAACATCATCGCGGTGCCTAAAACAGTTTCTACGCCGTCTCGTGTTGCGGCACCAGTGCGTAATTCCTTACCGATATCGATATCGGCCACGTCTTTAATTTTAATGGGCACGGTGTCATGTTCGGTGATAATGACATTACCGATGTCTTCGATCGAAGCAAGCTGGCCTGGTGAGCGCACCAGGAGTTGTTGGCCGTTACGTTCAATATAACCCGCGCCACGGTTATCATTGTTAGCCTTTAAAGCTTGTACAAGATCTTCGATACTGACCTTATAAACGAGCAACTTTGTAGGATCCGGCATCACGTGGTATTGCTTGTTGTAGCCACCAATACTGTTTACTTCAATAACACCTTTCACCTGTGCAAGCTGCGGTTTGATAATCCAGTCTTGGATTTCCCGTAATGCGGTCGCGGTGTAAGGCTCGCCATTGGCCATTTTTGCGTTGGCTTCGGCCTGTACCGTGTACATAAAAATCTCACCTAATCCAGTAGAGATGGGCCCCATCTCAGGCTCAAGCCCTGGCGGGAGAACACTCTTTATTGCGCCGAGCCTGGCGCTTATCAGGTTGCGCGCAAAATAAATATCCGTACCTTCCTCGAAGACCACAGTCACTTGCGACAAACCGTAACGTGAAAGAGAGCGTGTGTACGAAAGCTTGGGCAAGCCGGCTAATGCGGTTTCCACTGGATAGGTAATGCGTTGCTCCGATTCCAGTGGTGAGTAACCTGGTGCTGCTGTATTAATTTGTACCTGGACGTTGGTGATATCTGGAACGGCATCGATGGGGAGCTTTTGATAACTCCACGCACCGACACCGACGATCACAAAAATAAAACATAAAATCAGTAAGCGCCGCTCGATCGCGAGGCGCAAAATTGAATCAATCATAGCGTGCCTCGATTAGTGATCGTGTTCTGCTTCGGATTTTTCGATATCAGCTTTAATTAAATAGCTATTCTCACTGACATATCTACTGTTCGCCTCAAGCCCATCGATAACTTCATAGAAATGATCATCACTTTTACCCAACACAAGTGGTGTAAAGCGATAATCATCACCGGCCTTAACGAATACGCCTTGGCGTCCACCCAGCGTTTGCACCGCATCTTTTACTACCGCTATAGGAACCGAAAAACGGCCGGTTTCCACGCGCGCTTCAATCATTATTCCCGGAGATAAAGTGTGTTTCTTATTGGCCAACAAGACGCGCGCCACCATATAAGGAGATTCCATTGACGCCACCATGTGATCCACTTTGGATTCCACACTGATATTGCTTGCTAGTATGTGAACCGCTTGACCTTCTGTAACCGAAGACTGCTGTGCAGGATAGACACGCAGTTCCGCCCAAACAGTGTCAAAGTTTGCGATGGAAAACAGAACCTGGTCTTTTGTCACTTCGCCGGTATTGGCATGACGCTGAACTATTCGTCCAGTAATCGGCGAGCGGATTGCATAAGTTTTCAGACTTTCATTGGATTCAATTTCAGCCAATACGTCGCCAGTTTTTACTCGATCACCAAGGGTGACTTTGACAGAGGTAACCATACCCTCAAAACGCGCACGTACATGACTAAGTTGTTCCGGTGCAGGAACAATCGCGCCGTATACCGTAATGGTCTGATGAAGCTCCTGCGAACCCGCCACTGAGGTAACGATACCCACTTGCTTGGCCATAGAATCTTCTATACGGCTAGAGTTAGCCTCACCGTGCTCGTGTTCATCTTCTTCTCCTTCTCCATGAACACCGTGGTCATGACCATGCCCATCATCCTGATCAACATGGTCCTCGTGCTCGTCATGATCACCCTCTTCAAGGTGCGGTGCATGTTGTTCTGATGCTTCATGCTCGTGCTCGTGCTCGTGCTCGTGCTCTTCCTTCGACCAAGCATTTAATGGAGAAATACTGAATAGCAACACCTGGGCAAAGAGCGTAGCTAAAACCAACTTTTTCTTTTTAGTTTTTTTGTTAGGGAGCAATGTTGTTAAGGTCTTCATTATTTCTCTCCCTTTGCTTCTTCTTTTCTGTCATGCGCGCGATCATGATCGTCAAGGTGTTCTGAATCCTGCTCTTTGTGATCTATATGATCGTCGTGTCGCGCATGATCGCCTTCAGCATGACGTTCTTTATGCTTTTCGGAATGCCCATGTTTATGGCCATAGTCGTCTGCTGCGAAAGCGGACATATTGAAAGCAAAAATATATACGGTCAGTAATGTGATAAATAAGGTTTTCATAGTCATAAACTCCTAAGGCCTGATACGGATCAAACCTGAATAAAACGGTTTAAACATTAAGGGTTGAGTGCTTCACTTGTTAGCTTTTCAATGACAGCCTGACTCACGAGAGCTGTTGTGGCGGCATCGATAAGCGCCTGCTTACTGGCGAGCAATTCTTCCTGGGCGGCGATTAAATCAAGGTAGCGATAACGCCCATGTTCAAAACCTTCTGTAGTCAGCTTGAGAGCTTTCTCCAAAGCGGGAATAGCAGATTTTTGGGTAAGATTAATGGCAGCAATGCTTTGTTTTCTTAGTGACCAGCTCTCAAAAAGCCGTGCATGTAATTGTAAAAGTTGATCTTTTTTTGCGTAATCCACAGCATTCCGTTGAGCAAGTGCGGTCTTAACTTCGCCGCTGTTGCGCTTACCTGAGAATAGGGGGATAGAAAGCCCGGCGACAAATGCCGAATCCCCTGTTTCTTCAAAGCGTTTTATACCTGCTCGCCAGCTTAAATCGCTGCTACCGTTCGCACGTGCCAGTGTTATCTGCGCATCTCTAATGCGCGCCTCACTAGCAAGTACCTGTATGGCGGGAGATTTTTGAATACGTGCATAAAGCTGCTCAAAACTGGTGGTAGTTCCAAAATTAAAAAGACTACCTTCCAGCATGTCAAAACTTACGCTAGTCTCACCCCAGAATCGAGCAAGCAATATTTGTTGACGTTCAAATTTCGCCTGCAGTGTAGCGAGCCGAATCTCGGATCGCGTAAGCGCCGCATGAGCGCGCATTACTTCGGCTTCCGGTGTGGCACCTCGTGCAGAGCGTATTTTTACTGTATTAAGCAGCGATTTGGATAAGGCCAATGATTCTTTAGCCAGTTGCATGTTAGCTTGCGTCGCCAATCCTTCGATATAAAGCTCGGTTAATTTTCCGAGCACGTCGAGTGTTTCGGCTTGTTGTTCCCACTTGGCTTGATTTAAACGGGCATCCGCATAAGAGAGGCGCGCCTGACGCTTACCGCCAAGCTCGATCACTGATGACAGTGCAAGTGTGGTTTCCGCTGATTCAAAGCCTTCATTAGCTCCTGAGCCAGCAAAGTTTTCGACCTCTAACTCAAGCGCCAACGCTGGGCGGAAGGAGTTATTTTGTTTTTGCGCGGTCAATGCTTCTGTCGTGAAGCGGTATCGAAAAAGTTGAGGGTTATGTGCCAGCGTTAGTTCCAACGCTTTTTTTAAAGTTAGTGCATTCAGATTTTCTGTAGCTAGAGCCGTAACTGAATTACAGAGTAAAACCATAAGGCAGAGCCAAGTGCACTTACACCTGGAAAGTAAGGTATTTCGCATGGAAAAGTCCTAATTAAAGTCGTGATTTCCGCTAGAGCGGGTCAATACATTTTTAAAAGGACTTAAGCTTTGGGAGGGCGCAGAAAAGTATCGAAAGTGTCCGCGATAACGCGGTCAGAATAATCGGGAACAGGAGATGAAGCCCTGTTCAAATAAATGCAATCAAAAGCTAATACAAAAGCGGGTGAGGAATGCCCCTGGCAATGACAACAATGGTGGCAATCATGCTCTCCACTTTCAGATTGGGCAATGGAGTCAGTAAGGCGCTCACCTTCTGGGTGCTGATGATCGTCAAAGGCCAAATGCTCTAAGCCCGATTGGTGTGCCGCATGAATATCAGCCACACTTGCCGCTGACTGTATAGTCATAAGCAGCAGAAGCAGATAGGTTAAGGCACGTAATTTCACAGGATTAAAATCAGTTGATCTAGTTAATGAGGCGAGTATAGACTCTATAGCTAGTATAGAGTCAAGGATTTGGTAGTGAAAATTGGTAAATTGTCTAAATCAAGCGGTTGCTCAATTCAGACCATTCGCTATTACGAAAAGGTGGGGCTTATCGCAGCCTCCTCACGTACTGAGGGGAACTTTCGCCTTTACGATAATCACACCCTTGAAAAACTGCAGTTTATTAAGCATTGCCGCTCCCTAGATTTGACCCTCAAAGAAATCAAGCAGCTGAACGAGCTAAAAAGTTCACCTGAATCCGGTTGCGAGGAGGTTAATTACATGATCGACCACCATCTAAACCTCGTGGAGTCACGTATCGAAGAACTTAAAAAACTCCACCTTGATTTGAGTACCCTGAGACATCGCTGCACGAGTTCCAAAAAGGTCGGGCAGTGTGGAATTTTAGAGGGACTTGCTCCCCCCCCCCACACACACAAATAAAGAGAGGTAGTTAGATGAACTCATGACACTTTCCCAAAGGTGCCTCTCAGGTATGTTTGTTATACAAAGACCAGTGATGCGGTAAATTCCCCTAGAGATTACCTTTAGGTCCCAGATTTCAATTGTTCGAGTTGTGTACTTAAGACTCTTTGATCATCCGTTAGGAGTTGGTTTTGCTCCAGCACTGACGCTATTTTGTTTTCTAGTTTCGTATTTTTAGATTTAAGTTCATCAACTAGCAAGCCTAATTGCCCTTTTTCAGCTGACATTCTTCCAAAATTTTCAGCGTTTTCTGCGAGCGCTGCAGAGGCATTATCATATTGGTTTTGATAGTGTGTGCTTGAAGTTCGCGCGTTATCTCTTTGCCTAGCTATTTCGTTTAGCTCAACTTGCAGCGATTCGGTTTGCTCGCTGTTACTCAGCAGCGCCTGATTAAGGTTATTATTGTCTGACAGCGTGGTTGAATATAAGACTTCTATCTTCGACAGCTTAACTTCGGTGGTTCGCACAACTTCCGTCAATGCAGCGATGCGTTCTTGCAAGGTGCGCTGAGCAGCCTGTGCGCTTTGTTGCTCTCGTTCTCTTTCCCGCGCACTTTGCTGTTGAAAGTGCGTAAGGTGATCGCGCATACGGCCTCGCTCGACTTTAAGCTCATTGATTTCGTTTTCCCGCTCAGCGAGCCGAGTCTGGCCTTTAATTAGGCTCGCTGTTTTACCTTCCAGCTCCGTTGTTACAGCCTTACGCTTTGCCTCTTCGTCATCTAAAATTTTCTGAGCCTCTTTAAGGCGTTCTTTAAGTGATTGACATTCATCCTCTAAACGGCGAGTCCTGCTCTTTTCCGTAATCAAGTCTGCCTCTTTCTGTCGGCACTTTACTGCCATTTTTTCTTCGGCATCAGCGATGCGTAGGTTCGCCTCCGCTTGACAGGCTTCAAACACCGTTTTTGCGGCCGTCAATATTGAAGGTGGGAGCCCTGGGGCATCCTGGTGAACTTCTGATTCGAGACGCCAACGCTTTAACAGCGGAGCTATTGTGCTTTTACTTCCTGTTCCAAGGTGCGCTCGTACACGATCAATCGTAGGTGCCGCGCCCTGCCCCTGAATAGCTTGGGCGGCTTGTTGAATATCGTAATAGGTAACACCGGGTCGCGCCATTATTGCCTCTCTGATTATTTCATACTGTATTACAGGGTACGTATTATAACGTAATATTTATAAGGAAAAGTAATTAAAACATTAGATTTCTAACCTACGATAATGACTCTTATCGCAGGTTAGAAATATAGGGTAAACTTAGCTCATTCAAAAACACGGTACACACCCTGTTTCACACTTACAGCACACCAGGCGACGAATAATGCAGGACAAGTACCACTCCACCCCGCTACCAGCTAGGACGATTGAGGGACAGTTACCTCAACAGCCGGATGACGCTAAGCTTCAGCAGTATGTGCATGCCGCCACCTCGGACAATACACGTAAAACGTACCGTTCCGCGATTCGTCAATTTGAGCGCTGGGGCGGATTGTTGCCGACCGATGTCCCAACCCTTCTCCGTTATCTGCTCGATAAAGCTGAGCAGGCCAATCCAAGAACTCTAGACCTACACTTAACGGCCATCGCGCAATGGCATCACACCCAACGCTTTCGTAACCCGGTCGACGACCCGCAGATCAAAAAAACAATGGAAGGCATTCGCCGAATACATGGCCGCCCCAAACAGAAAGCAAAGGCCTTACGACTAGAGCATATCGTAGCGATGGTGGCACACCTTCAAGCCCAACCAGCCAGTTTAAAAGGCGCCCGCGATTTAGCCCTATTGTTAATTGGTTTTTTTGGGGCCTTTCGACGCAGTGAATTGGTAGGCATTCAATGGGAAGATTTGACCTGGGAAGACGAAGGCCTACTCGTTCAGCTGCCCAAATCGAAGACGGATCAAAGTGGTGAAGGTCAGGTGCGCGCCCTTCCCTTCGGACACGATGCCATATGTCCCGGTACGGCACTCCAAACCTGGCTTAAACAAAGTGACATCACTAGCGGACCAGTTTTCCAATCCATGACGCGCTGGGGACAACTAAAAGGCACTGCAATGAATCCCGGTGCAGTCAACGAATTACTCAAGCAACTGGGGACCACTTGCCAATTTGAGTTTGTCCCGGATTTAAGTGCGCATAGCTTACGACGCGGACTCTCGACTTCTGCCGCACGTGAAGACATTCCGTTTGAACTCATCAAGAAACAAGGCGGCTGGCGCAGTGATGCGACAGTGTGGGGATATATAGAAGAAGGCAAGCAGCTTGAAGACAACGCCAATACGTCACTGCTAGCCAAAGCCAATGCGCTTCTAAAAAAGACATAGGTTACACGCGCCTCGAATCCCTTAACGTGTAGGTAGTTAACGCCGAATTATCGCGGGCAGCGGTCACCAATAGTCACGCCATCTTTGGGGGGCAACAATTCACTTAAGTCACAGTCTAGAGCCTGCGCAATGAGGTACACCTTTTCCAAGGAGACACTAACGATGCCCCGCTCAATCCGACTCATGTAACTGCGGTCGATCACCGCACGCCCGGCCAGCTCTTCTTGCGACACATGACGGCGCTTACGCGCGCTGCGTACACGTTCACCAAACTGACTATCCAAGCTCTCCATGTTGATCTTGCCAGACGCCCAAAAGGACAGATTCTGTCCTTCTTGAGGACCCTATAACCACGGCCTATAATCCTCATTTTTTAACGATTTCAGCGCCATGAACTCAGAACAAAACCAACAACGGCTAATTTCAATACTCATGTCACTGGGCCATTGCACCTTCACCGTCACCGATGTACGCGACCAATTGCTCACGCAGCTTGAGTTTAGCAACGCGGATCCTGCAAAGGCTCGACGCTGGGTCGCAGGGAAATTTGTCACCTTTGAGCGCTGGGGCTGGCTGGAAAAAAGCACCGACGAAATCAAAAATCGTGACCACTTTAAAATACTGCCCAAGCTTCATAACGATATCGCCAGTGGCGAACCTTATGAGGACCTTGCATCAAGCTCACCAGTTCAAGAAGACTCTAATGCCTTCCAGAACCTCTCCAAAGAATTAGAGCAATACCGCAAGACCATCATTACGCAAATGAGCGAAATCGAAGAGTACAAACGGGTCGAACATGCTTACCCTGAGCTGAAGCGCCTCGCAACCCACCGATTTCAGGCTGTCAGAGACGAGAACTATCGTTTACTGGGTAAGATGAAGGCTCTTGAAAACTTAATTACGAGCGCGGAAAAGAACGGTTAGTCATGCTGTTACGCACCTGGCAAGCGGAATGCATCGAGCTTGCGTTAGCACGCTTTGGTGCAGGCCATAAACACACCTTCGTGATGGCAACACCGGGAGGTGGCAAAACCACCATGGCGGCGATTCTGTGTAAAACACTCTTTGAACGAAATGCAATCGATCTGGTGGTTTGCTTTACGCCAACCACAGCGGTGTGCCTCAGCTTTAAAGAAGAGCTTGAATTAAGAATGAGTGAGCCGTTTGACGGACGCCTAGGTGCGCGTGGCCAAGTCATTACCTACCAGGCACTGAGCTATCTCAATGCGGATTTTTGGAGGCGCTTTGATCACCTAAAGATTCTAATTATCTTTGATGAGGCGCATCATTGTGGTGGTGATACATCCGAGACAGCCACCGCGTGGGGTGACATCATCTTACGAGAAATTCGAGATCGTGCGACATATACGCTATCGCTTAGTGGTACGCCCTGGCGGACTGATCAAAGCCCCGTTACTTTGGCGGCCTACTGCAGTCAGCAACACAAACTGCAACCGGATTACGTCTATGGCATTCAGTCTGCGATTAACGATCGGGTGTGCCGGCATCCGCGCATCACGGCCATTGATAACAATGCAATTACGCTTGATGAAGATGGCGCGACTCGGTCGTACAATTGCATCGCACAGTTATTGGAAAACGAAACCCTACCCTACCAAAACCTATTGGAGTCTGAGCCCTTAGTGCTGTACATACTTCAGCAGGCCATCACAAAACTGGATGAAGTCCGCCGTTTCAACCCCAATGCCGGCGGTCTAATCGTCACTTCAAGTGTACGTCATGCGCGCTTTATCGAACGTATCATGTCTACGAGCCTGAACGAAGACAGCTTAGTCATTACACATCATGATCCGCGTGCACACCTAAGCCTCAAACAATATCGAGCGAGCACGAAGAAATGGGTCATTTCAGTGGGCATGATCAGTGAAGGTACGAATATTCCTCGCCTGCAGGTCTGTTGCCACTTGAGCAACATTAAGACGGAACTCCATTTTCGCCAAGTGCTCGGGCGCATCATGCGGGTCACATCTGATGATCGCCACCCCTTTGCTTATTTATTCATCTTGGCAGAAAAAAAGTTGGTCGAATTCGCTCAACACCTTGCTGCGGACCTCCCAAACGAATCAGGCATGTTGAGAATAGAGGACACTAGCTCGACCTACCCCGCTAGCATGCCCCCTCAACCACCACAAATTAATAAAAGCGATAAGGATCTTAACGTAAGCACAGTATTGATTAACACGTTGTTGAGCCAGCCACCAATAGGAGGTTCAGAAGAAAGCAAGAGTGGAAACGTGAGCACAGCAATAGAACCAACTATGTTTGGTCGCTTTCTAAAACAACTGGTTGAAATAGAAAACATGTGGAGCAGCACCTCTTAACCATCCCTGTCGCTAATTCTAGGCAGTCACACAGAAAGACAACGCCCCCTACGGCTTTGGTCGGGGGCACGACAATCCGATGAAATAATAATTCGACGCTTACACCTTAAAAAAACCGCAGCACCAAAAAAATCTGATTGTACCGCTAAGTAAATCGCTTAATAACACAATAAATACAAATAGGTTTGCTATCCATTAACAACAAAGAGGTTCAAATGCTCCACTACGACCAAAGCTACTTCCCCCTCCCCCATTAGGTAGCGAATCGTACTTTAATGTACCGTCAAAAAATTAAGGACTCATCAACGGTAGTGGCCCCGAGCAAAGCAAAAAATCCAGAAAAGGTTTTCTATTGGGCATATATCCGTTAGTCACCGCTAAACAGAAAGCCACGAATGAAAAAACATGGACTTTTTAGCGTGCTAAGAAGTGTGATATTTATTTTGTTGGATTAGAATGCACATAATTCAGACTTGGAATCAGTCTATATATTCCATATAGGCATGCATGGGGAGATTGATATAACCAAGATTCGATTTTTCTGGATTGCACAAACCAGAGATTATTTGATCAATAAGGTTAATTAATGAGCAGAAACACAACTTCGACAACCGAGGCATATACCTTGTTTGAGGAAGCCTACACATTTTTTAACTATCGCCTGTTTGACGATGCCTTACCACCTTGCATTATTACCTTCCAAAGACAGGCGCGCCTAATGGGCTATGTATCATTTAAACGGTGGGTGAATACAGAAGGTCAGACGATTGATGAATTAGCAATCAACCCTACCTACTTCGCAAATTATCACATTACTACAATTCTCCAGACATTGTGCCATGAAATGGTCCATATTTGGCAAGAGCATTATGGCAATCCTAGTCGCCCGGGCTATCACAATAAAGAATGGTCTGCCAAGATGAAAAGTATCGGATTGATGCCCTCTACGACTGGTGAACCTGGCGGCGCAGTCGTGGGCGAAGCAATGTCAGACTATGTTATAAAAGGGGGCGGCTTTGAGCAGACCTGTAACGACTTACTTTCCTCCGGATTTAAGCTACGTTGGTACGACACTGTTCCTGTGCCACCGCCAACGATTCGCCGGGAGAACAAAACCCAAGAAAAGGTGATAGATTTTGCACAGGAAGTTGAGTCACGACAGTTGGCCAGCTTAGATATTAAAGACATGTATGCCGACTTTCCAATCAATTTAGCAGGCCTTGCAAAAGAACTTGATGATCAAGAAAAGCAGACGCTATCTACAACTTTGAGACCTAACGTTCAAACCAGCAAAGTTAAAAATCGCTCTAACCGAAACAAATACGTTTGCCCCAGTTGTTTCATACAGGTATGGGGCAAACCAGAGCTAAATATTAAGTGTGGTGAGTGTGATATACGGTTATATGAAGAAAATTAGCGACCTTGGCAACACATAACTAGGCCACCATGATGTTTTGCGCAAGAGCTAAGAGGTCCGGGGCATCCCGTAGATCTTCAAGAGGGTAATAACCACCCAAAACAACGTGCACCCAGGCCACCGGAGATGTTCGCGCCAACACCTTGATTCTCTCGTCATTCTTCGTAACTTCCGCATTTTCAAGCAAATAGTTAAGAATGACCGAATTGAAGTAGATGATACAGTTAGCCATCAAGCGACTGCATTCGTACCAAACATCAATTTCTTTATCAGACTTTCCACGAAAGCCGCCGCCCTCCCCAATCTTTTCAAAGCAACGCTGAAGCTGATGATAGGCTTCACCTTTATTTAACGCCGTTTGTATATAGTGGCGAAAACTTCCATCATTTACATAGTTCAGGAGGAATATCGCTTTTATCAAACGATCATACTCCCGGAGCGCTTTTAATTTTTTATCAGAAGGGGATGATTTAGAAAGCCGAGCAACCAAATCCTGCTGCGACACGTTCTTTTGATGTAGAGACACAATTACTCGTTTCACATAATCCCAGCCTTCCTCTATTACTTTCCGGTTAATGGGCTCGCTTAGTATTAGTGACCAATCGTCTTCGCCTTCTCCCTCTACAACATCAAACATAGAAGAAAAAACGTGATTTGCTCTCGCATAACGGGG
The DNA here is from genome assembly GCF_041346925.1 of Agaribacterium sp. ZY112. Taxonomy (NCBI): domain Bacteria; kingdom Pseudomonadati; phylum Pseudomonadota; class Gammaproteobacteria; order Cellvibrionales; family Cellvibrionaceae; genus Agaribacterium; species Agaribacterium sp. ZY112. The sequence goes on along the minus strand of NZ_CP166840.1, from coordinate 2,953,086 downwards.
GGCGAACTCCCAGTCTGATAAATCTAGTAGAGCAAAATTAAATCGATTAACCCCGTGATTATCGGTTGAAGCGACATTTATATTGATATCTGACGTATTGTTATACAACAAGTCAAAGACATTGTGAGATTCATGTACGTTTAGTGCATTTAAGCTTACGTTTACAGGTACGTGATTTGCTATAAGTGAGTTAGCATACAAACCTTTTCCCTTTCCAAAGTTTTTTGAAGAATACCGTACGCGCTTTGTATTTTTTCGTGAATGCAGCTTTTGCCCATCTAGGGATGCATGAATATAGTCAGGTCGATAATTATAGAGGCCAAATATTTTTAGTTTCGATATTGCATTAGAGATAGTATCGCAACTGTGCCGAACGTTTTCGACCGTCAAGTAGTTTTTTTCAAATCTAAGTAAGGTGTCGTGAGAAAAAGGACAGAGGTCTGCCATCTTGTATATACCTCGCCGTGTTGCATTGGCGATGATGCAAGCAATTAACTTCTCTTCAAATTTTTCAGTTCGTTTTTTACCAGTCCTATGTAAAATATCATCCATAAAACCCGAGTCTTGAGCAACGCGAAAAATGACTCGAGTAATATCTGTTTTAGGAACAGAATCGAACATTTTGGGGTTTACAATTTTGGTGCCCTTAACCTTTTTAATTGTCCAGCTATGCTTACCATCATGCCGCTCGAGAATAAGCGATTCGTTTTCCTTGGTTTTTACTCTGCAAGGAACTAAAGATAGCATTTTATTGAGCTCATCTAGCTTGTCATCCAAAAGCCCGGAAACATCTTTTTTAATTGCTTCAGCATTCACACATTCGAGTAGAGCTCCTACTTCATTTTCAGCCACAAGCATTTTTTCTAAAGGTTGATAACGAATACCACTATCCAAACACCAATGAGTGTTATGAAGACGCTGCGAAACAAGGCTATAAATATGGTATTCAGCTCGAGTTGCAATCAAATTCCTGGCTGGATCATAAAGGTAATCTTTTGTTTTCTTAGCGAGGCGATTATCAATCGTCTCGACCAGCCCTTTCTCTTCTACCTCTATTTTAAGCCTGTCTACTTGCTGCAAAAGAAGGCCAGAATCTACAGTATCTACAAACTTTAACCTACAAAGAATATTTCGTAGCGTAACTGTGATTTTTGATTTGCAAGTGTCGATAAACTCCCAAAAGTACCTATCTTTTTCAAATTTACTTCTCGACATGTGCGTTATTAGGTTATTGAGCTGATCCTCACCCAAAATCTCTTCCGCTTTATTTTTAGCCTCGGCAAAAGAAGAAAAACTCTCCTTGCTATCACTTGTAAAAAAAGAAAGAATTTTTGCCCCTTCAACCATCAGATCGTCCATTGAAGACTTCACCTTGAGCATCTGCGCATTCGCGGCTTCATGAGCTTCCTTTTTTATCTGATCAACATGAAATATAAATGCGTCACCAAAATAATCTACAAGTGATCGATACCTATAGTAGATGAAACACGAGAGATAGAGATTGAACTCGGCCTCTCGACGCTTTTTCTGCCTTGATAAGGATATTTCACTAAAGAGTTCTGCGTAGTACTTTATTCGTTCATTTGGAATCCCTAGAATTACGATCATAGGAAGAACATCATTCGCGATACCTGCTAGGATATCGAAAACTTCCAACTCCTTATTTAACTCCGATTTAGAAAAATCGCGCCCCTCATATCGAATATAGCTAAACATTTGTTTTTGCTCAGAGTCCGTAAGAAAGCGTTTGAATAGCCTCTGAGTTTTCTGGGAAAGTACGCTATCTGCAATCGATATGACCCTGTTTTTCTCTTTATTAAATGCCGTAGTTACTATTTCCTGAAGCTTATTGTATGAAGGGATTTCTATATCTTGAATTCTGAGCCAGTCAATAACTTCGTCGAACAACTCGACTGCTCGATTTTGACTAACTGCCGCTTGTTTTGCGAATATTTCAAGTTCGAGTGCACTACTCGCGCCAAAGCGCTTAATGGCCACAACGTCGAAAATCTTTGTATATATTTTATACTTCTGGTTAGGCGTTAACTGTATAATTACGCAATGACTGTTAGGGAAGTACCGATCCCGAATGTATTCAAAATCATTCTTGATTGTATGAAGCTCAGGTCTTAGTTGAACCGCTTTCTGCTTGAAGTATCCGAGATAAAGAATATAGTAAATCTTGATTAGCTCAGATTCTCGATCCAGCAATTTTGATTTTTCATTGTCGTTCAGGCTAAAAGAAAGCTCCCTTTCCTCTTCAGTAACACTTGGTGGGCCATACAGTTCTGCCTGCTGCTCATTGCTCAAAATATGCACAAGTCACTCCATCTTACAATGTAATTGAGCTGATTGTGTTCGCATTATAAGAGCGACGCAACAATAGCGCCTAAATTTTCAACAATGTGAGTGGATGCTGAGCTGATATTAAATGAATGACAATCTAATTTTTGGCGCTCGTTAGTCTAGTTCATTTCTACACGCGAGAAGAAGAAAGCAATGCACTGGCAGCACACAGCCTAATATTTTAACTTATCCCGGTGTTTCGCCCCGCCCTGCCCAATTGGAGTAATGTATCGCTCCTTCTCGATCACAGTTCTGCTGTGCAAAACTTTATATTCCGTGGCTTTTGGCAATCAAACCATAATCATACGCCTTGCTATACATGCATCACATTTACATTGGAAGTAGTCACCCAGTTGGCTATGCATAAACTAACTATACAAGGCGCCTTTCCCGGATCATTAAAACCGCTACTCATTTTTAGGAAAGGACACTCCGGGCAAGATCCAGCCATCATCCCTTACTATGAATTAGAAGATGGCAAAAGAAACGAAGCTTACGCCCTCTTGAACCGGTGGTTTCACGAATACACCTCATGTTTCACGAGATAAACCCCGCATTTTTACTCAGTACCCCTAATAACTCAAATTTATGGCCATTCCTAAACCTGTTGCACTGTATCCAACATACACTGAACTCAAAGACGTTAATTTCGATGAATACAAAGAACTAAAACAGTTTTTAGATTCTGGTGAGTCTTGGTGGTTAAGCCATTGGAATTGGGGTCAATCGTTTCTGAATTATATCGGACGAAATAAGTCTGAACACACATATACACGTTTTCGAAATGAAACTGAGCGTTTTCTACTGTGGGTCTTTTTAATTAAAAAAGTACGTATGGATCAGCTACGTAAAGCTGACATACTCGAGTACGCAGATTTTTGCTGGCAACCACCGGTAACATGGATTTGCTTAGCCAATCATGAAAAATTTGTATTTAGGAATGGTCAGTACATACAAAACGCTAAATGGGCCCCCTATAAGTTTAAGCAACCCAAAAGCGCAGACAAGTCTAAGGCTGTCGACAAGAAAAAATACAGGCCATCACAACAAACGTTAACGTCCACTTTCACAGCTGTGATTGCTTTATATAAGTACCTGATGAACGAGGAATATCTGTACGGTAATCCCGCCCAAATAGCAAAAAATGATTGCCGCCATTTCATTAAAGACGTTCAAGTTAAAGAAATAAGACGGCTTACAGAAAACCAATGGCAGTATGTTTTTGATGTTGTGCATGACTTAGCAAATGAAGACCCTCTATACGAACGTAGTTTGTTTGTAATATGCGCTCTTAAAACACTGTTTTTGCGTATATCGGAGCTTTCTGAGCGAAAAGACTGGACGCCAATTATGAGTCATTTTTGGCAAGATTCGGACGAAAGTTGGTGGCTGAAAGTATTTGGCAAAGGCCGTAAATTGAGAGATACAACGGTTCCAGACAGCTTTATTACCTATCTCAAGAGATATAGGGCCTATAGAGGGTTATGCCCGCTACCCTCTTCAGGTGAAAACGAACCCATTGTTGAAAAAATTCGAGGCCAGGGCGGTATGACTTCACGGCAATTGACTCGAATTGTTCAAGCTGTTTTTGATAAAGCGTATGAACAAATGAAGGCAGCTCAAGGAGAAGACAACGCTCGAAAACTTAAAGAGGCTTCTAGTCATTGGTTGAGGCATACTGGCGCTAGTATGGAAATTGAGAGAGGTCGAGCCTTAAAGGACTTATCTGAAGATCTAGGACATTCCAGTATGGCGACCACCGATACGGTATATGTACAAACTGAAAATAGAGTTAGGGCTGAAAGTGGTAAGGATAGAAAAGTTGATTAAATTGAGTTGCTGATACGTGAAGCTGCTTTCGGATCCATGTGGAGTTCCAAGAGCATAAAACCTAGTAACATACACACTAAAAAATACATGATACAAATATCAAGGTAGAAGACATGATAGTTACAATCAAAAAGCTTGGTTCTTCAATAGCCGTCGTAGCTTCAATGTTTCTTGTGGGTGCCGCGTACGCCGCTCCAGAAAGTAAAACAAAAGACGTCAATATTGATAATTTTATTCGCGCTGAATCAGACACCATGCTGAGGGCGTCACTTGAAACCACACGAAACCTACTTGGTACTCAACTAGGGGAACTCGGTCACCTCAGAGAGCCGTTTCCTATCGAGAATCAACCTGTGATACGAATGAATCGAGATACTCTGTATTCATCAGCCGTACTAGATCTCAGCAAGCCAGTAAGCATTACTCTAGCTGACAATGGGGGACGCTATCAAAGCATGCATGTTGTCAATCAAGACCACTATATGTTCGCTAAAAGCAAACCTGGTACTTATACGCTTACTCAAGAAGAGCTGGGCAGCCGTTATGTATTAGTCGCAATCCGGACTCTCGCCAATTCAGACGACCCCGAGGATATTAAGCTAGCAAATAAAGCTCAAGATAATGTTGTTTTATCAGGTGGAGTTGTCGGTGGAAAAATCGATGCTCCAAACTGGAACCAAAACCAATTAGCAGAGATACGCCAACTTATTAATCAGCTTTCTCTTTATGGCCTTGATTCCAGTAAAGGGTTTGGTAGTAAGCAGAACGTAGACCCTATTCACTATTTCCTAGGAAGTGGATCTGGCTGGGGAGGCCTTCCTAAGCAGGAGGCTATATATGATTTAGGCCAGGTCAAACTAAATGATGGCACAGCTCATAAAGTTATGATGAAAGACGTTCCAGTTGACGCCTTTTGGTCAATTACCGTTTATAACAAAAACGGATATATTAGCCCAAACAGTCAAGGTGTTTACAGTTTCAACAACCTCACGGCAAAAAACAATAAAGATGGAAGCGTAACCATTCATTTCGGTGCATGTGACGACAATCGAATAAATTGCCTACCTATATCTGATGGATGGAACTATGCGTTTCGATACTATCAACCTCAAGAAGAACTTCTATCCGGACGGTGGAGTACCCCAGAAATAACGATCAAGAAGTAGATGCATGACTGGAACACGAATGCAGCGAATCTAAAAAGCCCCTAACCTAACTTAGGGGCTTTTTAGCATTATTAATACCGCAGAAATATCATTTTTTAGAAAATACTTCTAAGCCACTAGGCTGCCAACTCTTATCAAACCAACTCTGTAATGGCCCGTATAACCGAAGGATAACGTTAAAACCTTTGCCTGGCATGGTTTGCACCCAGTTCTGCTCCTTTCCTTCTGGCGCCTTCGACGAAAAGTATATGGTAATAGAGCCATCGTCATTCACAACTGGATCCCCCTGAAGGCTATCTACACCTCCAGACTTCTGGTTAGTTTCTAGAATTGAGCGAGTTTGATTGTCATAGACCATCAACGACCAAAAATCTTTTGCTGGAATACCCTCAGGTAATGTCACGATATACGTTTTATCACCACTTAACATATCTCCTTTCTGATCCATAGTCGTAACTGCATAAACAGACCCTGAACCCACTTGAGGGTCAACCATGAACGGAGTGATGCCAGTGGCATAAAAATGAAAAGCCATGCGGTCATCTAAGATTCGTGCGCCATTTTCATTTAAAAATTCATGGCTCTGTACTGTAGAAGTAATCCACGGCTTATTCTCGTAGATATACATTTCAGGGTTTCTAGGGCGATAGAGGGTCGCGCGACTTGCCGCATTTGCGATTGTTGCTGCTTCACTAAAGATTTTTAGCATTCTTTCGTCAGGGGAAAAAGTTTTTCCTTTTTTTATACCTAGTGCATCTGCCAAGCCAATAATTTCAGAGTCTCCAGAATTGGCTGGTTCATATTGAATAACAGCGTTTATTTCATTGTAAAAAGAATGGTCGGCAGAGTGGATAGTGCTACTGTGATGCTTCGAAAGGTTTACATAATTATTTGCCTTTGGCTTAGCTGCTTCCGCCAAAGGATACATTTTAAAACCCCGCTTAAACTTTGCGATTGTATCTTCAAGAGATGAATTTGGCTCAGCAACTGCGCGTATTAATAACCAATGCCTATAAGTTGACGTTCTATATACAAAATACCCTTCCGGTATCTCACCGTCATATGCGTCGCCGACTATTAAATACTTCCCTCCTTGCCCTTTATCTGGCCCACCCATACCAATATCAGCCACATAGTGGAAATATGCATCATTAAGTAGGCCTATAACCGGGCTACCAACTTCAACGACGACGGGTCCATTTTTTACATCTACTTCGGCACTGATATAGGGAGTTGTTGTATTAGGAGTCAACCATATAGAGCGGGCATCCATGAGTTGCTCAGTGATTCCCACTGTACGGTTTGCCTCTACGCCTACTTTGGCATTTCCTTCTAACATAGCGTACATCGAAGCCATAGGCATGCCGCTAGTATAGAGTTGCACAGCTCTTGAGGTATCAAGGAAGTCAAATGCTTTGCGGGAGGTTTCCTCAGAGGGGAAACCATCAACCATATGCACCTCCCCTAAATACTTAGATTGAGAGCGATCAGGTGTAAGCAGGGAATCAGCTACATTCGCTTTATATATAGGTGCGCTAGCAAGGGCCGTTACAGATACACTACTTGCCAATAAAAAGCTGGATAGTAATTTATACGTTAGCATCATAATATTCCTAATTATTAAAGAGGCTTTCCCTCAAAATCTCAGATGGCTATAGGGTTTACACTAGATGGTTAAACTCTTTGCCAAATTTAAAGTTAATACCTTTCGTTCTATCAGTGCGGGCTCGTATTTAAACTCCCTGTGGGACAAGCGCACTTGGAGTTTAACGGTTCTTCTTTAACGGCTTTTAGTGTGCTCCATGTAGGCACACCTCATTAACGCTCTACGCATGTTAGTCATCACGGCGCTGTTAAGTAACTCAACCAAGCGTTCATGCGGATAGCCACACGACTGATGATATGCACAGGTTTGCCAGACTGAGTGTAAACCGCCATAGTCGCACCTGCGCCCTGAGGTATGGCTTGTGCTTTCACGATATCGTCAAGCTCAACTCTAACCATCCATCGGTCACTGGCTGGCGCCCCGGACATGGCAGGTAAATTAGATGATGCCGTATATTGCGCTTGTGCGCTGAATCTCCCGAGTACGGACACCCGGCCAGAAAACACTTCGCCTGGAAAAGTCGCAAACGTCAGTTCAACCGGATCTCCCGCTTGAACTCGCCGCATCGCGCTTTGGCTAAAGCTAGCAACAACATCACTCATTTCGTTAGAGATAAACGCCATCGGCGACGTTACAGGAATCGTTGTAACGTAGTGCCCAGTTCGTAACTGAAGGTTAGGTACATAACCATTGTACGGGGCTTTCACTACGGTTTCTTCAAGCCTCCAGTTAGCATCATCGAGCTGAGCGGAACTGACCTTTATTGCCGCTCGCGCAACATCAAGCTCAGCAAGCCAGCGGTCAACGTCCACCTGAGCTGCCGCTTGGGTTTCCAGCAATGTTTTAGCACGAGCGTAATTGGCCTCGGCGAGTCTCTCTTGCGCTTGGTATTGTTGAATCTGGGCTTCAAGTTGTGAAACTGCAAATTGATACGGTGTCGGGTCAATAGTAAAAAGTGTCTGCCCTTCTTTAACGGGTACCATAGCTTCTATATCAACCGAAACGACCCGTCCTTTTACATTCGGTACGACTGGGATGACATATCGCACCATTCGCGCATCCGGCGTAATTGGTGAATAGGTATACCAAGAAAACACTGTGGCTGCGATCAAGACGACGCCAAGCCCAATAAAAGCAGCGATATTCGACACACTGTTTTTCAGCAATTTTAGTTTGCTAAAAATCAATACATAAAGTGCCGAATAGCAAATGATGATAAAGGCAATCACGCTTGCTCCTCCTTGCCATTACTCACCACATTATTTGAATAGTTGATTTGTGCCCAAATCAATGCCGCAACCCATAAAAGCCCAAAACTCAACAAACCAAGCCACGCCATGTACGTAATCGCATTAACCTGAGGATGCCCTTTAGCAAGAGCGACTTTCCCTGGGTAGCTACCAATCACTACAACCATCGCTACGCCAGCGGCAACAATGACCAATAAAACAATCAGCGCCAAAAGATCCAGTATCATTGCCCACCTCCGCATTGCAAGTATTGATAGTTAACAAAAAAATCATCGATATTGAGATCCTTTTCGCTTAGATTTTGGTGGTACGAGTCTCTCAGCAGCTCCTCTAACAACGTCTTATTCTTTTGAGAATCGCAGGACCAGAAGACTTTGCCCATAACTCGGCGCGTAAACCCAAAAACGATAGCTATTGTGTCCATATAAGTTCCTGATATGAATTTGTAACAAAATACGGCTTGCTAGACGACCTAATATGCGTCTCTACCTCACCGACTACGGTAGCATAAACCAGAACGAAGATGCCGATAAAACTCTTTAATGACAGTCACTTAAGAGAGTGTCATTAAAGAGCGAGCATGGAAATTGAGCGAGGCCGCGCCCTCAAAGACCTATCTGAAGACCTAGGGCACTCGAGCATGGCAACCACCGATGCCATTTACGTTCAAAGTGAAAATAAGAAACGGGCTAAGAGCGGAAAAAAACAGAAAGGTTAATTAAAAAGCAAACGAACAAGAGCGCCAATCAAATAGCTCTAAGCGTCATCGCGAAGGCATCATTCTTGATTCATGTAGCTATCCAAGAACATTCTGTGCTACAGCACCAAGTTAAATATAGTTCCTCAAACCAAGCTCGTGTGGATAAGGATCGAGGTAGGCTTGCGAACGAATATACTCACTACCATGACGCTTTAAATAATGTTTTAGTAAGGTGATAGGCACAACTAAAGGCACAATCGACGTTCTGTACTGATCAATGGCCTCGAGGATGTCGTGCTTGGTTTTACTATCTAACTCATGCTTTAAGTACCCAAGAATATGCATCAAGACGTTGCAGTGACTTTTTCTATTGGCTCGTTTTTTTAATGAAGTCATCAGCTTATGGATATAGGTTTCTAGCACAAGTTCTAAATCTTCTTTAGGTGCTTCAGTCGCCAAATAACGGCCAAGCTCTTTATAGGCCTGATAACTATGTGCCATAAGCTGATATTTGTAGCAGCTATGAAATTGGATAACAGCATGTAAAGACGGATTACTTAAGACCTGCTCACGCCAAGTATGTAAGGCAAACACACGCGTAATAAAATTCTCACGTAAAAGAGGGTCGTTTAAACGCCCTTCTTCTTCAACGGGTACTTCTGGGTTTAACTCCATATAACGCTGGGCAAAAGCGCCTGCACCAGAGGCTTCTGGTACATTGTTGTGATCATAAACTTTCACACGCTCCATGCCACAGCTTGGAGAGCTTTTCATTAACACATAACCACAAAGTTCAGGCTGATTTTTACTGACAAGATCAGCATAAGCCGCCAATTCGTCTGTAACATCTAAGCTCGTATCTTTTGTTCCTTGAACGCGAACCTGAGACTCGCCCTGCTCTGTTTGTATTTTAACAAGGCGTATAGGCTCTCTAGGAATACCTAAACCAATGGATACTTCGGGGCAAAAAGGCACAAATTTAAAGCACTCAGCCAAGACATTTAAGCAATAGCGACTTTGTTTATGGCCGCCATCAAAACGAACTTTTTCACCGATTAAACATGCACTAATACCTACGGGTATAGCTAAGCTTTCGTCAACTAAACTTTTATTTTTGAGCTCCATGCGCCCTATTCCTAATCTTAAAAATACAAACTATGTATAACACAAATTAATGCATTGCCTTATGTGGGACTAAATTAAAGCTAGCTCTGCCAACGATAACTTAAACAAAGGTATGTACTTCTACTTTGTGCCATTAAAAACCAGTAATAGGCTGTACTATTTTGCCTAATAAGGTGTTGAACTTAAGTGGCGCATCTGTCGCAACCAAACAGATACAATCTTGGTCGCTATCAACTAAGGGCTGATGATCGATATCTGAATCTAAGTCAGCCACGTCGCCAACCGTAAATCGGCCCATTTCATCGCAATAAGAACCTCTTAAGATAAGCGTTAACTCATTTCCATCGTGGCTGTGGGGTAACATCGCTTTACCTGGCGCTATGCGTAATAAGCGAGATACACCGCCTCGCTCACCCTTTAACGGAAGATCAAAGCTGAATACACCAGGCACAATACGCTTCCACTCAAGCACATCAAGATCATTACCGATATATTGAGCAAGCGGTGCTGGTACTTCAGAGCGCTTAACAGCTGTTTCATTCTTTCTTGTTTTGACTTGTACAGGCTCATCATCCAAACAAGCTAATACAGCTTCTAACGCGCCTTGAGCAATCGGTGCGCTATCAAGCTCGTCCATCAACAAGCCGCCAATAGAATCGGTTACTTGTAAACGCGCACGACACTCGGCACATTCGGCTATGTGGCAAGCCACAACAAGAGCCATAGACTGAGACATAGCACCTGCGCTGTAGCTCACAAGGGTTGCCTCATCAAGGTGGTGTCGAATACTCATAGTGCGCCCCCCCAAATAGTTCTCAATTTTTCAGATGCCAAACGTATGCGTGACTTCACACTGCCAAGTGGGATATTTAAGCGTGCAGCGATCTCAGAATGAGATCGACCTTCAAAAAACGACATATATAGTACTTGTGACTGATTCTCGGGTAATTTGGAAAGTGCCGTTGCTAAACGATAAGAGGTAACGCTATTTTCGCATTCGTCAACGCTCTCATCAGCCTCTTCCTGCCACTCTTCAAGTTCATACTCTGGATACTTTTGCTTACGCATACGATCAATACTTTGATTACGTGCAAGCGTAAAAATCCAGGTGCTAGCCCGTGCTTTGTCCGGCTTATACATATGAGCCTTACGCCAAACAGAGAGCATCGTCTCCTGTACAAGCTCATCAGCGGTCGTTTCTATTAAGCCTAAGCGACGTATATAAGCCTTAATTTTGGGAGCAAAATGCTGAAACAACTGCGCATATAGGCTTTTGTCTCTTGTCTCTGCGATAGCTACGAGCGCATCTTCCCAGTTTGTTGTACTGTCTGAAGTGGCCATAGCAACGATCTGTGTCACATCATCACCTGGTGTGTTGTTATCCATATATAGCCTTACGTAGCATTAACACCCTTGGATCACCATAATTGCTTGTAAAAATTTAAATAAACTACCTATGATCCATTCTAAGGCTATGGGCGTAATAAGCCAGTAACAAAAGGGCAAAGATAAATCTGCCATTAATAGCTTGTACAGTACAAACACAGTGTAAAAACCCGATATGAACAACAGTAAAGTAAGCCCCATTCGTAAAAAAAATATCGCCGTTGTCGGCTCAGGGGTCAGTGGCCTAAGTTGCGCTTGGCTACTTAGCCAAGTTCACGATGTTACTTTATATGAAAAAGATGACCGCCTAGGTGGCCATTCCAATACCGTCAGCTTCAACCTACCTACTGACTCAAAGAGCCGTGCCCACACTGCGAATGATTCGGCGGAAAAAGTCGATGTTGATACCGGTTTTATTGTTTACAACCCGATCAACTACCCTAATCTGGTTCAGTTATTTAAGTACTTCAATGTTGAAAACTGTAAAACAGAGATGTCTTTTGGTATTTCGATTAACGAGGGCCAGCTTGAATACTCAGGTACTGGCTTACGAGGTTTATTTAGTCAAAAATCCAACCTCTTAAAACCTAAGTTTTGGGGCATGATCCGTGAACTGACACGCTTTTATCGCGACGCCGAGGCATTAGAGCAAAAATACGAATTAGATAACATCAGCTTAGGTGATTTACTTGAGCGTGAAAACTACGGTAAATCATTTATTTACGATCATCTACTACCCATGGGTGCTGCAATCTGGTCAACTCCCGTTGATAAAATGCTCAACTACCCTGCCAGTTCGTTTATGCGTTTTTGTCGCAACCACGGCTTAGTACAATTAAAAGACAGGCCACAGTGGCGCACCGTTGTTGGCGGCAGTATTAATTACGTCAATAAACTAGCTGAGCATTTTCAAGGAGAGCTCAAGCTCAACAGCCGTATACACAGAATTATCCGCAGAGATGGCTTTGTTTATATTGAAGATCACCACGGCAAACAAGACTGTTACGATGAAGTCGTACTTGCCTGTCATTCTGATCAAGCCTTGGCACTATTAGATCAAGCAAGCGATGAAGAACAGCGCCTGCTAAGCTGCTTCCCCTATCAAAGAAACAAGGCCTATTTACACACTGATGATTCACTGATGCCTAAACGCAAACAGGCTTGGTCCGCATGGAATTATTTATCAGCCGGTAAACGCGACCAGTCTCAACAAGTCTGTGTTACTTACTGGATGAACCGCTTACAGCCACTAAGCACTGAAACAGATTTGTTTGTATCACTAAACCCTATTAAAGAGCCAAAACCGGATAAGATCATTCGTAGCTTTTTCTACGACCACCCAGAATTTGGTAAAAATGCACTTTCTGCACAAAAAGAACTTTGGTCTTTACAGGGCAAACAACAAACTTGGTTTTGTGGTGCCTATTTTGGTTATGGTTTTCATGAGGATGGCTTACAAGCAGGTCTGGCTGTAGCGGAACAGCTAGGAGGCATTGAACGCCCCTGGCAACTAGACGAGCCAAGCAATCGTATTCACGTAAGCCCACGCCACGCTACAAGCATCATTAACAATACTGCTAATAACAGCGCCAAAACAAATAACAACCTTGCCTCAGGAAGCTAAAGCGTGAACTCACACGAAGAAAATGGCATACACAACTCGGCTCTTTATTGCGGCCATGTAATGCATCATCGTTTTTTTCCAGTCGTACATCGCTTTATCTACCGTGTTTTTTCTGTATGCATTGATCTAGACGAGCTGGATGCGCTCAACAAACTACGCTTTTTCTCTGTCAATAAGTTTAATTTGTTTTCTTTTTTTGAAAAAGATCACGCCCAGAAACAGGAAAAACTAGCTAGGCAAATACGCACATTACTTAGCGAAAAAGGCTACAGCAAGGCCACAGTTAAAATAAAATTACTATGCTACCCAAGAGTATTGGGCTACGTATTTAACCCTTTAAGTGTGTATTTTTGCTATAACGACAAGGACAAATTAGAGGTCATTCTCTATGAGGTGAGCAATACTTTTGGCAGCCGTCATACCTATGTGCTCGAAGCTAATAGCGATAAAGAACACAACAACATCATTAAGCATAGCAGCAACAAATTAATGTACGTAAGCCCTTTTATGCCTATGGATAATCGTTATCACTTTCGCATGCAGGCCCCTAACGATCGCGTCTCGGTATGTATACGCCAAGTACAATTAGCACCAGGCAATGATTCAAGCGAACAAAGTAAATCAGATAAAAACCAAGCTCTGCTTCACGCCACATTTACAGGCAAGCGCAAGCAATTAAGCGATCGAGCGCTTCTTTCTGCCTTTTTCCGCTACCCCTTAATGAGCTTAAAAGTTATGTTAGCTATTCACTGGCAAGCATTAAAACTTTGGAAAAAAGGCTTGCGCCTACAGCCTAGAACACAACCATCCACGACCAGTATTAGCTGGCAAGATAAAGACGGACTTAGCCACTATGAAAGCATGTGAACATGTTGAAGACAGCGTATCTTCAAACAAAGATGCAAGCATCGTTGAAAATTTGTTACTACCGCGAATACGTAAAGCCCTTGCTCATTGCAAAGGCACCTTAGTACTGACCTTCTCTAGCGGCTACAAGGTGATGATTGGCAACGGTCAACCCTGCGCTGACGTACATATCAAACGGAACCGAGCATTCATAAAGCTATTTATGGGTGGCATTAATGGCTGGTCTGAGGCCTACATTGATGATGATTGGAGCAGTAGCGATTTAAGCGCACTGGTTGAGTGGGCATTAAGCAATGAGAAGCAACTTAAAAGCCTGAGCAAAGCCCAATATCTAATACGCAGTTTACATACCCTGTATCACAAGCGCAGAGACAACAACCGTAAAGGCAGCCGCAAAAACATCTCTGCTCACTACGACTTAGGTAACGATTTTTACAAGCTCTGGTTAGATAAAACCATGACTTATTCGTCAGCTTTATTCTCATCTAAAGAACAAAGTTTAGAGCAGGCCCAGAGTAATAAATACCAGCGTATTCTCGAATTACTAAAACACCAGAAAGGCCAAAGCATCCTTGAAATCGGTTGCGGTTGGGGTGGCTTTGCTCATGAAGCGGCAAAGACTTTTGAGAGCCAGGTCCACGGCATTACTCTATCGAGCGAGCAACTCAAGTGGGGGCAACATCTAGCAAAAGAGCAAGGCCTAGATGAACTTATCTCTCTCGAATTAAGAGATTATCGAGATCTCCAAGGGCAATACGACAGCATTGTCTCAATCGAAATGTTTGAAGCCGTAGGAGAAAACCACTGGGACAGTTACTTCAGCCAGCTAAAAAAACGACTAAAACCCGGTGGCCGTGCTGTGCTGCAAATCATCACTATAGATAACGAACGCTTTAAGCAATACAGAAAGAGTGCCGACTTTATTCAACGTTATGTTTTCCCTGGCGGTATGCTTCCAAGCATTGAGGCCCTAGAAAGTAAGTTTTGTAAACACCAATTTAAACTGGTGCACAAGCAGCTATTTGGTAAAGACTACGCCGAAACCTTAAGGCTGTGGACAAAACTTTTCCAAGAGAACTGGCACAACATTGAAAACCAAGGCTTTGATGAGCGCTTCAAACGCTTATGGAATTATTACCTAGCTTATTGTGAAGGTGGTTTTGAACAAGGATCGATTGACGTTGGTTTTTATGTTCTCGAGCATGACAACTAAAAACATAAGCACTCTAGATCTAAAAATCCAAGCCTAAAACTCTAGGCTTAAAGCGAAATTTCTCAGTTTTAAGCCTAGTTCAAAAAAGCAGTTTAGCTTCAACTATAAGTAGAATATTAACTAACAAGCGCTATTTTATTATCCCCTCTCTTAGCGCCAGAGCTACAGCACCAGATTGAGATTGCACTTTAAGTTTGCCATAGATTCGGCCTAAGTAAGTTGAAACCGTGCTTTGCGATATATCTAAACTGCGTGAAATTTCCTTAACACTCTGGCCCAAAGACAGTAACTCCAACACCTCAATTTCACGAGCAGCAAGCTTATAACCTTGCTTTGAAATCGGCTTTTGAATATTTTCAAGTACAATCTTAGCAATCTCAGGGCTAAGTATGGAGCCGCCTTTTACCACCTCCTCCAAGCCCTTAATGATTTCACTAGCCGATGCCGATTTAAGCAAGTAGCCTGAAGCGCCCGCTTCAAGTGCCTGCAAAACTTTTTCTTTTTGACTGAACACGGTTAATACCACAACAACAATATCGGGAGCCAAGCTAGCTAATTTTTCAATCGCTTCAACGCCCCCCATTTGGGGAAGCCCCAAATCCATCAGTACAAGATCTGGTTGCTTAGCTGCATCTAATTCAGAGAAAAATTCAATACAAGACGGAAATGCTCGACAACTTGAAATTGATTTATTTCGTTCAAGCACCCTAAGTAAGGTTCGCCTGTAGGTCGAGTCATCCTCAACCAGCCAAAGTTCTATAGGCTTCATTGCTTCTTAACCATATTTAGTTTGATGTTTTGTAGCTAAGCTCTTGTTGTCTAGACAACATAAGTAAGGCCAATTTAAGCTCAATGCTTACACCCTCTCCAGGCTGAGCGTCGATTTTTAATGTGCCGTTTATTTCTTCTGCTCGCTGTCGAAGGTTGTTGAGTCCCCAGCCCTTGTCAATGGTTTCAGGATCAAAACCACAACCATTGTCGGCAACAGTAATACACATACACTCTTTATCAAAATCTACGGTCAAGCTAAGTTTGCTCGCATTAGAGTGACGCGCACAATTATGGATTACCTCTTTAAAAAACATCGTAAGATGGCGTTTAACCGCAAGTGATACTTTGATTTCAGGGCACTGATTCGGCAGATTTTTCTCAATACACACACCGCGTAAGACTCGATCTGCACGCTCAAATAAGGCTTGCAATAATTCATGTAAGTAAATGCCATTGCCATTGCCTACCCATACAACTTCTCGTAAGGATGCATTGGCCTCTCTTGCCATTAGAGATAAATCACTGAGATCTTCAGCGGCCGTCACAGCATCTTTATTATTAACCAATTCATCAGCTAATAAGGTAATACTGCCTAAACTACTACCCACCTCATCGTGTAAGTCTCGTGTTATTCGCTCTCCTTGACGCAATAAAAGCTGTTGGCGTTGAGCGCGTTGAAATAAAATAACCGCTGTAATCAACACTAAAAATAAAATAACCACGCTAGCAATGATTAGACGTGAAAGCAGCCACTGCCAATAAGAGTGGGCAAGTTCAAGTTCATTTTCAACTTGCTGCAACTTTTGATCTAAGGGCCGGCGCTTGGCCAAGCCCATAATCCATTCTCGCTCAGGAAGAATACGCCGCCCCCAGCTATAACCATCAAGTAATTGAGGTAACTGCGCTAAGTACTGCGCCGGAATACCTTTTGCATTAATGCTCGCTCCACTTATTAATTCACCATTAGTATGATAAATCGCCACCTCACCTAAGCCCCAAATAGCTCGCCCGCTCATTTGCTGTAAATTTGCCATTGTGATTCGAAGGTAGCGAAACTTTTCTGCATGAATACGGAAAGAAAACAGGCTTCCAAATTCGTCCCCTGTTGAGCTTGGGTTAAGTAATTGTGGTGAATAAAAGTCGGGCTCGTCAGAAACCTCAACCACAACCTGCCCAGGAAAGCCAAAATCGGGCAGCATAATATTGCTACTTGGTTTGGCCGGCCACAAATCAATCCGCCCTACACTGCGCCGCTCACCCAAATCAATCTGAAGCTCTATAGCTTCCGGCAAAGACTCAAAAGAATGGGGATGAATTAACAGATCTTTACGATCTAACTCCCTTTCAGTAATCGGAAAGCCCAAACTTGTGACCATGTCGGTTAAGTAATTTAAATGCCACTTTGACGACTGATTATAAGTACCTGAAGTACTTACAAGTGGCTTACGCTTTTGAGCAGCAAGACTTAATAAGCCACCCTGACCATCCTCAGCCCAAATAAACAGCTCGCCTAAGGCAAAATGCGCTTCAGAAGCCGCACCACTCGCGCCTACAGCCGTAAACCTTAGGCGTTGAATTTCTTTATCAATATCATTAAAAAAGACAGGATAAGCCCCAGGGTTAGGGAAATCGTCCTGCATCCAATTAATAATTTCCTCAAAACCGCTACCCGATACCGTTTCGGCCTCTACTTTAAAACGCTTAGGGAAGGCATAAGAACCCCCGTAAGGGCGCAGCGGATTAAAGGCAGGCACAAGAGCAATAGACTGAACCTGTTGTGGCTCAGCCAGTGTAAAATCAATTTGATGAAGCTTAGATTTGCCCTCACCACCATCCATAGTCACAGATGAATGATAACCAAGGTGGTTATCAGAAATAACCGGGCAATGACGTGGAAGCGCGGCAATATCATCAAGTAATTGGGTTTGTAGCTGCTCAAGCTGGCGAATTCTAGTGGCTGGCCAACTTGATAGTTTCAACTCATTATTTGATTGTATTAAACGCCACTGCTCAGCATTTAAAGGGTCTACAATATCAGCCTGCGACAAGCCTGCAAAAAGAAAAGAGACAAGCGTTATCCCCCATTTAAAAATCATTACGGCTCCAATTAATCATGCGCCCAAAGGTGTTTAGCTTAACAACACCTAGGCGAGCTTGAGGGCGATAAGGCTTCAAGCTCTAGCAACCTTTATTGTTTAAGAGGGATAAACAATGAATGGGTATCACCGTTGGGTAGCCTTATACCTGCAGTCATCACTCTCGGCTTGCCGTTTTCATGAAAAATAGTAGGCCGCTCATAGCGGTGAACCTTGACCGTTCGACCATCTGTGGTTGTATAGGCTTTGTCTGCCACCTTATAATGTTTTGCTCGCTCCCAGTTTAAGCCGTCAGTCGATGTGATCATGCCCATGTAACCAAAAGCGTGGTACAAGGAATAATAGCGCTTACGCTCAGCGTCATACCATACCTCGGGATCTTCAGAATTATAGTCTTTAACAACGGGCTTAGCTTGCATTTTCCAGGGGCCCAAAGGGTGATCAGCTAACAATACAGCCTGCATTCGAATAATCTCCCCCTCGGGTTGATCCGGCTGATCGCCGCGCACAATCATGAGGTAACCACCATCTGGTCGCTTAGTCACCGTGGTGTTATTAACGATATTGGCGATAGGAAGTTCTGGTTCAATTAAGGGTTTATCAAAACGCTGCCAAGGCCCTTCTATGCTATCAGCCACAGCAACACCAATACGTTGGTTTAAACGCAGCATCGCTCTTAACTCACTCTCTTCCCATCGGCCATGACGAGTGCGAGCATCTTCTAATTGAGCGTCGCTAAGCTTACTTTCACCTGAGTTTGTCGACATATAATAAAGATAATATTTACCATCAAACTCATAGATTTTCGGACAATGTACCGTATAGGCATCCCAGTGCCCATCTCCACGCCCTTCCAGTACAGGTTCAACATGTTTCCAAGGCCCAGCAGGGCTGTCAGAAACAGCACGTGATACACGCCCATCTGTTAACCAAGAAAGAAAACCATGCTCTCTTGGCATTTGTGAATAGATAAGATGATATTTACCATCTTTGCCTTTAACGATACCTGAGCCCCAATTGAAGAACTCGTTATCGTAGAAGATATTGTCTTCTGAAACATCCTGCATGATCGCAGTTAAGTTAAAGTCATCTGTACCACTTGCGTTAAGTGCTGTCGTAAATGCACTGATCAGCAACAGTGCAAAACAAGAAATGCACTTCAAATAAGCTGGTTTGGTCATTTTTATATTTTTCATAACTCATGCTCTACCTATGATGAATTAGGTTGATAATTTTCCCACTGCTGAAAAATCAGGATCTACATTAGCCTTCTCAGAACGATCGTGTTTTCGCCCGACATAAAACCCAGTCGCCCCCCACAACACAGCGACAACAGCTCCGGTGATTATTTTCTCTGCTACGCTGAAACCCAAATAACCTTCACCGATAAAAGCAATTAACCAAATCCAAAACACATCTCCACCACGGTATACAACAATGTCGATAATTGGTTTTGTTTTAAATCGAGCCTCTTTATCAACAGAGGTAAACAACACCTCGCGCGCGGGTCTAACAATCGCATAATTACCTGCACGACGCGCAATAATCAGCACAAGAACAAATATTACCGCCGGATTAGCGCTTAAAAGCAGCATCAGCCCTCCTACCGCAAACGGCACCGCCGACAGACTAAACGACAAACCAAAGCGCTGAGCAATTCGATTTGATAAAAACAAGCCGATTAAAATGGTTAAGGTGTTCGTGATAAGCTCTATACCACCTAACAGCTGTTTTCTTTCTGCACGGCTAAATTCAGCTAGTACATCACTTTGAGTGGTATAGAAAAACGCACTGACCCCTGTCAGTAAAAAAATAAAACCAGCAATACCCAATAATTTCTTATGAGCAAAGAACTGATCAAAGCCTGAAAATGGATTGCTTTGAAGCTTTTCGGGTTGATGGCAATGAGTACCTAAGCTATCAAAGTGGCGATTCAAGGCAGCAATAATGGGTAAGCTCACCAACAACACCACGCTTGTCAC
The DNA here is from genome assembly GCF_041346925.1 of Agaribacterium sp. ZY112. Taxonomy (NCBI): domain Bacteria; kingdom Pseudomonadati; phylum Pseudomonadota; class Gammaproteobacteria; order Cellvibrionales; family Cellvibrionaceae; genus Agaribacterium; species Agaribacterium sp. ZY112. The sequence continues at coordinate 2,933,124 of NZ_CP166840.1, read as the reverse complement.
AACAAGTACGTTTTCAATACTCATTGATTTAGCTAGAAGAATAACCGTCAAAGGACCAAGAATTGCACCGGCACTGGCGCCAGTATTAATAAAGCTAAAAACACGCTTGCTCTGCGACTTAGTGTAATGCTGAGAAACAAAACTCCAGAAAACAGAGATATGAAACAGACTAAAAACGCTGGTCCATACGTAAAATACTTTACCAAGAAAGCCGACATCAACGCCGATTTTATAGGCTAAAAAAATAGCCATAAAACTGATGGCAAACGCAACAAAAACGCGAGGAACCAGTTTTTGTATCGACGTTTTAGATGCATAAAAATTGTAGATAAGCACAGAAATCGTGGCAAATATAAAAGTATAGGTCCACTGAGTAGCACGACTAACATCCCCCCAATCACTGGGTAATGCATCCCTAACTGGCTTAAGGATCATGTAGGAAGTCATCAGCAGAAAAATAAAAAGAAAGGACAATAAAGCGCCCTTTATCTCTTCAGGCTCAATCTTGGTAAGCTTGCAAAACACACTTGCCGCACCATTACTAGTATTACTTGATTCAGACATAGCCTTACCAATCAATAGAGAAACCGGAGTAGCCAACAAAGCTACCGGTGTTGCTCATATCTAGATTCTGAATAACTTCTTTTGCTTTACCCATAGAGAATTCGGGCTCAAGCTGACCATTTTCTCCCCCCATCCGAGTTTTGTTATGGCCTGGAGCCAAAGCGACAACAAGAATGTTGTAGGCTGCAAGGTCTTTCGACATATCAACGGTAATTTTATTCAATGCCGATTTAGTTGGGTCGTAAGAGTAAATACCTTTAACTTTTTTACGATTAATAATGCCGCCATGAGAGGAGATATTAATCACCTTCTTAACCTCACTTGTTGCCAGTTCAAGATTAGGCAACAACGCTCGTGTGACCATGACAGGTCCAATCACATTGACATTGTAGGTCTTTAGAAACGCCTCCCGATGAGTGTGCTTAAATGACTCAATACCTCGCTCCAACCCAGCTATATAACCTGCATTATTCACGACAATATCAATAGGAACACCGTTAAGTGTTTTCACCATCGCAGCTATAGAATCATCATCGGTTACATCAAGCTGAACAACACGGGCACCCGCCTCTTTCAGATCGGATGCCTTTTCAGGGTTTCGGGCAGTGCCAATAACGTTGTATCCATCACTGATAAAGTGACGAGATAAAGCCAGACCAAGGCCTCGATTAGCACCGGTAATTAAGACCGTGCCCTTTTCTGGCTTATTTACTGTCTCAGCGGCTGCCTCAGCACTAACAACAATGGATGAGTTGAGCAATAAACCCACTAAGAATAGCTTTATTAATTTATTAATAACCATATGACCTTTGTTAACCTAATTGATAGCGGTAAAAAACGTGCGCAATTCTGACCTAGGAGCAAACAAAGGGATAGTCCGTTAAATCAACGACAAGCAGGCGAGCTGTGATATAAACTCCCACCAAGAAGAGCAAGAAGTATAGTCATATAAACCCAGCTAACAGCTAAGTATATGGCTCTGAGGCCGCATAGCCCCCTCTAAAGCAGCTATAAACAAAAAAGCATGTATACAAAATAGGCTTGCAAGAGCGCAAGCAGCATAGCCTTAGATCAGTTTGGCTTTAAAGCGTCTTTTAAGCATGATAAAAAACCGACCTAGCAAAGGCAGTTTTTTGTAAACAAGCGACGAATCCCAATAATCTTGGTGCGAAATAATCAAGCCTGAATCATTGCATTCAATCCTGCTCATACCAACAAACTTAATATCCCCCAGTAGATGATGATGAGCGCTATAAGTCCATTTAATGCAAGCAAGCTTGTCATCGATTGCCAAAGTATCACAAGCAAAGTTCACTTGGCTTAAGCTTCGAAACATGTGGCTCATTATCGCCATCATCTCAGCTTTTGAGTTGGTATGATTAAAAGGGTCAAGAAACTCTACAGAATCATCTAAAAGTACTTCTAATTCAGCTAGTTTTGTCTGTTCAAGTCCTTCAAGCACCAAAACATAGTTCTGTAATGCATCACGCATAAGCTATAGACCCTTAATATAGTAAGAAAAGAAAAGCTCAGTATTTCAGAAAAATGATTAGCTTATTAACCAAGCAACTGACTAAAGCACTAAGCGAGATACAATCGAAAAATACCACGAATCAGGTAGAAGGCGTAGTAACTTAAGCGCCAAGACAAAGCGCCTAGGAAAGCTTAGCTCAAATGATGATGATAAAAGCCCTTTCAACAGCCTTGTTGCTGCAGCGTCAACCTCCATTAAGGCCGGCATTTTAAAGTCATTTTTATCTGTAAGCGGGGTGCGCACAAAACCTGGGTTGATTACTTGTAAGACAATATCGGTTTTATATAAATCGGCATGTAACGACTCAGTTAAATTGATTAACGCAGCTTTGCTGGCACCATAAGCTGCAGCCGTTGGTAAACCTCGATAGCCTGCTACCGAAGCCATAACAGCTATATGCCCCGTGTTGACTTCAATACATCGTTTTAATAGCGGATCTAAACAATTAATAGTGCCTTGCAGGTTCACATCCAATAAGCGCTGACAGCGTTGAGCGTCAAAATCATAAGCGCTAAAAGGATCATGTGTGCCCGCATTCAAAACAAACAAATCCGGCCATGCATCATGCTTATTCCACTGCAAGACCAAGTCGTCAATCTCGGGGACTTGAGTAATATCCAACACCGAAATAATGCAACGACCCACTAGGCCTTCACACTCTTTTTCAAGCTTTAATAGATCGCTTTTTGATCGAGCACTTGCGTATACATCCACGCCTTGTGCACATAAGAGCAAAGTCAGCGCCTTGCCGATGCCCCGCCCTGCTCCTGTTACCCAGGCTCTTGTCCATGGCAAGCTAAGCGCCATTAGAGGCTTATCAACTCGATTTATCTTTGCTTTAGCTTTTAGCATCTGTGGCTACTTTGCCTCACTTAGTGCGATTAATTAAAGCCAAGCTGCAATCAGGGCTAAGTTCACGCTGCGCATCGTTGGAGAGTTTATGAATATTAAGCGTAATTTCACCAACGCCTAGGCCAAACTTAGACATACTGGCTTTATTAATCAGGTTATTTTCATCAACCAAGAACATCCAATCATTTAAGCTGATATGACGAACCTTACCTTTAACAGGGATGGCTAAGGTGTAGCGCCAATTTAAAGCATTACCCGATGCCTCGCCGTAAGCCGTACCAATGACATCACCAGCTGTACCTGAATACCGTTTGCCATCTTTTGTTAACTGCCAACAACGCCTTTGAACTTCACCATCAGCAAAATAAAACACCTCATCAAGAATACCCTTGTTATCCGACCAGTCGGCAACAATATCTGCTTTAAACTGGCGAATAACACGCCCACGATAGTCCTGAACAATGCCATAGGCCTCTAGTTGGCCATGAAAGAAGCTACTTAAATCCAGCTCAGGTGTGCGTTGTTTGTAATCGTGGACACTAACCGCGCAACTTGATAAAAAACCAATAAAAGGCAACATTAGACCTCGTCTTACTAAGCTCATATTAAAATGCGACTCGTTGAGTCTCTCCACGTAATTCGGATGCTAAATCTGGATAGCTGCTTTGTTCGGAAAGCCAAATAGAAACAAAGGCAGGACCAAAACGCTTATCCTCAACAGAGCCAATATAATCACCCGAATGATAAAAGTGGCTGATACTGTCTTCGGTAACCCAGATACTTAGTTGATCGTTTGTGTCAATATCAGGCCAAATTTCTGCCAACTCACTTATCCAGACATCAATTTGACCGGACTCTGAAAAAGATTTTAGCTGTTTTCGCGTTTCGCTCAGCAAGCGGTCTTTACTAATACCTCGCTGATAAGTCAGCTGTAGAACCAGAGTTTGCGTATAGGCTGTATCCATTTTGGGTTCTAATAAGGCTAAATAGTCACCGCTTTTCGTATAAAGCTTGGCATCAAAAATATGAAACCAAAGCACCTTTAAGCTACCTTCACCGACTTGAGCCCAGTCTTTTGGCAATACATATGCCCTATCCTCTGTAAACTCTGATGAGAGCGGGCTTTGCTCGATACTATTCGCTAAAGCGTAATGAAAGTAGCCCGCCCCCAAAATGAGGGAAAGAACATAAGGAGCAACAAATAGAAGCTTTCTAGCTAAATATGAAACAGTGTTAATAAGCACGCTCAACACTCCTTTTTTGTTGTTATATTAAGATGGCTCGGCTTTGAGGGCCTATAAGGCAGCCGCGCCGGTAGCAACGGATAACTAAAGAATTGGGATTTAACTAGCCGTTGACTTAAATGCAATAAAAATGGGAATTTAACGGCCCACAACAAACTAAGGGCTACAGCCATACTTACATCTGAATAAGCGAAACTCACAGCACCGAGCTCTTTGGCGGAGAAGTAGGACAAAGCTCCACCAATACCACCAAAGGCGCAAGCAACAGCGAGATTTTTAGCAAAAACAGCCAAGCTATGTCTTAAAGTAGCAGCAAAGCAAAACCATAAGAGCAACAGCCAAAAAGGCGCAAATACAGCCTGCTGATCAAAAACAAAAACGCCCACAAGCGCTAACAAGCTATCGATTAAAAAACCTAATAGGCCGAGCAACACAACCACTTTAAGCTCAATCAAAAGCTGTGTTTGCAAATACAAATGCAAGCCTAAAAACAATAAAGCGGGTATTAAAGCCGTATTACCTAGAAATATGCATGCAAACCAGACAAGGTTAAAACCTAGGATATTTAACAGTAATAAGCTTATCGATTTTTTAGTTGAACCATTAGACAACATAAATACCTCTCCCAAAGCTATACGGAGCGGTATCGTATTTGGTTCAATAATGAGGTGTATTAGGCGTTAAATGCAGCTAAAGCGGCTAGAAAAGGGCTAGGAACAAGTAAAAGCACAGAAACGTTAAAAAAGAAAACTCATAAAACGCTGTACATCTCTTAAATCATCTAGGCGTTGATGATGCTCGAGCGCCCTACCTCGCAAAATAAAATTCCAAGAGAGTTCGTCACTAGCTTGTTTATCCCAAGCGCCATCACCAACATAGGTAATAGGTACAGAGCTATCGATAGCCGCTCGTTGCCGAGCAAGTTTCATGATCTCTGTGCGCTGGTAATGGTCATTTGAACTTGCTAGAGCTAAGTCACTAATATCAATACCAGCAGAATTTAATTTTAACAAGGCAGTCTCTTGCCAGCCCCCCGTCGCCAACGACAAGCTGATATTTTGTTCCTGTCTAAGTTGCTCTAGTAGGTGTTGAGCACCAGCAATTTCAACAGCGGGCTGCTGCTCTAAGTGCTTGCGAATGTTCTCAACAAACACACGTTTAATCTTGCTTATCACTTCTTCGCCATGAGCCAAAGCGTGCTCTTGTACATGTTGACGAAGAATGCCTTCATCGCTCACATGCTTGTATAGACGTCGATTAGCATGCAAGGCAATACCAGTAACCGCCATGACGGCCTCATCAAAGCACTGACCATCGAACACACACGATTCAAGTAAGGTGCCGTCAATATCAAACATAAGGTGTTGCAAAGCAGGAGCAGGCATGAATGTCGACCTATAAAGACCTGCACGAGGTCTATATCTATTACTATCAAGCTTGTTTACAAGCTCAGGGCTATTTATCGCTTAAGGCTACTCAAAGGCTGCGGCAAAGTGCTCTTGCCAAACCGTTTTATCAACAACACCCGTGTGACGGTAAATAATTTTACCGTGTTTATCCAATAAGAAGGTTTCTGGCGCCCCTGTTACACCAAGGTCAAAGCCTAAACGGCCTTTCTTATCAACAACGGTGACGGCATAGGGGTTTTTATACTTCTTTAACCAGCGTTTAGCTTTTTCAGTGTCATCCTGATAGTTCACACCAACGATTTTAATGCCTTGCTGGCTAAGTTCATATAAAAACGGATGCTCTTGTAGGCATGTCGCACACCATGTGGCCCATATATTAATAAGCGCAGCTTCACCTACCAGAGCTTGATTACTAATGCTCTGCTCTAAATTAGAATCTAACGTAGGCAACTCGAAGCTTGGTAAGTCTTTACCTAATACCACAGAAGGCAGCTCAGTCGGGTCCTTGCCTAAACCGGAAAATAAAAATCCAGCTAGAACAAAAAATACGACAACAGGAATAAAGCGCCAGTATTTATTCACGCTTACACCTCCCCTTTGGCTATAGAGCTGGCTGCTGGCGCTTCGTTTGCACGGGGCGATTCTGCAAGCGTCTCTAAGCTTTTATTTAAAGAGTTTGAAGCGCCATCAACACGCTTGGCAGACTTTACTCGGCGATAGCGCTTATCAGTAATAGCAACAATGCCTCCCAAGGCCATTAAGAAAGACCCAAGCCAAACCCAACGAACCAAAGGCTTAACGTACACGCGAGCAGCGTATTCTTGCTCATTGATTTTGTTATCCAACGACACATATAAGTCTCTAAACATACCCGGGTCAATGGCTGCTTCGGTCATCATATTGCCGCCCGAAAAATAACTGCGTTTTTCTGGATACAACAAAGCAACTTGCTCACCATCGCGAGACACTAAAAACTGCCCACGATCTGCCCAGTAGTTAGCGCCACGTACACGCGTCACATCAACCAGTTTAAATTCGTAACCTGCTACTTCAACACTGGACCCAGTGCTAACACGTAGATGGCGCTCTTGAGCATTAAAACTATCGATACCGGCACCAAGCAAGGTGATACCAAAGCCGACATGGGCAATAAACATTCCCCAATAACTAGCCGTAAACTTCTCTAGCTTAATACTCGGTTTTTTACTGTGATAACTGCGGCGCAAATAATCCAATACTGAAGATGCGACCACCCACGTACCAACAAAAACGGTTACTGCAGCATTAACACTAAATTTATAAGAAGAAAATACGGCCACAGACAAAGTTGCAGCAATGCTTACCGCCAATGAAGCCAGCTGCCAATTACGAATGAGGCTAAAACGGCTGCGCTTCCAGTTGAGCATAATGCCAAAACCAAGCGCTAAACCTGCAAGTGCCATCAGCGGCGGAAAGAACATATTAAAATAAGGTTCGCCAACACTGTATTTACCCAGATTTAAGGCATCAGCAATCAATGGGAACAAAGTGCCAAGCAAGACAAAACCACAGGAGAATACAAATATTAAGCTTACAAACAGCAACATGGATTCACGTGAAATCATCGCAAATCCAGACTCACTCTTAAGCATCGGCGCACGTGCGGCATAGAGGCTCAAAGAACCGCCAACGACCACCAATAAAAACACCAAAATAAACAAACCACGAGTAGGGTCCGACGCAAAAGCATGCACACTGGTCAAAACACCAGAGCGAACAAGGAAGGTGCCCAATAAACTCAAAGAAAATGCCAGAATGGCAAGAAGCAGAGTCCAACTAACAAACACGCCTCGCTTTTCTGTCATGGCAATGCAATGAACGAGAGCCGTACCTGCCAACCAAGGCATAAACGACGCATTCTCTACAGGGTCCCACATCCACCAGCCGCCCCAACCAAGCTCGTAATAAGCCCACCAGCTACCTAAAGCAGTGCCAATGGTTAAAAAAGCCCAAGCGGTATTTGTCCAGGGTCGAGCCCAGCGCGACCAAGCGGCATCGATCTTGCCACCAATTAATGCGGCGATGGCAAAAGCAAAGACCACAGAAAAGCCCACATAACCCATATACAACATAGGTGGATGAATCACAAAACCAGGATCTTGCAGCAAAGGATTTAAGTCCCCACCATCAACGGGAATATTTGGTAATAATCGCTCAAAAGGATTCGAGGTAAAGATCATAAAGGCTAAAAAGCCCACACTCACCATGCCCAACACACTCAAGACCTGAGCCACCATTGGCAAAGGCATAGATCGAGAAAACAAGCTCACAGCCAAGGTCCAGCTGGCCAGAATCAAAGCCCAGAGCAATAAAGAGCCTTCATGCCCCCCCCATACCGCACAAATTTTGTAGATCGTTGGCAGTAGCGAGTTACTGTTACCGGCAACATAAGCAACACTAAAATCATCGGTATAAAAAGCCCAAGTTAAGGCTGCATAGGCAATCGCAACAAACAAAAACACCCCGTTAGCCAAGCTGCGGGCAGAAGCCATCCATACAATACGCCCAGTTAAACTGCCAACTAAGGGCACGACTGAAAGGCAAAGTGATAGCACTAACGCAAAATTAAGCGCTAGCAATCCGTATTCTGGAAACATAAGCAGTCTTCTTGTAGTTCAGGCCTTTACAGCTCTTCTGGTGATCAACACCTTGAGCTTCGGGGTCAGTTTGTAAATTATCCGCCACTTCGGCAGGCGTGTAATTTTCATCGTGTTTAGCAAGTACGCGAGTCGCTTGCAGTACTAAATGGTCATCAAGCTGGCCATCTACCACCGTCGCTTCGCCATCAGAAAACAGGTCTGGCAAAATGCCATCGTAGCGGACCGTCAATTCAGCCGCACCATCGGTAATCTGAAAGGTCATACCAAGACCTTCATCATCACGAACTAAGGAGCCAGGCACAACACAGCCACCAGCTTTAATTGTTCGGTGTAAAGGCGCTTCGCCATTAACGATACTGGAGGGTGGATAAAACAGGTTAATACTTTCACGCATTGCGTAAAGCAACAAGCCAATAACAGCACTACTGCCAATAACAATAAAGAGGACGATTTTCAAACGCCGCTTGCGCAGCGGGTGCATAGGTTTCACGACTTATTTCTCTCCACTTCACGCATATGTAGAACCTTCACTTTTTTAACTAAGGCTTTTTTGGCTAAACGCACTTGCACGACCAGTGTAACAAGACCAACCAAGGTAATGGCATAGGCAGCCCAAACATAAGGGCCATGCCCCTTCATCGACATAAATTCTGCCAAAGTGGTAAATTGAAACTCAAAATTCATATTCTTATTGCCTTATTTCAGCCCCATAATCGCTTGCACCCAACGGCTTTTTCGTTCGCGGTTGAGAATTTCCAAACGGGTTCGATCAATTAACAGCCACGCATAAGTAACATAAAAAGCCAAAATCATTGTAATTAAGGGCCAAGCCATACTCGGATCAATGCTCGAAGGCCCACTTAACTTAAGGGTTGCCGGCTGATGAAGACTGTACCACCAGTCAACGCTCTTGTAGATAATGGGAATATTCACCGTACCTACAAGTGACAAAATCGCTGAGGTTTTATCTGCCGCCTCTTGGTTACGATAACTATGCTGTAAAGCGATCACACCAAGATAGAGAAAAAACAAAATCAGCATCGAAGTGATACGTGCATCCCATTCCCAATAAGTGCCCCAGGTTGGTTTGCCCCAAATAGCACCACTACACAAAGACACAAAGGTCAGCACAGCGCCTATCGGTGCAGCCGCTTTCATAACCATAAACGATAGTTTCATGCGCCAAATCAGACCAACAGCGCCAGCAATAGCCATGGTGTAATAGCCAGCTAAGGCTAAAAAGGAAGCCGGAACATGGATATAGATAATGCGGTAACTATTACCCTGTTTGTAGTCAGTTGGAGCAAAACCCAAACCCCAGCTCACACCCACCAACAATAAAGCCAATGCTGAAAAACCAAGCCATGGCTGCCAAATACTGGTTTTTTCATAAAACCACTTTGGTGAACCTAAGCGATGAAACCACTGCCATCCCATGACAACCCTCTTTTTTAATTCTCTAAACTAATTTTCAGACCGCCAACCATTGCCAAAGGCGCCAGCATAACGGATAACAACCACAGTGCCGCCAAGATGGCGAGCTGCCCACTATAGGGATCCCCCAAAGCTGCACTACGCACACAACTTGCGCCAAAGATCAGCACCGGCACATACAAGGGAATAATGATCAGCGATAACAACAAGCCACCGCGACGCAATGATACGGTTAACGCAGCCCCGACAGCTCCTATAAATGACAAAGCACCGGTACCTAAGAATAAGGATAAGAGCAACGCTCCATAAGCCTGGCTTGGTAAAGCCATCATCAGTGCCAAAACAGGGCTCAATAAAGTCAGTAATAAACCCGTAAAACACCAGTGGGCCAATACCTTCGCTATCACCATGAGGTACATACTCTGACCGCTTAGGATCATTTGTTCTAAGCAGCCATCGTCATAGTCACTTTGAAATACTTTATCTAAAGAAAGTAATACAGAAAGTAAGGCTACGATCCAAATCATGCCCGGCGCAATAGACGCCAATACATTTGCATCAGGGCTAACGCCCAAAGGCACAAACATGATGATGCTTAAAAAGAAGATAAGCGGATTAAACAGCTCACTGCGATTGCGCACAGCCGTTAAGCATTCACGCCTAAAGGCCTCATAAAAACCACTGTCGGGCAGACGTATATCAGTCATGTGCTGCCCTGCCCTTGTACTGTTCTAAATCGAGCACCTCGATATGTGAAGACTTCCAGCGCTGATGAGTCGTTAATAAAACGATGCCACCAGCTGCCGCATGCCTATCAATTTCTTGCTCCAAACTGGCTACACCACTTTTATCTATCGCGGTAAAAGGCTCATCAAGAATCCATAACGGCGCTTGGCTTAGATATAAGCGAGCCAATGCAACGCGCCGCTGCTGCCCTGCAGACAAGGAGTAGCACGGCACATCCTCATAAGATGCAAGACCTACTTGCAACAAAGCCCAACGCAAGCGCTGTAAACTAACCCCTTGCGAATCTGTGCCCTGGGCCTTAAGGCCGTTTAGGGCAAAATACCAACGCAGGTTCTCTAAGGGGCTCATGCTGAGTTTGACACCAACATGATGCCCAAGAAAAAGCAGCTGCGACTTAAACGACAAGCCCTTATTGGCTTGAGTATTCCAAGTAATGGTTCCGGCACTAGCAGGTAACAGCCCTGCAATGATACGCAGCAAGGTTGTTTTACCACAGCCGTTGTGGCCTGTGACCTGTACGACAGCACCACTTTCCCAACTTGCCGACAAATCGCCAAACAAGGGCTCGTCGTCACGCTCAAAAAACAAGTTATTGATGGCCAGCTGTTGCATTTATTAGTTATCAAAGGCGAAAAACGGCCGATAGTGTACATTGATAAGAGACGTAACCGAAGCCTCAGACGCCACCACGATAAAAAACTGAGGCTAGACTCAAACTATGACAATCAAATGCGCAACGACTCTATACAAGATCAGGACGATAAACCCAGCTATGGATACACCATTCCCCACCTGCTTGCACCAAAACACAACCAGTGAATTGGTAGTTAACAGCCAAGCGCTATGCTGATCCCCCCAGCTCAGAATAGCAACGCAGCCCAGCGCTCTGACAACAACACCGCTTCAGCGCTTGTGGGCCAGCGTGTGCGAATCACCGAGCATATAGAGCTTAACAAACAACAATTAAAGCAGCTGCTAATGCAGCACCCTCAGGCACAACAGTTAGCAAAACAACTTAGCAACACACTTAAGCAGCAAGGCTTAGAGACATCAAACAAGGCAGGTCAAACTGCGGCCACTAAAACGCCCCAAAGCGGCCAAACCAACACACAAAGCAATATAGATAATGCAATCAAGAACCTAGAGAATAAAAACACCGTACTGTTAAAACTTGTCGCAGAACACAGTGTAAGCGCTAAAGAACAGAGTTTATGGGCCCTATTACCTAAAAGCACCCTACCTAAGTCACTACAGGCACAGCTTCAAACAGCTAAGCTGGGAAAGCTTGAACAACAACATTTTAGGCTACTTGAGCAGAATGCAGGCCTCAAACTGGCACCGCTTGAGCAAAGCCTTCAAAACGGCCAAAGCATCAAAGGACAACAAGCAGCCCAACTGGCTCTAACCCTATCAGCAGGTCAACACCTGGGTGCATCCAGCTTATTAAAATCCAACTTACTTAACTCAGCCACATCGACTAGCAGCTTAGCTAATATCAACCAGGCCTATCAAAAACCGAACTTAAGCCTCGGTGAAGCCAAGGAACTTATTAAGTTCGCCTTACGCCAGAGCCTGCCGAACGCAGATAGTGCAGTTAAGCTCGCCCCTCTTCTAAATAGAGACATTCATGCTGCCCTAGCCCAAGGGGCAAAACTCACGGATGCCGCAAACCTAAAGCAGGCCTTAAACCAGTCAGCCATACAATTAAGGCAATGGCTCAATCAACAGCCAAGCCTAAACTTAGCAACAAACCTTACTCAAACATCCGGCCAGAGCCTTAAGAATAAAACCTTTGTCAGTGACCTTGCTCAAACCCTAAGACAACAGTTCAGCCATTCTGGCTCAACGGCCAGCTCTGTAAACAGCAGCGCCCAAGGCACATCAACGCCAAGCAACTTAAACAGCGGCTTAGCAAGCACCCTAAACGCCTCCTCACAGCTCAAAACTGACAGCCCGCTGACCGGCACACTGACAACACTAGCAACAAGCTCACATTCAGCATCAAGCAAAGACAGCGATAAACTTATCGAGCTAAAACAGTTACTCAGCAGCCTTAGTCATCTGACCAATCAAATCCAAAGTCAGTTACAGCAAGGGCAAAATATCAACCGGCTTGAAACCGCCTTAGCCCAGCTCTTTGTCTTATTAATGCCTACTAAAACACAGCAAGATAGACCAACTAAAGACAACGACAAACAGGAGCTTCTACTTAAGCAGCTCAATCAGTTCAGCCAGCTGATTGGTCGTAGCCAAGCCCGCCTAGACAGTCAACAACTGCAAAGCGCCCAACAGCAACTCGACAACAACATGCAGCAACATAGTGAACTTTGGCTTCGCTTGGGGGGTGAGCAAGTCCCCGTAAAAGTATCGATTAAAGATGAGCCAAATAAACAAACAGACTCAAAGCTAAGTCGTAGCTGGCAGCTAGATATGGAGTGGCAACTTGCCGCTGCGGGGCGCTTTAGCGCCAGATTAAACTACAGCGAGGGCCGTATTAGCAGCACATTATGGGCCGAACAAAGCCAGTGGCGAGAGGCCATTCGCCAACAACTGCCTCGTTTAGCCGAAACCCTAAACAACAATGGCATCGAAGTCGCCCAACTTCGTTGCACAGAACACGAGCAACAACCCAAAGAAAGAGCCAGCAACCTTATTGATGTGAGAACTTAATGCGCTTTGAAGAGTTAAGTAACAAGGAGCTAAAACGTGTTGTCGCCCTGCAATATGACGGCAGTGGCGCACCGGTGGTGAGTGCCAAGGGCAGCGATGCGACGGCAGAAGCTATATTGGCACTTGCTGCCGAGCACGATATTCCATTGTGTGAAAACCCAGCGCTACTGGATCTACTAAGTCAGCTAGAACTAGGAGAGGAAGTCCCCGAGGCCCTCTACAAAAGCGTTGCTTACGTACTGGCCTTCGCCTATGAACTTGTCTTCGCTAAAGAGCAGGCCTGCGAAGAGGCAGCGACACAGCAGCCAAAGAACAATGACTTACTTGGCTTTGATAAGCTCTAGTCTGCGCGACGAGCACGTTCAATATTCTCAAGTTCGTTAAGAGCCATCTGCAATCTCGGGTCCTGCTCCTCTGTCACGGAACTTAAAATAGACTTGGCTTCACTAAATTTACCAGCTCGGCAATAGATCTTTGCCATGGACAATAGCTCGTTTACTTCATCTTCGCGCTCTTGTTCAACATCAAGCTCTGCCGACGACTCAACACCTAGATCCACTTGCTGAGAGCTGCGCTGATTCATAGCCTCGGTAAAGCAGTGCACATTGCCACTATCAGCAACAAACTCTTCATCACTTATTGTTAAATCCGAACCAATTTCTTCATCGGCAAACTCACTAGCAGAATACACAGGGTCTTTACGACGCATAAATAACATCATCAACACGCCCGCCACCAAGCCCACTCCAATCGCAGCGGCGCCAAGCAACCAAAAGAAATGGCGCTCAAACCAAGGCCTTAATGTATTGGGCTGAGCTTGAACATCGCTCGTTGCAGCTTGCGCACTATTAGCAAGCGACAATGCGGCAGCGCTGAGCTCACCTGCAGCTAGCTTTAATCGAGGGTCGGACTCCAATGTTTCAGAAGCCATAACTCGCCCAGTTTTCAAGGCCTTTATTTGCTCTTGTTGAACTTTAACTATCTCAGATAAGGTATTGATATAATTAGACTTTTCTATTTTTTCAATACGAGCCCTAAGTTCAGAATTCTCTTTAACTAGCAGATCTAACATTTCTTGAGTGCTATCGATCTCATCACGTATCTGCTGCTTGCTTGGCCCTGTATTAACTTGCGCTTTAGCATCACTGGGATCACTAAGGCGCAAGCGAGCTCTATCCGCTTGAGCTTGATTCTGAGCTGCCGACGCATTTAGAGAAGCCTCACTACTCCATACACTGGACTCAGGTAAGATCAACGTCGCCCCAGCCATCAAGCTATTGATATTGCCACGCACAAAAGCCGAAGGGTTATTTTGATGCAATTGGCGCTGCAATTGAGCTCGACTCATGCCCGCCGGTGGCTGCATTCGCGCAACAATGCCACTTAAGCTATCCCCTGCTTGCACTACATACTCAGCACCGGAAACAGAGGACGCCTTTGCAGCGCCAGAATTAACACCTAAAGCTGAAGGCGCGTTGTATGCAGAACGCTCATAGCGCTGCACGCTCGACTTAGGCCTGCCGGTAGGTTCAGGGCCACCTATCTGGGGCGATGGATTTACACTTGCTGAGTGTTCAGCAACAGGGGCGTAGGCACTCGGAGCATCAAGCAACAAACTGTATTCACGATAAACCTTGCCACCTGGCCACTTTAGCTCGACCAGCAAATTCAGATAAGGCTCATCAATCCGCCTTTTACTGCTTAGCTGCACAGCAACTGGCACTCCCGCCTCCATCGTAAAGCGGTGGTCAATGCGATAGCTGCTGTATATCAGATCCACACCTAAGCGCCTGGCTTCCTCCTCAGAAAGCAAGCGAAACTTAAGATTACTAGGCTCGACTCTATCGGTACCTTGAAGGCGAATAAGGGCATTTAACGGTTGCCCTAGGCTACCTTTGTTACTCAGCTCACCCAAACCAATGGCATAAATTAAAGAGCTGTAACTTACCGCAGCAATCGCTGCACTGAGACTTAAGACCCGCTTAAACGGATAAGAGCTTGATTGAGCCACATTGGTATCCTTTCTTGGTTCTGCCTACAGCAATAAGGCCCCAAGAAACTCACTGTGGCCTAGCTGAACTCAAGGCTGGAACTCACACACAACACCGGTGCCTCGTAAACCACAATACCCCTGAGGGTTGCGAGCCAAGTATTGCTGATGTTCATCCTCAGCATAATAAAACGCATCTAAGCCTTTGATTTCTGTAGTAATAGAACCAAAGCCCCGATCCTTAAGTGCAGCTTGATAAGCCTGCTTACTTTGCTCTGCGCTCACTCGCTGAGCCTCACTGCTGACATAGATTCCTGAGCGATACTGAGTACCTACATCATTACCCTGACGCATACCCTGTGTAGGGTCGTGAGCCTGCCAAAAGCTGCGTAACAAAGTCTCAAAACTGCACTCTTCTGGAGTATAGACAAGCAACACCGCCTCGGTATGACCCGTTTGTCCAGAACAGACTTGTTTATAACGCGGATGCTTGGTGAAACCCGCACAATACCCCACCGCCGTCACCCATACGCCAGGCAGCTGCCAAAACAAACGCTCAGCCCCCCAAAAGCAGCCCAAAGCAAACGCGGCAATCTCGGTGCCTTCTGGCCAAGGGCCTGTCATAGACCGATTTAACACCAAGTGATCAAAACTTGGCACAAGAGCATCGCCACCGGATGCTAGTGCCAAGGTTTTGTCGACAAGCTTTAAATCATGGGCTTGCTGAGAAAGATGCCAATTTAATTTCATAAGCTAAGTAGAACCCCACTTACATTCCAAGGATGATTTACATGCCAATCAAAATACTCGGCGCCTAACTTCTCACTTGCTTTGTCCGCCATCTCTCTAAAAGGCGAACGCCCCGGGTCTGCCAATAACACAGCTGTTGGGCCATTGCGCTGGCTGCGCTTTATTAAGTTATAGAGCAAGGCACTCATCTCATCCCAAAAACAGATGTCGGCACCAATAATCAAGTCAAAAGACTCAAAATCCGCTGCACGTACCGATTCATAGCGACCGTGATAAGTCGAGATATCAACGCCATTAAGCTCTGCATGTAATTCGGTATAAGGCAGTACCGACTGATCGGCATCAAGCGCCACAACATCGGCGCCAAATTGCTTCGCGCACATGATGCCAGCCAAGCCATAACCACAGCCAAGCTCAAGTACACGCATGCCTGGCTCGAGCGGAAACTCCTGCAAATAATCCATCAACAAAAAACTTGCCTTCCAGAGCTTGTTGCCATGAATTTCTGGGGCACCATGTTCTTTACGCAGGCGGCGAATATCTGGATGCGAGTTTTTACATATAGTCAGGTCAAACGCACTGTATTCGTGAACAGACAAAGGGGTCTCCTTGTATTAATAGGCTTTACACATGAAAACCTGTAAAAAAGAGCGGCTCAAAGGCATAATTCTCCTTGATTGCCTCTAATCAAAACAAGGGGCAAGTGCATTGAAGCACAAAAGAAAGCTCAAGCACGCTCCATCAAACATGCTAAGAACAAGGCAACACATGGCCTCCTCCCCGTATTTTGCGGCTATCGATTTAGGCTCCAATAGCTTTCATATGATTATCGCTCGATTGAGTAACAATCAAATTGAAATCATTGACCGCGAAAAAGACATGGTTCAGATCGCTCGTGGCCTTAGCAGCCAAGGCGAACTAGACCAAGAAGCCCAAGCGCGCGCGCTAACCTGCTTAAGCCATTTTGCCGAGCGTTTAAGAGATATTCCCAAGAGCAATATTCGCGCTGTAGGCACTAAAACCTTACGCGCAGCCAATAATAGCGACCTTTTCTTACAAAAAGCAGAAGCCAACTTAGGCCATAGCATCGAAATTATCAGTGGCTATGAGGAGGCGCGCTTAGTTTACCAAGGCTTGTCTCACTCTATTGTTGATACGAAACGACAACGACTTGTCATTGACATCGGTGGCGGCAGCACCGAATTTATTTTAGGGCAGTCCAACACAGCACATAAACTAGAAAGCTTAAGCATGGGCTGCGTGGCATACAGTAATCTCTTTTTTACCGAAGGCACTCACCCAAGCGAAGCGCTTAACAGGGCTTATATGTCTGCCTGCGCAGAGCTAGAGGCAATCCGCCGCCCTTACTTGAACAAAGGCTGGGAAATCGCTTTTGGCACCTCGGGTACTATGAAAGCTGTGGCAACATTACTTAAACATAGCGATGGCGCAGTGATCCGCTATGACGATTTATGCCTGTTGATGCAGCGTCTCATCGAGGGCGATGATCTTAACGATGAAAAGCTGCCAATCTTGCGCCGAGCCGTACTACCCGCAGGTATTGCCATCATCAAAGCTATTTGTGATCAGCTTAATATCGATCATATCCACGTATCCGATGCGAGCTTAAAAGACGGGCTAATTCACGACACGATCGGCCGCCTGCAACACGGCGATGTACGTGAACAAACAGTTAAACAACAAGTTACACGCTACGACATCGATACAGAGCAAGCTGAGCGAGTCAATAACAGTGCCATGCAACTGTGGCAGCAAGTTAAACAACAAGCAGAGCAGCTGCCTGCGGTATCACGCACTAAAGTGTTGCGTTGGGCGGCTATGCTGCATGAATGCGGCCTGAGTATAAGCCATAGTAATTACCACAAGCACGCTCACTACCTTATCAAGCACAGCGACTTAGCTGGCTTCGCACGCTTTGAGCAATTTTGCATTGCAAGCTTATTGCGTTTTCAACGCAAAAAAATACGCCCAGATGAATTCGCCAGTATTGATAGCAGTATTCAAGCCGCGTTTATCCCGCTACTTCTGTGCTTACGGCTCTCTTTGCGGCTTAACCGTCGCCGGGAAACGCTTAGCACAAAGTTAAAACTACGTATCGAGCAAGGTGTTTACATACTTAGTATTGATTCAGGCTGGCTGGCGCTAAACCCGCTCACTCGTTCAGGCCTCTTGCATGAAGTGACTCAGCTCGAAGCGATTGGCGTACATCTACTATTAGAAGAGGCTCTGTAAAGTAATGACTCGTCTTATTCCTATACTGATTATTCTATTTTTACTGTGGCTTTTTTACCGCAAGATCAAGGCCATGCCTGCAACCGAGCGACGCGCCAAGATCTTGCAATACTTAGTCTACGGCCTTCTTGGCATCGTCGTGCTCGCTGTCATCACTGGCCGCATCCACTGGCTTGGGGCAGTTGCCGCAGGCGCCTTAGCGTTTGCCAAGTTTGGGGCAAGTACATTTATGCGCTTACTCCCCTTCTTACAGATGGGACAACGCGCAGGCCTATTTAAAAACCCCATGTTTCGCACTGAACACATAGAGTTCACTCTGGATGTCAAATCAGGCGCTATTACCGGACAAGTACTTAGCGGTGAGCATGCAGGTAAAAACCTTAATGAACTGTCTTCACAGGAAATCGAAACGCTGCGTCAAAGCTTAGAGGCAAAAGACAAGCGCGCTTGGCATCTGCTGGGCATTTACCTGCAACGCAGGCAAGGTAAAAGCCATAACAACAAAGCTGACAATGCCAATCAATACAATAGCCAGGCGGTAGCTGCTCCAAGCGTCGAAGAGGCCATATTAATACTGGGCCTGCCCGAAGAGTTCGATAAAAAAGACCTTAATTATGCCTATAAGCGCCTGATGCAAAAACTGCATCCTGATCGTGGCGGCAATGAATACTTAGCCTCACGTGTTAACCTTGCACGCGATGTACTAACCAACCATTTGAACAACAAAAACACATAAGACTCATTTATGACGCAATGCCACCCTGCTTTCACCCTACTTCGTGAAAAAAACATTCCTTCACTTAACATTGTTGTTCAGGAATTCGAGCATAAAAACACAGGTGCTCAACACATACACTTAAAATCAGACTCAGAAGAAAATGTGTTTTTGGTTGCCTTACGTACCGTGCCTGAAGACTCAAGCGGCGTGGCTCACATCCTTGAGCACACCGCCCTTTGTGGCAGTGAAAAGTACCCTGTGCGCGATCCATTCTTTATGATGACGCGCCGCTCCTTAAACACCTTTATGAATGCCTTTACCAGCAGTGACTGGACCGCTTATCCCTTTGCCAGCCTGAATAAAAAAGACTTCAACAACTTACTTGATGTTTATCTTGATGCGGTATTTTTCTCTCGCCTAGATCCTCTTGACTTCGCTCAAGAAGGTCATCGCCTTGAATTTGCAGAAATGGAAAATAGCGACTCTGAGCTTGAATACAAAGGCGTGGTTTTCAATGAAATGAAAGGCGCCATGAGCTCAGTAAATAGCCAGCTATGGCAAACGCTCTGTAAATATCTATTCCCAAGCGCCACCTACCATTTTAACAGCGGTGGTGAGCCTAGCTGTATTCCTGACCTTAGTTATGAACAGCTACTGGCTTTCTATAAGACCCATTACCACCCAAGTAATGCCATCTTTATGACCTTTGGCGACATTAGCGCCGAAACTCATCAAGAAAAATTTGAAGCACAAGTGCTTGAACGTTTTGAGCGCCTCAACAAACACATTGAAGTCACCGACGAAAAGCCCTTTCACGCCACCGTTCGCGTGCAAGAAAGCTATGCCAATAACGAGAGTGATATCGATGACAAGCACCATGTCGTCATGGCTTGGCTGCTAGGGCAAAGCGCCAATTTAGATGACATGTTAAAAGCTCAACTATTATCGAGTGTCTTATTAGACAACAGTGCCAGCCCTCTTATGCTCGCACTTGAATCCAGCCCTCTAGGAGCTGCCCCGTCACCGCTATGCGGACTGGATGACAGCCAGAAACAAATGTCTTTTGTCTGCGGCCTTGCTGGCTGTGCCGATAAAAGCAGTGATAAGATCGAAGAGCTCATACACAACTGCTTAAGCGAAGTCGCCGAACAAGGCATTGCTCAAGAGGATATTGAAGCCGCTTTGCATCAGCTAGAGCTGCATCAACGTGAAATAGGTGGCGACTCCTATCCTTATGGCTTACAACTCATTTTAAAAGCGCTTAACAGCGCCAATCATCGCGGTGATGCAACTGCCCTGCTGGATCTAGAGCATGCCCTTGAGCGCCTGCGCGAGCAAATACAAAACCCCAAGTTCATCTCCGAGCTTATCCAAGATTTACTGCTTAACAACCATCATCGCGTACGCCTGACCTTGAGCCCCGATGCAGAATTAAGCCAGCGTGAACTGCTTGCAGAAAAGCAAAAACTAGCCAGTATCAAACAACAGCTAGATCAAGAAGACATCGCCGCCATCATCCAGCAAAGCAAAGCTCTAAAAGAGCGGCAGGACGCCCTCGACGACCCGGGCAGCCTACCTAAAGTTGGCCTGAGCGATGTGCCAGAAAAAGAGAGCCATGTAGAGGCAGAAAAATCAACTTCACCTAGTACTCTTAGCCACTACCACACCGGCACCAACGGCTTGGTTTACCAGCAAGCTATTTACAGCTTGCCAGAATTAAGTCCTTCGCAATGGCAATTACTCTCTCTTTACGGTCATTGTGTTGGTGAACTCGGTGCCGGCGATAAAGATTATCTAGCCATGCAAAAATGGCAAAGTGCCGTCAGTGGTGGCATCAGCGCCTTTAGCTCTTTGCGAGGTTCTGTAGACAGTGCCAACCATTTAAGTGGTTATTTTGTTTATTCAGGTAAGGCCTTAGAGCGCAATCACGACAAGCTCAATGAATTAATGCACAGCATCATCGGCAGCTCCCGCTTTGATGAAACCCAACGCATCAGTGAAATTATCGCTCAACTGCGCCTCGGCATGGAACAAAGTATCACCGGTAATGGCCACGCCTTAGCTATGAGTGCGGCTAGTGCAGGTTTAAGCAAGCCTGCACATATTAATCATCAGTATTCAGGTTTAGAAGCCATTCGCAGCTTTAAAGCCCTGCATAACAGCATAGAAAGCAGTGCCACTCTTGAAGGGCTATCTACAGAACTTGGAGCCCTACACCAACAGCTAACAGCTAGCGAAGCTCAGTTGTTAATGATTGGCAGCCCTGAGCTAAATACACCCAGCGAGCTGCTCACACCAGCCAGCACCACACACAGCCAAGCTCTGCAACAAGTCAACTTTAAACAGCAACATGTACAACAAGCTTGGCTCTGCAATACGCAGGTCAATTTTTGTGCTCGAGCTTACCCAACCGTCACGATGAGCCATCAAGATTCAGCAGCACTTGTTGTGCTTGGCAACTTTTTGCGCAACGGCTTTTTACACAAAGCTATTCGTGAGCAAGGTGGCGCCTATGGCGGCGGTGCATCACAAGATAGCAATGCGGCTTGTTTCCGCTTTTACTCTTATCGCGATCCTCGCTTAGCCGCAACTCTTGATGATTTTGATCAGAGCATAAACTGGCTCACAAGCACCAAGCACGACGCCACTAAGCTAGAAGAAGCTATTTTGGGCACCGTTTCATCACTTGATCGCTCAGAAAGCCCTGCAGGCCGTGCTAAACGCTGCTTTCACTCCGAACTACATGGGCGCAGCTTAGAGCTTCGCCAGCAATACAGAGAGCGCATTCTCTCTACCAATCTTGATGATTTGGTAAGGGTGGCGCAGCATTATTTAAGCCCCGAAAAAGCCAATACCGCCGTTGTTTGTGGTGAAGCTCAGAAGCAAGAAGCTCAAGATTTAAACTTGGAGATCGAAGAGCTCTAAGCGAAGAGCTGGGCCTAAAACCTGCACTAAAACCAATAAAGGCGCCCTTAAAGCGCCTTTATTGGTTCAACTCACTGCTTAAGCTAGCCCCGAGCAAGTTACAAGCACTGTGCCGCTAGCAACAGCGCTAATAAGCAGCGTTTCAAGGAAGGTAGATGGTTAGCTCACCACCGCCTAAGATCCCGTTGTTTTTGAGTTCAATTCGCCCCTGACGCTCCCCCTGCTTGTGCAAGCTTGCAATCTGCTCCGCAAAAAACAAACCTAAGTGAGTCTGCCCTGCACTGAGCTGAGCCTCGGATGCCATAAGATCAGGCTGCTCTAACATCTTCTCAGGATAACCATTGCCATCATCCGCGATGCTTATCGCCAAATAACCATCAAGTTCTTTGGCACTGATCCTAACCTTGGATTTAGTATAACGAATACAATTTAAGAGGATGTTATGCACAACACCGGCCAGCAAATCGACATCAAAATACCAAGCAAAACCGGTATCTAAATCCAGTTCTAATGTTACATCACTGGTATCCAATAAAAGCTGGTTTCGCGCTATCTGCTCTTCAAGCATATCGACCAAGTAATATTCATCGACTTGCACAGGTAATAAGTGCTCGTCCATGCGATATAAGGTCAACAGCTGAATCAACTCACCATTAATACGTGAGGCCTCATAATGCAGGCTTTTAAAGTGCTGACTCTCTTCTTTACCCTTGGGTTGGTACTTATCCAAAATGCCTTCGACATTGACTAGCAGCATAGCTACCGAGTTCTTCATGTCGTGCACACTTGATGCAAGCACCGTTGAGAAATCTATACCCTGCTTATCTGACATGCTAACTCCTAGTCGGCTAGACTCGTTGCCATGTTTTTTAGTTGTACAAAACGCTTGTACTGTGGGTGATCATCTTCTATCTGAGTGGCTATGCCCCCCAAAGCATCACGGCACTTACCTCTGCTTTCATCGTCATCGGTAACGGCCCTAAGTTTTGCAATCAATGCCTGCACCACATTCAGCTGTAAACCCACATGCTTGGGAAATAACTGCAAAGCCTTGTCAAAACACGCTAAGGCCTGATCAAGCTCGCCGGCATTGTAGAGCTCAATCCCCTCTCGGTTGACTTCAGCCACCATGGCTTTACTGGCTTCACTTGCAGGCTCGGAAAGGAATTCATCGAGTTGTTGCAGAGCGATTTCATCATCTGCGTACAGTTCTTGGAGCCGATGCAATAAGAGCTCTGCTTTTTGTTCGTAATCCAAACTCAAAAGCGCACGCACATGGTCTACTTCAATATCAATCGTTGAGTCTTCAACAGTAAGCTTAGTTTCCGCCTCAACCACCATCTCTTTGGCATCGTCCACATCGCCTTTAACTGCCGCTAAACGCGCACTGAGGTAGAGAAGTTGAGCTGCCTCTAAGTGATCGCCATCATCACTGGCCTCAAGTAATAGCTCTGTTGCCTCTTTAATAACAGATGCACTGACTTTGATGTCGCTGGCCATTGCCTCCGATACGCAACGAGCTAACTGCAGTTTATGCTGCTTAGAACCATGACAGCTCAGCTTGCCTAAGCGTACAACACGCTGCATGGCCCCTACTTCAACTTCTCGATCACGATTTTTATTAGCCAAATCCGCTAGGTTCACCTGCCTCAATATAGACATAGGGCTAACATCAACACTCTGTTTGACCACTTCTTGAGCTTTTTCAACATCCCCCTTAGCTAAGTAGGTATCGCTAAGCACATCATAGGCCGGAAGAAAGAGATAATTCTCTTCAATAATTTGCTCTAACCATTGGCCCGCCTGATCCGAATCACCAGAAAGGTGCTTAGCCTTAGCCAAACCCAAGCGCGCCCAATCGAGCTCGCGACTTTCTAATACTCGCTGATACAGTTTTTCAGCCTTGCGATACTCTCCCTGCTCTAAAAATAGCCCTCCTAGCAACTTTTGCGCAGTCACAACATGGCGCCCCTCATCCAAGCTCATCTCCATCAATAGCTCGGATGCTTCTTCCTTATTACCAGACTCAAGGGCCCTATTAACATTTAGAAACGCTTGCCGCATTTCAAGCTGACGCCGTAAACGCCCTTGCAACATGCTGGTCGTAATCGGCTTCATCAAATAATCATCGGGGGTGCAGTCGTAGGCCGACATAACGATATTACGGCCAGCTTCAGCCGAGACCAAGATGAACACGCTGTGCAAAGTAATAAGATGACGGTGGCGCAACTCCTCTAAAACATGCTGGCCATTACGACCGGAACCCAAGTTGTAATCGCACAAAATAACGTCGTATTGCTTGCGCTCACATTGTTCTATGGCAGCTTCTGCACTACTTGCCATTTCGACATCGTCCACACCCAGTTCGCTCAACATGAGTTTTACTGTATTTCGAAAGCTGCTGAAGTCATCTGCGATTAGAACTTTCAACTTATGATAAGCAATGCCAGCCACACTACGCCTTATAGATTAATTCCCTAAGTCTGAGTGTAGTTGATTGTCCGCTCTTAACGAGGCGGCTATGATGACGACCTTCACGGCCCATAAAGACAAAGCATGCCTAAAGACACAATTTACGCCAATACGCTTAATGATGTTCCCAACTTTCGCTTCGACCAACAAGTCGTTGACGTGTTTCCGGACATGATCAAACGCTCTGTACCCGGTTACAGTACGATCTTAGCCGGCATAGCCCAGATCGTTGAGCGTTACGCCCAAAACGGCAGCCACTGTTATGACTTAGGATGCTCTCTAGGCGCAGCTCTACTCGCTATGCGTCATCGAGTGCGTGCAGACGGTGTGCGCATTGTCGGCATAGATAACAGCGCTGCCATGATAGAGCGCTGTGAACAAGTAATCGGTGCCGATGCCAGCGAATGTCCTGTTGACCTGATTCATGACGACATCCTCACTCACGACTTTAAACCGATGTCGGTTTGCGTATTGAATTTTACCTTACAGTTTGTTGAGCACGCTGAACGCTGCGCACTGTTAAACAAAATCAGCCGAGCCATGCTACCTGGTGGTGTCTTGATACTTTCAGAAAAATTACAGTTTAACGATGCCGAGCACAATGAACTGATGATTGAGCTTCACCATAACTTTAAGCGCAGTAACGGTTACAGTGAGCTTGAAATCGCTCAAAAGCGCGAAGCTATTGAACAAGTACTGCTTCCAGAAAGCTTTGAGCAACACCAAAGCCGCTTGCTTGACGCCGGGTTTCGCAGCGCAGACCTTTGGTTTCAATGCTTTAACTTCTCTTCCATTATCGCCTTTAAATAAGCCTGACCGACCACCTGACAGACTATAAGTAGCACAACCTCATGATTGACTTTTCTAGCTTTTTCTCTCGCTTAAACACACACAAGCTAGCGCGTTTTCAAGCGCATTTTGAGCGCGAGATACCTGTGCACTTTGATGAAAAACGCTTTTCTGAATTAGCTACTTGGCTCGACGCCCACGCAAACCTACCCAAACTAGAAGCAGAGTTAGATTGCTCAAGTTCAGTTAGCGTCAATTTCAAACAAACACCAACAGACGAGCAAAAAACGATGTTGGATCAGGCCTTCCGCAGCCTAATTCCTTGGCGTAAGGGTCCCTTCCAAATCGGTGACTTATATATTGATACCGAATGGCGCTCAGACTGGAAATGGCAACGAGTACTGCCCCACTTAAGCCCACTTAAAGGCCGCAAGATACTCGATGTTGGCTGCGGAAGTGGTTACCACGTATGGAGAATGCTTGGGGAAGGTGCAAACTGGGTACTAGGCATAGACCCAACCCCACGCTTTGTTGTGCAATTTGAACTCCTTAAACATTTTGCACCAGACAGCAAAGCCGATGTCATCCCTCTGACCTTAGAACAAATGCCAAGGCCAATGGACTTTTTTGATACTGTCTTTTCAATGGGGGTTCTCTATCACCGCAGCAGCCCTATCGACCACCTTAAAGAGCTCCGAGCGTGCTTGCGCCCAGGCGGTGAACTGGTACTTGAAACACTGGTAGTAGATGGGCCAGAAGGCTACTCACTGATGCCACAAGAGCGCTATGCACAAATGCGCAATGTATGGTTTTTACCCAGCGTTGCGACTTTAGAACAGTGGTTAAAACGCTGTGGTTTTGACGACATTCGCTGTGTAGACCTAAACCAAACCAGCCTTGAAGAACAACGCACAACCGAATGGATGCCATCGCATTCACTAAAAGAATTTTTAGATGCCAACAATACAGATCTAACGGTGGAAGGCTTGCCGGCCCCCAAACGAGCGGTTATCACTGCCAAACGACGCGCAGCAAAAGGATCTTAAGCATGACAATAGAGATCAAAGAAGTTGACATCCATAACGATGAGCACGGCCGAGCCTTATTATCCTTACTTTGCGCTTACGCTTTAGACCCAATGGGTGGGGGAAAACCGCTTTCAGATTATGTCCAAAAGCAGCTCATAAAAGAACTGCAAAAGCGCCGCGATTTTATTTCCTTGATAGCTTGGCAAGATGGAGAAGCACTAGCCCTTCTCAATGCCTTTGAAGGTTTCTCGAGCTTTGCCGCACGACCACTTATCAACGTTCACGACCTATATATAGCCCCAGAGCATCGAGGCACAGGTTTACTTGAAGCCTTATTTGAACAACTTGAGACCATTGCCAAACAGCGCCAATGCTGCAAACTAACCCTTGAGGTACTTAGCAATAATGAACGCGCTAAAACAGCCTACAACAAAGTAGGCTTTAACGCTTATGAACTAGCTGACGGAGCAGGCCAAGCCGTCTTTTGGCAAAAGAATCTTTAAAGCAAGCTCGCAACAAAGCTGCTGCCCTGCTTAGTCAAAGCGCCAATTTAAAATATCTTTGAAATCATCAACAAACAAATCAGGCTCAAAGACCTTTAGGCGCTCAGGGCTATGGGCGCCATAGGTAACCGCGATTTTCTTCATGCCACAGTTATCGGCCATCACCATATCCCACTCCGTATCTCCGATCATGACAGCCTGCCCCAAAGAAACCTCGGCCTCAGCTAGCAGCTCATGCAACATTAGCGGATGAGGTTTTGAAGCAGTTTCATCTGCGCAACGACTAAAATGGAAAAAATCACTTAAACCCAAGCTAGCCAACACTCTATCTAAACCACGTCGACTTTTACCCGTCGCAACAGCTAATTTGTAATTTTGCTCAGCTAAGATATTTAGAGTATGCATAACATCAGGGAAAAACGGCGAAGGGACCTGATCCGCCTCTTTAAAATGCTTGGCGTAGGCTTCTCGCATCTGCTCAAGCTGTAAGTTTGTAATATTTGGATAAAGAGAGCGCAAAGCCTCGGGCAAGCCCAAACCAATAATATTCTGAATGGTCCCTCGCTCAAGACACTCCAAGCCCACATCTTGTGACGCTGCTTGCATGCAACGGCAGATTTTTGTGGTGGAATCACTAATCGTTCCATCCCAATCAAAGATAAAAAACATTAAAGCCCTCTTAATCCAGCCATAAAAAGTAAAGCAAATAGACCTACCTCTTAGTCTTGTTCTAACAATAAAGCTTAAGCAAGACGCTTAAGCGCCAAACTAAGTTCATCCGGCAAAGGTGCCTCGACCTCAAGTACGGAACCATCGGCCATAGGTACTTTTAAACTTTTAGCGTGCAAAAACAGCCGCTTAAAACCTTGATGGCGCATTTGCTTGTTAAAGCTCTCAGTACCATATTTATCATCCCCAACTAAAGGATGGCCTGCGTGTTTGGCGTGAACACGGATCTGATGCGTACGTCCAGTTAAGGGCATCGCTTCGATAAGACTGCACTGCCGGTAGCTTTCCAATAACTTAAACCGTGTTTTTGAGGGTTTGCCTTCACGCCCATTCACCTCAACAAAACGCTCGCCATTACGAGGCTCACGCTTTAACAGTGCTGCATCAACCAAAGTCTGGCGCTTAGACCACTGCCCCTCGACCAAAGCCCAATAGGTTTTTTTAACAGAACCGGCACTGCGAAGTAGATCTTGCAAGTATTTGAGCATACGACGCTTCTTAGCAACCATGACACATCCCGATGTATCACGATCTAGCCTATGCACCAGCTCCAAATAAGCGTGCTCTTTTGCATTAGCACGCAAAGCTTCAATTAAGCCAAGATTAACCCCACTGCCACCATGTACAGCCAAGCCCGATGGTTTGTTAACAATAAGCAACTCATCACTTTCGTAAATAACACTGTGCTTTAATAACTGAGATAAACCAGCACCAGGTTTGTGCTCCTGCTCGGCCTTAGCATCTATCTTCACTGGTGGCACCCTGACCGTATCACCTATATATATGCGTGTATCGGGCTTAGCGCGACCTTTATTTACGCGCACCTCACCTTTACGAATAATGCGATAAACCAGAGATTTTGGCGCACCTTTGAGGGTTTTCATTAGAAAATTATCTAGGCGCTGACCATCACTGCTTTCGCTGATTTCTATAAAGCGCACGCTGTTTGACATGGGCAACCTGTGAAATAAGTTAAAACACGGCCCTTATACGCATAGTCGCCAAGCTTGGCAACCGCAGCGGTAGACAGACCCTAAGATCCTTGAGCTAAGTTTATGATTTGCTTACAAAAGGAGTCACTGCTATAGTCTGCGAGCGTCCACGACTGGTCCCGGCCTGATTTTAAGGTGATTTTGACCTCGGGCGCATGCTTAAGCTTGCCCAAGCAAGCAGGCAAAACGGTTCCAGTGTAAACCTGCCAGACTGACATGCAGAATTTTGCACCGGATACATAAATTGAGTTTACGAAAAGCAAAGGCTTGATGTCGCCCTGACAACCGGAAGAGAACGGCTCAGGGAATAGTGAGGCAGGACCTCGAATAAGAAAGGCTCAACAGGCAGGCAAATAGCCGCCAATTGAATCGAAGAAAACCAGCGTGTAGAAACGATAACTACCGTGGTTGTTGAGCACCCAAAGACATCGCCATAAGGACAAGAACTGGTTTTGATGATACCAGCAGAATTTGATAGTTATAGCCCACTCGCATCCAGCGAGTGTCGACTCACGTCTGCTAGACCTGTGTTTACGGCTAATTTCACATTATTTTCGGCCCCCGTTCATTAATACTTCGGCGCCTCAGGCCCCGAGCTTTGCCCTGCCCTTTCGTTAAACTCTCATACTGAGAGAAACGCTTTACATGAAACGCATGTTAATCAACGCGACCCAACCTGAAGAAATTCGGGTCGCCCTTGTCGACGGCCAATGGCTATACGACCTAGATATAGAAAACCGCCTGCGCGAGCAGAAAAAAGCCAATATTTATAAAGGCAAAATCACCCGCATCGAGCCCAGCCTTGAAGCCGCTTTTGTTGACTACGGCTCTGAGCGACACGGATTCCTACCTCTAAAAGAAATTTCACGCGAGTACTTCCAAAAATCCCCCAAAGACATTGACGGCCGCATCCGTATCAAAGATGTGCTTAAAGAAGGCCAAGAAGTCATTGTTCAGGTGGACAAAGAAGAGCGCGGCAATAAAGGTGCAGCGCTAACTACCTTTATTAGCCTTGCCGGCCGCTACCTTGTGTTAATGCCTAACAACCCTCGTGCAGGAGGCATCAGTCGCCGTATCGATGGTAACGACCGAGCCGAGCTTAAAGACGCACTAAGCGGCATTGACGTCCCCAAAGGCATGGGCGTCATTGTTCGTACCGCAGGCGTGGGACGCTCCTCAGAGGAGCTTCAAGCCGACCTTACTTATCTTGAGCAGCTTTGGACAGCTATTACCGAAGAAGCGCAAGACTCCCCTGCCCCACATTTCTTATTTAAAGAAAGCAACGTTATCATTCGCGCCATCCGCGACTACCTACGCCCAGATATCGGCGAAGTCATCGTCGATAACAGAGAAGCATTTGATTTAGCCTCTGCCTTTATTCAGCAGGTTATGCCGTCTTACCACAGCAAGGTTAAGTACTACGAAGAGAGCACCCCTCTGTTCAACCGCTTCCAAATCGAAGGCCAAATTGAGACGGCCTTTGAGCGCGAGGTAAAACTTCCATCTGGCGGCGCCATTGTTATTGATGTTACTGAAGCGTTAATCAGTATCGATATTAACTCTTCACGCGCAACCAAAGGTGGCGACATTGAAGAAACCGCCTTGCAGACCAACCTAGAAGCCGCCGACGAAATTGCCCGTCAATTACGTTTACGCGATATGGGTGGCCTAGTTGTTATCGACTTTATCGATATGCAAGGTAGCAAGAACCAGCGTGAAGTTGAAAACCGCATGAAAGATGCGCTCGGCATGGATCGCGCCCGCGTACAAATAGGCCGAATCTCTCGTTTTGGTTTACTTGAGATGTCGCGCCAGCGTTTGCGCCCATCTCTTGAGGAAATGACCAGTAAGGTTTGCCCTCGCTGTTCAGGTCAAGGCATTATCCGCGGCACCAAAAACATCGCTCTATCTATTCTTCGCCTTGTTGAAGAAGAAGCCCTTAAAGATAGAAGCGCCGAAATACGAGCCATCGTACCTGTACCTGTTGCCACCTTCTTGCTAAATGAAAAGCGTGACGCCCTTTCCGGTATTGAGAAACGCAACAACATTCGTGTTGTGGTGCTGCCTGATCACGACATGGTGACACCTCACTTCGAAGTTCGCCGCCTGCGTGATGATGACATTGAAGCCGTAGAGATCAGCTATCAAATCGAAGTACCTAAAGAAGACGCTGAACTTGTCACTGTAGATGATGATAAAGCGGCCGTCTTACCCAAAGCTGCAGTACAGCAAGTTCCAACTCGTGCGCCAGCACCAACTCCTGCTTCAGCAGAGGAGAAACCTGCCGCCACTGAAACCAAGAAAGCAGCCGATAGCCCAGCTAAGCCTTTCTTTTTACTGACTATGATCAGTAATTTCTTAGGTCTATTCAAAGCTAAACCTAAGCAAACGCAAAGCAAGAACAGCCGTAACCGTAACCAACGCGGACGCAACAACAATCGCAACCGTAATCGCAACCGCAATCGCAATAACCGCAATCGCAATAGCGATCGACGCCGTGAAGACGAAGTCAGCGACAACCTAAACCATGGTCGTAAAAGCGATAATCGCAAAGACAATCGCCGTGACCAGCGCGATGCAAAAGATGGCAACGAGCAAAACCGTCGCCAGCGTCAACGCCAGCGCCCAAATACCGAAGTAGAAGCCAAAGAGGAAGATGCAAATCGCCCTCAGCGCAGACCTCGCGGTAGACAAGAGCGCAAACAAAAACGTCAACGTGGACCTCGCCCTGAAATCGCAGAACAAAATCAAGATCAGAGCCTAGATCAACAAGAGCAGCAAAAACAGGAACAGCAGCAAGAGTTAAACCTGCAAGTTACTGATGCGATTGATACCGCCAATAACATGCGCCAAGAAGCTAGCGTAGACAAAAAAGTCGAGCCGGAAACAAAACCTGTGCCAAAGGCTAAAAAGTCACGCAAACCTTCTGACAAAGCAAAAGCGGTAAAGAACAAAACAGAAACTAAAACAGAGGCCCGCTCAGACAAGAGCCCCACTGAAAAAACCGAGCAAGCTCAGACTAAAGTAAGCAATAAAACTGAAACTGAGCAAAAGCCTAAAACTGAAGCAGTACAAGCTGAATTAAATGGTCTAGAAGCTAGCCCTATTGATAAAAGCCCTGCCGAAGAAAGCAGCACCCAGGCAGATAACAGCTCTTCAGCAGCAAACTCAAGCAACGAGCCAGAAGCTGAAAAAAGCAATGAGCCTGCTGCCGAGGTCGAAACAGCAAAAGAAGAAACAGAAGCAAGCCCTGTAGAAGAAGTGAAAGCAGAAGCTACTAAGATTGCCGACGAAACCACTTCAGTTGCTACTACTGAAAACACTGAAACCACAAAAGCGGCTTCGGCCCCTACTGCAAACTACAGTCGTGCTAGTAATGACCCTCGAGTTAATCCTAAGGCTGTTCAAACAAGTATTAACAACCTTGAAGTGAGCACTGCACTTTGCCCTGCACTGGATACAAAACAAGCAGCGCAAATTGAGCACAGCGCTCGTCAATTACCTCGCGCAAGCAATGATCCGCGTAATTCAAGAGGCTAAATTGATCAAGCTGTAACCGGTGTGAAATATATCTATAAAAGTGCTTGATTGAAGTCTTTGAGTAGGTATAATTCACGCCTCTTCCGGTGGGGTGGCTGAGTGGTCGAAAGCGGCGGTCTTGAAAACCGTTGAGTGTAATAGCTCCCAGGGTTCGAATCCCTGCCCCACCGCCATATTAAATAGCTCGCATTGCGGGCTATTTTTTTATCTGCGATTTATGCAGCTTTTCCAGTAAGTAGGCTGCGCATGCTCTATGTGCACTTTAAATACAGCAGCCAAATACTCCCCCAACCTTAGATAATAAAAATATGCACAACATCAATAATGCGCTTAAACAATAGCCAAAACTTCACCCAGCTAGGCAACAAAACAAATTAAAAAAATACGGTGCACAAAAAAAGCCGAACTCTTTCAAGCCCGGCTTTTAACTATTAATACTTACTATAAGAGCTATACAGACTCTATTGCAGCCTCTTGCAAGCGTATTACATTCTTTTTCAATAAAGTGCCCACCGCTTTTTTAAAAGCGCCCTTACTAATCCCTAAGCGCTTTTTAATCTCTTCGGGCTGTGATTTATCATGCAGATCTAAACGCCCTCCGTGCTCACGTAAAGCGGCAAGAATTAATTCACAGCTTTTATCATGGCCGGCCTTACCAGGGTTTAAGGTTAAATCAATCTTGCCGTCATTCCTAACCCGCTGAACCCAAGCCTTGCGAGACTGCCCGAAACTCAATTCTTCAAATAGTTCATTTTTATATAAAAGACCCCACCAGCGATTATTTACAATCGCCTTACGACCTAGATCAGTTTCACTCTCAATAATAATATCGACCTCTTCTCGAGGCTTTAAGCGATGATGATTTTCGCCATCAATAAACTTATTGTATTTTGAGGAGGCAACTAAACGATGGTCGTAAGGATTCTGACGAACATATACTAAGTACTTTTTACCAGGCTGCATTTTTACATGCTGCTCTGCAAATGGAGCCAGCAAGTGCTTATCCAAACCCCAGTCTAAAAAAGCGCCAATTTTGTTTACTTCAACAACTTTTAAAAACGCAAACTCGCCAGACTGAACCAAGGGTGTTTGCATGGTTGCCACAGGTCTATCTTCAGAATCTAAATATAAAAAGACTTCAACTTCGTCACCTATTTCTGGCGCATCGCCGATAATCGCCCTGTTAGGCAAAAGCACATCATCTAAATCCAAGCCGTCCAAATAGAAACCAAAATCTACTTGGCGAACAACCTCTAAAACAACCTTGCGGCCAAGACGAACGATTTTTGTTAAAGCCATATTTTTCCACTACCTAAAAACGGTGTTCAGTGATCATCACCAAACAAGCAAAAGCGCGCTAGGCGCGCGCTTCTCGCATTGTAACCAACTCTTCCGCTGCTGTCGGGTGTATTCCGATGGTCTGATCAAAATGAGACTTGGTGGCTCCCGCCTTCATTGCAACCGCAACAGACTGAACCATTTCACCCGAGGCCTCACCCACAACATGAGCACCAAGGATAAGATCCGTATCCTTATCTACAATCAACTTCATTAGCATACGCTCATCTAAACCGCTGACGGTATGTTTCATCGGCTTAAAGTTGCTTGCATAAACATCAAAGGACTTGCCCTGCTCACGAGCCTGCTCTTCTGTCAAACCCACCGTTGCAATATTAGGCTGACAAAATACTGCCGTGGCGATATTGCCATAATCAACAGTTAGAGGCTCACCAGCGTACCAGTATTTTGCTAGTGCCATGCCCTCTGCTAAAGCAACGGGTGTTAATTGAACACGACCAATAACATCGCCAACAGCATAAACACTTTTACTGCTTGTTTGAAAATGCTCATCAACCGCAATAAAACCTCGTTTATCTAGCTCAACCCCCGCCTTCTCTAATGCAAGGGCATCTGTTTTAGCGCTGCGCCCAATAGCAGAAACAACAGCATCGTAACTCGATGATTCACCGTTATTAAACTCGACTACAAACGTGCCATCATCGGCTTTAACAATCGACTTAATATCGCAGTTAAATTTAAGCTCAATACCTTTGTTGCTAAGTTGCTCGGCAACAAAGGTCCTTATCTCTTCATCAAAACCGCGTAAAAACATCGGGCCACGATAACAAAGCTCGGTATCAACTCCCAGGCCATTAAAAATCCCTGCAAACTCAACCGCAATATAACCGCCACCTTGCACAAGCACACGCTTAGGTAATGCAGGCATAGAAAACAACTCATTCGAGGTGAGAACATGTTCTGCTCCTGAAAAACTTGGGCGCTTCGGCCAGCCTCCAGTAGCGATCAATATTTTTTCCGCACTGTAGTTCTTGCCTGCCACACTAACCGTATGCTCATCAACAAAACTGGCAAGCCCTTCTTTTATGCTTACACCCGCATTATTTAATAGGCTTAAATAAATTTTGTTTAAACGCCCTACTTCGCTCTTAACATTATCGCGCAAGGTCGGCCAATTAAACTCCGGTTCAGCTTGCGACCAACCATAGGCCTTTGCTACTTCTTGCTGCTCAAGAAATTCCGAGGCATAAACAAATAGCTTTTTAGGTACACAACCTACGTTGACACAAGTACCACCAAAATAGAGATTTTCAGCAATTCCTACTTTGGCACCAAGAGAAGCCGCAATACGGGCTGCTCGAACACCACCAGAACCTGCCCCTATAACAAATAAATCAAAATCGTAAGCCACGCTGAGCTCCTTGTTGAATAATGACGCACTGTTTGTCGATCAATTGGCGCCTAGCTTACACCTTTTAAACAGGTTTTCGCACAGGCACAGAGCTATCATTACGATAGTTTTGATTTATTAGAGTCTAGGCGTCGATATCTAGGTGGGGTTGGTGGCTGCTATCAGCGCGACGCTGAGCGATTCGCATTTCGTAAGCACCCAAACGCGGCTCATCGTGCTGGCGCCTCTCCTTACCGCTACGGCGCTCTCGCCCATCCCAAGAAGGCATGGACCTTTGCTTATTCGGCATGACTAAGGCCTGATCTTGCTTATGCGAAGACGAAGGCGTAGCTTGAGTCGCCGTTACAGCATCAACCATATCAAGCTCCTTACTTAGCCATAGACCTCAATGATTAGCAGGCCGCCCGTAAAACGAGCGGCCTTATTGAAGGTTTCGGCCATTAACGCTCTTTCTTAAGACTTAGATACTCAGTTAGGCGCTAGCTTAAAGCCGTTTAACACTCTGGCTTATACCAATGAAGCTTTTCTTGCAGTGATACAACCTCACCAATTATGAGCAAGGTTGGCGCATGCACTTCTTCGCTCTCAACAATTTGTTGAAGATTCTCCAAACAACCAACATGAACGCGCTGAGTCGGTTGCGTTCCGCGCTCAACCAATGCTGCCGGTGTGCGAGGGTCTTTACCGTGCTTAATTAGCTGTTCACAAATTTTAGGCAGCCCCGTCAGCCCCATGTAGAAAACCAAGGTTTGACTGTCTTCGACAAACTCTTTCCAGCGAAAATCGAGCACACCGTCTTTTACATGTCCCGTAATAAAACGCACGCTCTGACTACAGTCACGATGGGTTAAAGGGATCCCTGCATAAGAAGCGCAGCCAGATGCTGCAGTAATGCCCGGCACAACCTGAAAGGGTACGCCGTGTTCGCTGAGAAGTTCGATTTCTTCAGCACCACGCCCAAAAATAAAAGGATCGCCACCCTTAAGCCTTAATACTCGTTTGCCCTTTTGGGCATGCTCTAATAACAGCTCATTGATTTTCTTTTGTGGCACAGCGTGATCAGAACGCTCCTTACCGACATAAACAAAATCAGCATCTTTGCGAACCATGTCCAAAATAGGCTGGCTTACCAGGCGATCATATAAAACCACCTCGGCTTTCTGCATTAAGCGCAGCGCCTTAAAGGTCAATAAGTCTGGATCACCAGGGCCTGCACCAACCAAGTACACTTCACCGCCCTCGTCAGCATTAGGTTCAGCCAAGGCCTCTTGCATTAACTTCTCAGCGGCCTGCTCATTACCGGCTAATACCTTTTCACTGATGTCGCCATCTAGGCAGCGCTCCCAAAATCGGCGTCGCTGCTCCATATCGGGAATCGCGTCTTTTACCCTGCTGCGAAAACGTGATGCAAACTTGGCTAGGTTGCCATAAGCGCCAGGAAAGCTTGAATCGAGCATGCGCTTCACTTTCCTTGCTAGCACAGGAGCCTGCCCACCTGAAGCTGCGGCAATCAACAGTGGACTGCGATCAACAATAGCCGGCGTAATAACGGAGCATAGTTCGGGTTTATCAACCACATTAACCGGCAGCTTACGCTCATGACATTCAGCCGATAGAGCCTCATTTAAGGCGCTATTATCTGTTGCCGCAATAACTAAGCTGTAATCATCCAAGCTCGGTTTTAACTCAAACCAATCGCCCACACTAAGCTTACCGCCACTTTGCTCACACATAAGCTTTACAGCATCGTCGACTTCTAGAGCACATACATCGATACACGCACCGGCACGACTTAATAACCGGGCTTTACGCAAGGCAATTTCACCGGCCCCCACCAATAAAACCGACTTACCTTTAATATCAAAAAACAGCGGCAAAAAATCCATCATCTTCTCTCTACTTTGTAGCTATTAGCAGTTTAGCAGCTGCCATAACGACCTAAGCCCGACCAAAGGCCGGGCTTAGTCAATCACCTAACAAACATACGGCTTCTTAGATAGCCGCTATTTGCTCTTTACCACCCATATAAGCACGCAAAGCTTCTGGAACAGTAATACTGCCATCAGCGTTTTGGTAGTTCTCAAGAATGGCAACAAGCGTACGACCAACAGCTAAACCTGAACCATTAATAGTATGTAAAAAGTCTGGCTTACCGGTATCTTTACGGCGATAACGCGCCTTCATTCGGCGAGCCTGAAAATCACCAAAGTTTGAACATGAGCTGATTTCACGATAGGTATCCTGTGAAGGCAGCCACACCTCAAGGTCATAAGTGGTACACGATGAGAAGCCCACATCGCCAGCGCAAAGAATAACCTTACGATAAGGCAAACCCAGCTTTTGCAAAATAGCCTCAGCATGGCCTGTTAATGCTTCTAAAGCATCTTCTGAGTCTTCGGGTTTCACAAATTGCACTAGCTCTACTTTTTCAAATTGATGCTGGCGAATCATGCCGCGAGTATCGCGACCGTAACTGCCCGCCTCAGAACGAAAACACGGCGTATGCGCACAATAACGAAGCGGTAACTTTGCTTCATCAATAATGTCATCACGTAGAATATTGGTAACCGGTACTTCTGCCGTCGGGATTAAATAGAGCTCCCTATCATCGTTAAGCTTGAATAAATCTTCTTCAAACTTCGGTAGCTGACCCGTACCAAATAAGCTTTGCTTATTGACGATATAGGGTACATTAACCTCATTGTACTCATGCTCTTCTGAATGCGTATCCAACATCAATTGAATAAGTGCACGATGCATGCGGGCAATACTTTTATGCATGACAGCAAAACGAGAGCCAGTGATTTTTGCTGCAAGCT
Source organism: Agaribacterium sp. ZY112 (assembly GCF_041346925.1). Taxonomy (NCBI): domain Bacteria; kingdom Pseudomonadati; phylum Pseudomonadota; class Gammaproteobacteria; order Cellvibrionales; family Cellvibrionaceae; genus Agaribacterium; species Agaribacterium sp. ZY112. Next base: position 2,895,813 of record NZ_CP166840.1, on the reverse strand, counting down.
CAAAATCTAGGCCATCAACAGCTGCGCCAACATCAACGTGATCCTTAACCTCAAAGTCAAAGCTTTTGGGCTCGCCCCACTTTAAAACTTCAACATTGTCATCTTCATCGCGCCCCTCGGGAACACGCTCAGAAAGCAAATTGGGAATACCAAATAACACTTGATCCAATTCAGCTTGCAAACTTTTCAGCTCTGCTTCTGCATCACTTAGCTGACCTTTTAAGTTCTCAACTTCAGCAAGTAAAGGCGCAATATCTTCACCTGCGGCTTTTGCTTTACCAATGCCTTTAGAGCGAGTATTGCGTTCGGCCTGCAGAGATTCAGCTTTGCCTTGCAGCTCTTTACGACGGGCTTCTAAAGCCGTAAATGCTTCAACATCAAAAGTGAAATTACGTTTTTTAAGATTGTCGACTATCGCGTCGAGCTCAGTACGAAAGAGTTTTGGATCTAGCATGAGTAAGTCATTATTCGTAGATTAAATAAGTTGCTTGGCAACACCTATGCCTATTGCAGCACTAACAACACTGAGCACGGCAGTACCAAACCAATAAAGAAATGCGGTTTTCCAGTATTGATCAACCAGCAGAGAAACAACCTCAACAGAAAATGTTGAGTAGGTGGTGAATGCGCCTAACATGCCAATCAATAAGACATGACGCCACAAATCAGAGAGCATGGCTTTTTCTACAATAAAGATAAAACCAAGGCCCATTAAAAAACAGCCGCCCATATTGGCAATAAAGGTGGCAACAGGGAAGCGAAAGCCCGCTGAGGCAAATGAAAGAGCCAACCCATAACGTAGACAGGCACCAATAGCCCCACCCATCGCGACAGCTAACCAGTTCATTGATTTTCCTTTTCTAATGCTCTAGCCTCGTCATTTAAGCGACGAAGCATCGTTAATTTTTCAGCGATTTTAATTTCAAGACCGCGATCAACAGGCTCGTAATAGCAGCGCTCTTCCATATCATCAGGAAAGTAACGCTCTCCGGCTGCAAATGCACCAGGCTCATTATGCGCGTAGCGATATTCTCGACCATAACCGAGTTCTTTCATCAACTTGCTAGGTGCATTACGCAAATGCACTGGAACCTCATGTACTGCCGAAGACGCAATATCCGCACGAGCAGATTTGAAGGCATTATACACGGCATTACTCTTTGGCGCCGCCGCTAGATACAACACGGCTTGCGCCATGGTAAGCTCACCCTCAGGATGCCCTAAGCGCTGCTGCACATCCCATGCGTTCAAGCATAACTGCAAGGCTCGCGGGTCTGCATTACCGATATCTTCTGAAGCAATGCGCACTAAACGCCTTGCTACATAAAGAGGATCACAGCCCCCATCAAGCATTGCCATCATCCAATACAGTGAAGCATCGGGGTCTGATCCCCTTACACTCTTATGCAGGGCACTGATCTGCTCATAAAAAAGATCGCCGCCCTTGTCAAACATACGCACGCCCTCACCGATGACATCGGCCAGCTCGTCCATCGACAGCTCACTTTTATCATCAACAAGATCGGACGCGATCTCTAATACATTTAAACAGTTTCGCGCATCACCAGAGCAACTTTTGATAAGACAGCTCCGCGCTTCATCACTGATGCTAAGTTCACGCGCGCCCAAACCTCGTTCAGTATCGGTAAGCGCTTGATCTATCAAAGAACCGATCGCTTGTTCACTGAGGCTCTTGAGTACGTAAGTTCGACAGCGAGATAACAACGCGTTATTCACTTCAAAACTTGGGTTTTCGGTCGTAGCGCCAACAAAAATGACGGTTCCATCTTCAACATAAGGTAAAAACGCATCCTGCTGCGCTTTATTAAAGCGATGAACTTCATCTACGAACAAAATACTGGCTTTATTGGTAGCAATTCGCCACTGTTTAGCTTGCTCAATAGCCGAACGCAGCTCTTTAACACCACTTAATACCGCCGAAACAGACAAGAACAGGGCATCTATTTCATTAGCAAGCAAGCGCGCTAAAGTTGTTTTTCCTACACCCGGCGGGCCCCATAACAACATAGAATGAGGCTGCCCTTGCTCTAAAACTTTACGCAGTGCACGCCCTTCGGCAAGTAAGTGCTCTTGCCCCAAATATTCGCTTAATCTGCGTGGCCGCATACGAGCGGCAAGGGGCGCCGAGCTTAGCGCATTATCTTCGTTACTAAAAAGATCAGTCATTGACTACGACATCGACGCCTTCAGGCACAACAAATGTAAACTGTTTTTGATCAATGTCAGCGTTATAGATAAGGTTGCTGAGTTTGGTTTCTGTCTTCTGACGCATACGATCAGACATGAGTATCCGACTTAAACCGGCCTCAGAAAAATCGAAACGCAACTCACTAAAGGCGGTATTTTGATCTTGAGTTCGTGGAATCAATAGATAACAAGCTTGATCATCACAGTCCGTTTCGGCAACAGCAAACTGCTCAGCTAGGGCTTCCATGCTTTGTGCAAGTAAGGTCATTGGCCCCTCTAACAAGTTAGCGCTTTTATAGATACTCACCTGTTCCAAGTCGGGATCAAACAGCCAGATCTTCTCACCATCGCCTACCACCAACTGCTCTTGAGGCTCATTGCAGTGCCAACGCAATTGCCCTGGGCGCTGAAGTAATAAGGTGCCGCGCTGCTCGCTTACAAGCCAACCTTCATGGTCCGTTACTTTTTGATTAAAGTCTGCACTCAGTGATTGGATGTTACCTAAGCGCTCGTACAGTGAGCGCGTAGCGTCACTGACAACTTTATCTTGTGCCTGCACAAAACCTGAAACAAGCACTAACAAAACAACTAAAATTCGATACATATTTTACCCACTAGACTCGAGCTACCGCTTAGGTGGCGGCGGCGCAAGTACTTCTCTATTACCATTGGTCCCCATAGAACTTACGACACCAGATGCCTCCATCTGTTCAATAAGTCTTGCAGCCCTGTTATAGCCAATGCGCAATTTACGCTGAACTGAACTGATGCTGGCTTTACGTGTTTCTGTAACAAATTCAAGAGCTTGATCATAAAGCGGGTCGCTTTCATCATCGCCGCCTGATGTCTCTTCACCACTGCTAAAACCAGGAACAGGAATACTATCAACCTCTTCACTGAAAATTTCTTCAAGATAATTAGGCTCGCCTCGCTTTTTCCAATCAGCGACCACCTCATGAACCTCATGATCATCAATAAACGCGCCATGCACACGCACAGTGTGAGCTGTTCCAGGAGGCAAGAACAACATATCACCATGACCAAGTAACTGCTCGGCACCACCTTGATCGAGGATGGTTCTTGAATCGATTTTAGAACTTACCTGGAAGGCCATGCGAGTAGGGACATTGGCCTTAATAAGACCGGTAATAACATCCACCGATGGGCGCTGAGTCGCAAGAACCAAGTGAATACCCGCCGCTCGTGCTTTTTGAGCGATTCGAGCAATTAGTTGCTCAACCTTTTTACCAACAATCATCATCATGTCAGCAAATTCGTCAATGACCACAACAATAAACGGCAATGTATCTAATGCAGGGGGCTCAAAGCCTTCAACACCACTAACCCCTTCATCCATTGGCACATACAAGGGGTCTTTAATTTCTTCGCCTGCTTTTTTAGCATCTCTAACTTTCTTGTTATAGCCTGCCAGATTCCTCACACCCAAAGCCGCCATCAACTTATAACGGCGTTCCATTTCCCCCACACACCAGCGCAAACCTGTTGCGGCTTCTTTCATGTCGGTAATCACAGGAGCCAGCAGATGAGGAATACCTTCATACACACTTAGCTCAAGCATTTTGGGGTCAACCAGTAATAAGCGCACTTCTTCAGGTGTCGACTTATAGAGCATGCTAACAAGCATAGAGTTCACACCCACCGACTTACCCGAACCTGTTGTACCGGCGACAAGTAAGTGAGGCATCTTAGCTAAGTCGGCAATCACGGGCTCACCACTGATGTCATGCCCCAAAGCCAAGCTCAATGGTGATTTGGACTTTTCATACTCTACAGAAGCAATGACCTCACTTAAGCGCACCATCTCTCGGTGCTCATTCGGAATCTCAATACCAACAACCGACTTACCCTGAATAACTTCAACCACACGAACCGCACTGACGGCCAAAGAGCGCGCTAAATCTGAACTCAAACCCGTGATTTTAGAGGCCTTAACACCTGGTGCAGGTTGCAACTCAAAGCGTGTAACAACAGGCCCAGGCAGAACACCTACCACTTCAGCAATCACACCAAAGTCTTTAAGTTTAAGCTCGAGCAAGCGAGACATGGCTTCAAGATTCTCTTCGCTATAGCCCTTTTTATCGGCAGGATCAGCAGGCTCCAATAAACTAATCGCTGGCAACTCTCCGACGACCGGCTCATCGAAGAGCTTTTGCTGCTTCTCTGCTGCCGCACGGGTACTCACTTTAGGTTCAATGCGCGGTTTACTAATCTTTGGTGGTTTACGCTTAAGACTCTCTTTCTTTTCAGCTTTTACGGCTTCACGGCGGTGCTCAACAACGGCCGCAACCTGTTTTTTCTCAGCTTTACGTAATTTGTACTTTTTGAACCAACGATGCGCTGCGGCCCACGCTTGCAGTATTTTGGCGCCAATGAAATCCATTACCGCAAACCAACTGATTTCAATAAAAATCGTTAAACCAAAAAAGAAAACCGCCAATAGGATCATGGCAGAACCAATATAACCAAAGCTTGAACGCATGGTTTCAGCGATCTCAAGCCCCAGCCAGCCACCTAGAGAAAACGGTAAAGAGCCGCTCTCAGCTCCTGCCTGAATAACCGTTAAACCACAAGCCGACACCATAACCAACAACAAACCAAGCGACTTAAGTGCGGTGAGAAGTGCATCAAAACGCCAGTTTTGACGCTCTTTAAGCTGGTGCCAAATTTGATAAAGCAAAAGCAAGGGGAATAGATAGGCAATATTGCCAAAAAGGGACAAAAAGACATCTGCCACCCAAGCACCTGCAGGACCGGCCGCATTTCTAACCGCTGAACTGCTGCCTGTATTCGACCACCCTGGATCATGTTCACTATAACTAACTAGGGCTACAGTCAAATAAGAGAACACCGTAATCAGTACAATAAGTACACCTTCACGTATCACTCTGGTACTGAGATCTTCAACTAATTTTCCAGCTGAGGATGTGCTACTAACCTGCTCCGTCATTCTTTCTCTTATTCCCCAAGGTTTCGGCGTGATCATAGAGAGTCCAGCGCCATGCTTCAACAATCTAGCATCGACAAACTTAATTTCTTGAATAAAACAGACCAAGCAATTCGCATTTATTGTAAATATTCATCCAAACTCTGCTGTTCCAATACATAAAGGCCGTGAGCAAAGCCTTTGTACTTCGCACTTGAGACTCGAGCTATTGAAATCACCAACCTTGATTGATTCAATACATTTAAGGCCGTAGCGTAAGCCTCAAGGTACATTCCCGCACTATCCAGTCGACAATCGTCAAGCAACATAGCAACATCACCCTTAATGGATAAATTCGTTGCAAGTACCACTGAATCTTGACAAGAAAAAGCTGTCCCCTTACTCGTTAAACTAACATCCTCAATATCCACTTGAGAATCTTTAATTATCAACTGCTCCGCAGTCATATCTCGTAAAGTGATAGCTTTACAGTCACTTATATGTACCTTTTTATAATCGCCAGTATATATACGCCCCGAAATACCACCGCAGTTGATATTCTCACCCTCCTGCAACTTTTGCTCAGGCTCTGAGTACGTCTGATCCAAATGGTGTTTTAAATAGTCATTAAAGAGATCGCTGTGTGTTTTCATTGGCACATGCTTAGCGCCAGCAATAACACTTAATTTAGCCCCTCCTAAAGCATGACTAAGCACCTCGCCAGTTCGCAAGGGCGCTACGGTGTCAAGCTCTCCCCAGATAAGTGTTATTGCAACTTTATTATTATAAATTGCCTCTGAGAAATCCTCTTCTATGAGAGCAAAAGCTGCATTAGCATTAGACTTTCCCGAAAAAGTCTTGCTCCAGGCCCCCTCAGACTTGATAAGCCTACTTGGATCTGGCCACAGATTAATCAACTCGATAAGGTTATTACTCAACCCCTGCGTCTTGGACAAGACAAGTTTAGACACATGAGCAGACGATTTTTCTGCATTTGAAATCTGCACACTGTGCTTCATAAATGCAGTTCGTTGCAGTATTCCTGCGGCATCGACCAAAACCGCCCGCTTCAGGCTATTAGGGTATAAATGGCTATAGCGCAAGGTCACCGCCGCCCCCATTGAGTGCCCAATCATGCTGATTTGTTCTGAAGGAGCATAATATGCCTTCACTTCATTAAGCACACCAGCATAGTTACTAGGGGAATATTTACCTTTGGGTTTACCTGAAGAAGCAAAGCCAGGTAAATCAATTACAAAAACCTCATAATCAGCTTTCAGCTTAGGAACAACAGTTAACCAATCCCGCATACCTAACTGACCAAGGCCATGAACCAAAAAAACCTTTGGCTTGCCAGCCTCCCCCACTCGAGCCAACACTAACTCACTGCCAAAGATAGACTCTTCGAATAACTCTAAACGCCAGTCATCAGGCAAATCATTTGGTATCTCTGCTCGAGCTATAGACGCTTTCTCCTTAGTTTCAGAAGACGTTTCAACATCAGTTTTTTTTGCCCCCCGTAAATCGTCATATTTATTTTTTGCCTTGTCTAACCAAGTCTCAGAATAAACTGTGTGAGTAAATACAAAGAACAGAACACAGCACAAAGTAAAAGCAAAACGCTTGGCAACCATATGCAACCTTATAAATAAAAGAGACTCCCCGTACGAAATCCAACAATTTAGCATAGGAAGAGTGAAATAATAGCGAAGATAATAACGCCTAACACTAACAGGCACAGCATACGGAGTACCTATACTCCTACAGACAACACCTACTCATGAACAGATCTTAATATTACTTAAATCTTAAAAAGCACTGAGAGGAATACACTTTTTCCTTTAAAATGCGTCGCTGCAATTACCCAACTAAGGCCGCCTAAGGATGAGCACGGTTCAATTAATACAACGAAGCACTCGAGAATGGGTGATTCTTGGTATATGTCTAGCGACGATGCTGGGCCTAACCCCTTTTCTGATACACAGAGTACTAACCTCCGACTGGCCTATTGCAACTCTTGATGCTGTTGCAGTTTCGTCTCTAACACTGATGTTTGCCTATGTTTATAAAACGCGTAAAGTCGAAAAAGCCAGCCTAATCCTTGCTTTTATCCTTGTTAGCGGTCAAATAACCAGCGTCGCCCTCAAAGGCCCTGAGCAAGTACTCTGGAGTTTCCCTTGTGCTATAGCCATGTATTATCTAGCCCGTATCCAATGGGCCATGATTGCCGCGTGCATCACTGGGCTGTCGATATTCATCATGATCCACGATCAAGTCAGTGGTACTAAGCTAGCTTCATTTGCAATTAGCTTTTTAGCCAGTAACGTTTTCACTGCACTATTTGTTAGCCGCAATCAAATGCAACAACAACAGCTAGAAGAGCTCAGCTATAAAGACCCATTAACCGCCTGCTACAACCGTCGTTCCTTTGAGCAGGCCGTACAAGAAGACAATGCCAACCAAAGTATCCGTTCGGTTATTTTACTGGAGCTGGATGACATAGAAAAAATCAACGCCCAGTTTGGTCACCTTGCCGGAGACGAAGCGCTGATAAATTTTTGTGAGCTCGCGCGGACCCAACTTTATCAAGGTGAAAAACTATACCGCATTAGCCGCTCAAAATTTGTCATTATGCCAGTTCCCTGTGATTTAGAGGGCTGCTCACAATTGAGCAAGCGCTTGCAACAGCTAATACAACACAGCCAACTGCATCAAGAGAACCCTCTTGATATAACGATTGGTATTGCTGAGCAGCAAGACGGTGAAAGCCTGCGAGCCTGTGTACGCCGTGCGGATGAAAACAAATACAACACTAAATAATTCCCCAAAAAAGTTGGGCATTTAGAAACTTAATCGCGCTTATTGTTAGAGCCAATAGGCGGCAAGGTTGAAATCCTTTAGAATCACTTACAATTATCTCTTATCGGACCTGTAGTATATGAGCGAAAGCACCCACCACCCGCTGATCATTTTAGGCTCCGGCCCTGCCGGATATACCGCTGCGATTTACGCTGCTCGCGCCAACCTCAATCCTGTTTTGATCACAGGCATGCAACAAGGCGGTCAGCTAACCACCACCACGGAAGTTGAAAATTGGCCCGCCGGTGACCCGGAGCTTCAAGGCCCCGACTTAATGGTTAAAATGCAGCAGCATGCCGAGCGCTTTGATACAAAAATTATTTTTGATCACATTGAAAGTTGTGACCTTAAAAGCGGCCCCTTTACTCTAGTCGGCAATGACACCTACACCTGTGACGCATTAATCATCTGTACTGGTGCATCAGCCCAATACTTAGGCCTGCCAAGTGAAGAGGCATTCCAAGGCCGCGGCGTGAGCGCCTGTGCAACCTGTGATGGCTTTTTCTATCGAGACCAAAAAGTAGCCGTTGTCGGCGGTGGTAACACCGCAGTTGAAGAAGCACTGTATCTTTCAAACATCGCCAGTGAAGTAACTCTAATTCACCGTCGCGATAGCCTACGCGCTGAAAAGATCCTGCAAGACCGCCTGCTCGAAAAAGCCAAAAATGGCAACATCAACATTCTTTGGGATCACCAATTAGACGAGGTACTTGGTGATGATGCGGGCGTGACAGGCCTAAGAGCAAAATCGACTAAAGATGGCAGCACCCAAGAGCTTGACCTTACCGGGGTATTTATCGCTATTGGCCACAAGCCCAACACCGACCTTTTCAAAGACCAGCTCGACATGAATAACGGTTATATCGTGGTTAAAAGTGGTCTAGAAGGCGACGCCACATCCACTAGTATCCCGGGTGTATTTGCAGCCGGTGATGTTGCCGATCACATCTATCGTCAAGCCGTTACATCAGCAGGTTCTGGCTGTATGGCGGCATTAGATGCAGAGCGCTACCTAGACGAAAAATAAGGTGAGCCAACTAGTCTGGCTGGATGAGGTCAATCCAGCCTTCCCCCCTACCCATCTTGCACTCGAAGACCCTAATGGTCTGCTTGCTGCGGGGGGGAATTTAAACAGCCAAACCCTGATCAAAGCCTACCAGCGCGGCATTTTTCCTTGGTTTGAAGATGGCCAAGCTATTCTATGGTGGAGCCCAACCCCACGCCTTTGCCTGAGACCAGAGCTCGCCCACTTAAACAGAAGCCTGCGCAAACTGGCTCGCAAAAAACCGTTTAACATCCGAGTGAATAGCGCTTTTGAAGAGGTTATTCAGCGCTGTGCTGATCAAGTTCGAGACGGCCAAGATGGCACCTGGATCACTGATGATATACAGCGAGCCTACAGCGAACTGCACCAACAAGGCTGGGCCCACTGCATTGAAGCATGGCAGGACGATAAGCTAGTCGGAGGCCTCTACGGTATTTCGATAGGTCGCGTATTTTTTGGTGAGTCTATGTTTAGCGAAGTAAGTGGCGCCAGCAAACTGGCTTTCGCTACGACAATCAAACAGCTACAAGCATGGGGCTTTAAACTGATTGACTGCCAAATTTATACTGATTATCTTGCCCAGTTTGGCGCTACAGAGATAGAGCGCGACGAGTTTGAGTACATCCTGCAAGACAATCAAGGCTCAGCTAGAAAGTTTGATTGGTCCGGAAATTGGGCAATGGGAGAGCATGGCTTTGACGGATCTGAGTGAATTACGTTTTTTCCAAACCGTGGAGCACAACTGCGGCTATTTAGATGCAAAAAAAAGCAGTAACATTTTTGTAGACCCCAAGCAACAACTTGATGCAGGCTTATATAGCACCCTCTCTGCTTTTGGTTTTAGACGCAGTGGCGAGCACGTTTATAAGCCACGCTGCGAAAACTGTAACGCCTGCATACCATTTCGTGTTTTATGTGAAAGCTTCACACCCAATCGCAGTCAAAAACGCTGCTTGAAACGCAATGAAGACTTATATTGCGAACTCAAGAGAAGCATCGATGAAGACGAATACTACGAGCTCTACTCTCGCTACATCAATGCTCGCCACTCTGATGGCGACATGTACCCACCCAGCAGAGAGCAATTCAGCGACTTTTTATCAAGCGCTTGGGGGATTACCCGCTACTTATGCTTTAGAGACAAAAATAAAAAATTACTTTCCGTAGCCGTCATCGACCTGCTTAGCGATGGTATTTCTGCCATGTATAGCTTTTTTGAACCCGATGAGCACAAGCGAGGCCTAGGCAACTTCAACATCTTATTTCAAACCCTTTGGGCCCAACAACATAACCTGCCCCACCTTTACCTTGGCTATCTAATCAAAGGCTGCCAAAAGATGCGCTACAAAGCTCAATACCGCCCTTTTCAGTTGTTGATTGATGGCCATTGGCGCAGTTATGAGCAGATCTAGAGGAAAATGCTGCTAATTTAGGCAAGATGCGCCGAAAACATGCTTTTTACCTTGTTCTAGCTAAGCAGTTAAGGCAGAATTGCCGCCTTTCTTGGCTAAGCAAACTTGAGGTAAGAGCCGAATGGCGAAAGAAGACAACTTTGAACTCGAAGGCGAAGTAGTAGACACACTCCCAAACACCACGTTCAAAGTAAAGCTTGAGAACGGACATGTTGTTATCGCACATATTTCTGGAAAAATGCGCAAGAACTACATTCGCATTTTAACTGGCGATAAAGTTAAGGTAGAAATGACCCCTTACGACCTTAGTAAAGGGCGCATCACCTACCGCGCCCGCTAAAGCAGCGCGGTATTTAGAAAGAGCTAGGAAACTAGCTCTTCTTGCTCCAATACCAGCTCGTCATTTTCCACACTGACGCGCACCGCACCACCCTTCTCTGACAGAGCGCCAAATAGCACCAACTCCGCCAATGGTTTTTTAACTCGCTCCTGAATAATGCGAGCCATTGGTCGCGCACCCATTTGTGGATCATAACCGTTAACAGCCAGCCAGTTGCGAGCCTCTTCGCTTATATCCAGGGTAACTCGCTTGTCATCAAGCTGGGTCTGCAGCTCCATTAAGAACTTATCAACCACCGTTTTCACCACATCAAGACTCAAAGCACCAAACTGGATAATAGAATCTAAGCGATTGCGAAACTCTGGTGTAAAGGCCGTTTTAATCACTTCCATACCATCTGTTGTATGGTCTTGAGTGGTAAAGCCTATCGAACTGCGACTCATCTCAGAAGCACCAGCATTGGTCGTCATAATCAACACCACATTACGAAAATCAGCTGAACGACCGTTATTATCAGTAAGCGTACCGTGATCCATCACCTGCAACAGCAAGTTAAACACCTCAGGATGCGCTTTTTCGATCTCATCTAACAATAAAATACTGTGCGGTTGCTTAGTTACGGCCTCCGTCAATAAGCCCCCTTGATCAAAACCTACATAACCAGGAGGTGCGCCAATTAAACGACTCACCGTATGGCGTTCCATATACTCACTCATATCAAAGCGAATAAGATTGACCCCCATTGCGGCAGCAAGCTGCTTACAAAGTTCGGTCTTACCAACCCCTGTAGGACCAGCAAACAAGAAAGAGCCAACAGGCTTATCATGACTAGTCAAACCAGCACGATTGAGCTTGATACAAGAAGAAACCGCATCAATAGCTTCATCTTGACCAAAGACCGTCATACGTAAGGTGTCTTCAAGTTTAGCAAGCTGCTGCTTATCACTGCTATTAACCGTCTTCGCAGGAACTCTGGCAATCTTAGAAACTGTTTCTTCGATATCACGGACACCAATGACCTTCTTGCGCTTATTTTCAGGCCTTAGACGCTGAAAAGCTCCCGCCTCGTCAATCACATCAATGGCTTTGTCGGGCATAAAACGGTCACTGATGTATTTAGCTGCAAGCTCCGCAGCCGCTTTTAAGGCTGTATCGGTGTACTTAAGCTGATGATGCTTTTCAAAACTAGACTTCAGACCTCTCAAGATGTGGTAGGTATCATCAACACTCGGCTCTTCCACATCAATTTTCTGGAAACGACGTGAAAGCGCACGATCTTTATCAAATATTCCTCGATACTCTTGGAACGTAGTCGAACCAATACAACGTAAATCACCGCTAGTTAACAGCGGCTTAAGTAAATTTGAGGCATCCATCACCCCGCCAGAAGCCGCACCTGCACCAATAATGGTATGAATCTCATCAATAAACAACACAGCATGCTCACGCTTTCTTAGCTCAGCCAATAAGCCCTTAAAACGCTTTTCAAAATCGCCACGGTATTTGGTTCCAGCCAGTAGTGACCCAAGGTCCAGTGCATAAACGGTACTCTCTTCAAGTACCTCTGGTACATCGCCATCGATAATCTTCTTGGCAAGCCCCTCAGCAATGGCTGTTTTACCCACACCACTTTCACCAACGAGTAATGGATTGTTCTTACGGCGACGGGCTAAGACCTGAACAACACGCTCCACTTCTTCATCACGTCCCACTAGAGGATCTATACGCCCTTGAGCTGCCTCGTTATTCAGATTTGTTGCGTAGGCCTCCAGAGGGCTCTGCTGAGTGTCAGAAGCACCCAATACCTCTTCGTCTTGCTGAGGCGCACTGTGGTCAACATGATCAGCCCCACCTCCAACTTTGCTGATGCCGTGTGTGATGTAATTCACCACATCGATACGAGCCACATCCTGCTTTTTAAGGTAATAAACGGCTTGGCTTTCTTGCTCACTATAAATAGCAACCAAGACATTAGCCCCTGTCACCTCATTCTTACCTGAGCTTTGCACATGGAATACAGCGCGCTGCAAGACCCGCTGAAAACCTAAGGTAGGCTGAGTCTCACGCTCATCGTCATCTTCAGGAATAAGAGGCGTTGTCGAATCGACAAAATCGCTTAAATCTTGCCGAAGAACTATTAGATCGAGACCACATGCAGTAAGTACATTGGCCGCACTGTCGTTATCGACCAAAGCTAACAACAAATGCTCAACCGTCATGTATTCATGGCGCTTTGAGCGCGCACCTTTAAAAGCGGTATTTAATGTTGTTTCCAGCTCTTTACTAAGCATAAGCATTTAAACCTTATCGCTATTCGTCTTCGTCATCAGATGGTTCAATTTCACACAACAAAGGGTGTTCGCTGTCCTGAGAGTAGGCGTTGACCTGGGCCGCCTTTGTCTCTGCAATATCTTTTGTGTATACACCGCATACGCCCTTTCCCTCAGTATGGACCATTAACATTACGCGTGTTGCGCTTTCTCGATCCATTGAAAAGAAACCCTGCAAAATTTCTACCACAAACTCCATTGGTGTGTAGTCATCGTTCAACAACACAACCTTATACATAGATGGACGCTTTAAAGCAGGTTTTTGTTCCTGAAGTGCGACAGATCCATCAAAGTCATCATGCTGTTCGCCACCTTGATTTAAGGTTAGCTGAGAAAAAACCAGATTACGCATTGTCCTACCACTGTTACTCAAATCTTATACGTCAGTTTATTGAATTAAGCCGCATAAAGCACTCATCGATACAACTTTAATTAAACAACATAAGATATTGAAACAATTAGACTTTATAAATAAAGGTAAAGATAAAAAAGAAAAAACAAAAGACGCTTTTAAAGCAACTTGAGCTCCCTCCGCTAACAATCGCTCTAGCACTTAGCTCACACTCTAAGCGCGTAAAAGTTGACAAGACCTATGCGCTTAGATAAAAAGAGCACTAGTCGGTCAAAATATCGACGAAATAATAATAATGCTTAAGCAGCGAGTGACGGTTTCAATTTGGCTTTGCCAATGTATTCGATTCACTTCAGCGCCAAGCTTAACCAAAAATAAAGGAAAAACACCATGCCGACAGGAACCGTTAAATGGTTTAACAACGCAAAAGGTTTTGGATTCATATTGCCCGAGGACGGCGGCGACGACCTATTTGCCCACTACTCATCAATTGAAATGGATGGCTACAAAACGCTTAAAGCCGGCCAAGCTGTCACCTACGAAATATCCGATACCGACAAAGGTGGGCACGCCAAAAGCATCAAGCTGGCAGAAGGAGAACACAGCCAACCCAATGAGCTAGAAGCAAGCACTGCATAAACAGACATAAAAAAGGCCGGTAAGATTACCGGCCTTTTTTGTAGTGCATACCTTAAAGTCGTCTAGAGACTATACAGCATCAATCAATGCATTGAAGCTTGCGCTTGGGCGCATAACTGCAGCAGCCTTAGCAGGGTCGGGACGAAAATAACCGCCAATATCTTGCTTAGCACCTTGCGCAGCATTTAACTCAGCAATAATAGCCTCTTCTGCGTTCACCAAGCTTTCAGCCAACGGAGCAAACACTGCTTTTAAGTCTACGTCATCACTTTGCTCGGCAAGGGTTTGAGCCCAATACATGGCAACATAGAAATGACTTCCACGGTTATCAAGTTCGCCAGTTTTACGTGAAGGCGACTTATTGTTTAGCAGATACTGCCCCGTTGCTTTATCCAAGGTCTTAGCCAGTACCCCTGCTTTAGCATTGCCTTTGTTTTCAGCAAGATGCTCAAAACTAACCGCCAAAGCTAAGAATTCACCTAAGCTATCCCAGCGTAAATGCCCCTCTTCTACCAACTGCTCAACATGCTTAGGAGCTGAACCTCCTGCACCGGTTTCGAACAAACCACCACCATTCATCAATGGGACAATACTAAGCATCTTTGCACTGGTTCCAAGCTCTAAAATTGGGAACAAGTCGGTTAAGTAGTCTCGCAATACGTTACCCGTCACAGAGATAGTATCTTTACCAGCTCGAATACGCTCTAAAGAGAAGCGAGTTGCCTTGCGCGGTTCCATAATATGAAGCTCAAGACCATCGGTATTGTGATCTTTAAGATAGAGATCCACCTTCTTGATTAGCTGTGCATCATGAGCACGATTTTCATCCAACCAGAACACGGCGGGATTACCCGTTGCACGGGCACGGTTAACAGCCAGCTTCACCCAATCTTGGATAGGTGCGTCTTTAACTTGGCACATGCGGAAAATGTCACCCTCTTCCACCTCGTGCTGCATCAATACTTCACCAGCCGAGTTTAATACCTTGACACTGCCAGTAGCAGGCACCTCGAAAGTCTTATCGTGAGAGCCATATTCTTCAGCTTTTTGAGCCATCAAGCCCACATTAGGAACGGTGCCCATGGTTGTTGGATCTAAAGCGCCAAATTCCTTACAAAAATCGATCGTTTCTTGGTAAACACCTGCATAACAGCGATCTGGAATGACCGCTTTAGTGTCTTTTTGCTTACCGTCTGGGCCCCACATTTGACCTGAGGCGCGAATCATCGCCGGCATAGACGCGTCAATAATAACGTCACTTGGTACATGCAAATTAGTGATGCCTTTATCGGAGTTCACCATAGCTAAAGGAGCCTGAGCGGCATAAACAGCGTCAATGTCAGCTTCGATTGCTTTGCGCTGCTCTTCAGGAAGGGAGTCGATTTTACTTACCAAATCACCAAAACCGTTGTTAACGTTGATGCCAAGACCACTTAATACGGCCTCGTGCTTAGCAAATACATCTTTATAGAAGACACTCACCATGTGACCAAAAATAATCGGGTCACTGACTTTCATCATAGTTGCCTTCATGTGCAGAGATAACAAAACGCCCTGAT
This sequence comes from Agaribacterium sp. ZY112, assembly GCF_041346925.1. NCBI lineage: Bacteria > Pseudomonadati > Pseudomonadota > Gammaproteobacteria > Cellvibrionales > Cellvibrionaceae > Agaribacterium > Agaribacterium sp. ZY112. Next base: position 2,880,125 of record NZ_CP166840.1, on the reverse strand, counting down.
CTTTAGCTTCTGCAACCTGCTCTGCCAAAAAACTGCGTAAAGCATTCTTACTCATAACCGATGAATCAATCACCTCACCGGCCAATAACTTAAGGCCACCTTTCAGCTCAAGGGTATTGCCATCAGCCTGCTCCAGCACAATGCTAGCAACATCTGCCTCAGCCATTGTTAAGCTTTGCTCTGAACCGTAAAAATCACCCGCGCTCATACTGGCAACATGAGATTTTGAATCACTGCTCCAAGCACCCATTGAGTGGGGATTGTTGCGCGCGTATTGTTTTACCGCACCTGGAGCTCGTCGATCAGAGTTTCCTTCACGTAAAACAGGGTTTACCGCACTGCCTTTGACACGATCGTAACGAGCTTGAATATCCAGTTCTTTATCATTTGAAGCATCAACCGGATAGTCAGGAAGAGCAAAGCCTTTGGCTTGCAGCTCAGCAATCGCAGCCTCTAGCTGAGGAACGGATGCACTGATATTAGGTAGTTTGATGATATTCGCTTCCGGTGACTTTGCGAGCTCACCAAGTTCAGCTAAAGCATCAGCGATACGCTGATCTTCAGGTAATAGATCCGCAAAGTTAGCAAGGATACGTCCAGATAGAGAGATGTCTCGGGTTTCCACCTCAACATCTGCAGCCTTAGCAAAAGCTTGCACAACGGGTAGAAACGAATAAGTAGCGAGCGCAGGCGCTTCGTCGGTTTCGGTGTAGATAATTCTCTCTTTAGTCATAACGTGTCCTGTATATTAATAAGTAACAAAACAGGCTCCTCGTCTTCGTTGTGCGATGAGTCTGGACCTGTTTCATTAACGGAGCGTCGGCCTTGAGGCCAAATAAAGCGCGCGGAATTATAGCAGGTTTTACACCAAGGTTAAGTCAAGCCCTATAGCTATAGAAACAAGGATACAGGAGCACCTATGTCTCGCCCCCACCTTACTGTCGCAGTCATTGTCGAAAAGAACGATAAATTCTTAATGGTCAAAGAACACTGCGGCGGCCTACTGAAGTTAAACCAACCTGCAGGTCACGTTGAAAACAACGAAAGTATTATTGAAGCGGCTATTCGTGAATGCCTAGAGGAAACCCGCTGGCACGTTGAACCCGCCTATCTATTGGGCATCAACCAGCTAAACGCACCAAATGGCATCACCTACTTGCGAATAAGTCTTGTTGCTACAGCAATTAGGGAAGATCCCCATGCAAAGCTAGATAGCGACATTAGCGAAGTTTGCTGGCTAAGCGAAAAAGAAATTGAAGCTCAACAAAGTATGCACCGCAGCGCCATCGTCAATAATGAAATTAAACGCTACCGCCAAGGCATGCACTTTCCACTTGAGCAGGTTTATGCACTTTTCAGCTCGACTTAAGCAGCAAATGTAATAGGAACTAAATTTTGGCGCATAAGACCACGCCTTTTGGCCGGAATGTCACATACTCAATACAATTTGTATTTTATAATTGCGTCATCGTGGTATGGATTCTGCGTTACCACTCCAAGTCTTTTAAAGTTTGCTGGAGAGCATTACATGAGTGTTGAAAAAAAGTACCTAAAGACCAAGCCGATCTGCAAAGTAAAGTTTGTTGCCCCGCCTGAACTCGCCCAGACGGCTAAAAAGATCTATCTTGCTGGAGATTTTAACGATTGGAAATACGAATCCAACGTTCTACGCAAGCAGAAGAACGGCGCACTCGCGACCACACTCGACCTAGATACCGACAGCGAATACCAATATCGCTATGTACTCGATGGCGAGCGCTGGGAAAATGATTACGATGCCGACAAATACATACCCAATGAACTCGGGGTAGAAAACAGCGTTGTTATTGTTTAAAGCGCAGCCATAAAAAAAACCGGCTTTTAGCCGGTTTTTTTTAATCTACATTTCGGTATATCCGATTTAAACCATTTAATGCCGCAATGCGGTAAGCCTCAGCCATCGTTGGGTAGTTAAAGGTTGTATTGACAAAATACTCAACGGTATTCGCCTCTCCCTGCTGATTCATAATAGCCTGACCAATATGAATAATTTCCGATGCCTCAGCACCAAAGCAGTGTATCCCTAAAATCTCCAAGCTTTGTGAGTGGAATAAAATCTTAAGCATCCCCTCATCTTCCCCACTGATCTGTCCACGAGCAGTATCTTTAAAAAACGCACGCCCGACTTCGTATGGAATCTTTGCAGCAGTTAATTCAGCTTCCGTTTTACCAATTGAGCTAATTTCTGGCAGCGTATAAATACCCGTGGGCGCATCTTCAATAAAACGCGCATCACGCCCCACAATAACATCAATAATAGCGCGGCCTTGGTCGTAACTAGCACTAGCTAAGCTAGGCCAACCAATCACATCACCAGCTGCATAAACGTTGCTAACTTGAGTTTGATAAGAGCGATTAACCGACACCTGCCCTCGGTGGTCGGCCTCAAGACCGATGGCATCCAACTTTAAACTAGCCGTATTGCCCGAGCGCCCATTACACCAAAGTAAGGCATCCGCCTTGATATGCTTGCCACTTTTTAAAGTAAGCTCAACACCGTTTTCATAGGCCTTACAGGCGGCAAACTCTTCGTTGTGCCGAACCATTACTCCGTGATCGCGTAATTGATAGCTAAGTGCATCAGAA